>JBBRWV010000101.1:0-14079 GCA_038248985.1 Phycisphaerae bacterium
ACGCGGCTCGTATCGTCCTTGAAACTTATTCGCCATCCTAAGGCCTCCTTGCCCGCGTCGTAATTAGTCCTTTCAATGCATCGAACCACAGGCCCCTCTGACATGATATTATTTGACATTTATTGATGCGCCGGCCCTTACCCGCAGAGCAAGCTCCGAAGTGCGCTGGGACTTGCTTCCCCCGACATCAACTACATCGGAAACTTTCGATTCCTTGGCGCGACCGACAATATTCGGAAGCGAGCAGAGCTCCCCGACAGTTACTTCAGTCGCTTGAAGGCAGGAGGGGTCAACATCGAGAACCACCTGCTCATTCCAGAGTATGCGACTGACCCCAGCAAGTTGAAGTTCGATGTGGTCACGTATGAAGATTTTCGCACCCAGCGATTTGAGGCGTGCTGGAATATTGCCAACCGGGTTGTGAATGCGCTGTAGTAACCTGAGGTGTGGGATGGGCTTATCATTTGGTATTCCACGACGATACGGCTATTCAGTGCTCTTGGCGAGGTGCAAGGCGCAAATGGCAGCAGCGGTGAAGCAAATCCTGATATCTATCAATATCTGGTTCGAACTGGCTGGGATTACTATTCCGGTATGATTGTGGTGCCATTTGGGACTCCTTTCAACAGCATTATGCTGTCCGTCCTGCGCGCCCACCATTCGTGGGGAAGCCCAAAGTCCTCCTCTCAACGAAGATGTTATGTTCACTGAACATACACATCTCGATACTGCGGTAACCATTTCAACGCTATTTGATTTAAGAATGAGTAAACAAAACTGATGGAATATTTTCGGTTCAATGGGGTTTCATTTATGAAGAACAGAACGACGAAAAAAATATTTCTCGGGGCATTTACATTGGCTTCGCTCTTTCTGGCTGCCTGCTCAGTTGTGTCTACTCATCGTTTGATATCGTTATCGTGTCGTAGTGGCAATTCGCTCTGGGAATTGTCTATTTACAAATGGAAGCAGCAATTCAGACATACTGACGTTACATCAACGGGGGTGAATTATCCTCTTGAGTTTTGGATGGATAATGTTAAGGATGAACGACCGAAATCGCGAATAACAAAAAATCTGTCTGCTTCTCAAATTTGGAATTTTGGTGCTGAAAGCGAAGACTCGCGGGTATTTGCTGAGTCCTTTCTGGGCGTGGACTATATATTGGGTGGCTATACCGAAATGGCTACACCGTTTCCCACTGCCTTTTGTGCGGTCTACGTCATTCGATGGACCGTATTCCATGATTTTGTCTATTTGTTTATTGGAAGTATTGGCTTATATTATTTGTGCCTAAAAATTGCTGGTTACAGAAAGCTAAGGTCGGGTTGTCTATGACGTCGAGATCTGATTGGTGGAAAAGCCAAAAGTTTGGCGAGAGAAGTGTTTAGGCGGATGCTAGTTTTTGGGTGATGATGCGGGGGGCGATATTTTGGATTTCTTCTGGGGTGAGGGCTTCGAGGGAGGGGGAGAGGGCGCGGGCGGTGGCGAGGGCGACGGCGGTGCGGAGGGCGGATTCGAGGTTGCTGCCGGCGGCGAATTCGGCGATGAAGCCGGCGAGGAGGTGGTCGCCGCAGCCGACGGTGCGGACGACGGTGTCGGCGGGGTCGGGCGGGGCGGAGGCGGACCAGAGGCCGTTTTGGTTGAGAAGGAGGGCACCGTCGGGGCCGCGGCTGATGAGGATATGGTCGACTTTGTGGAGGAGTGGTCGGGCTTTGGCGGCGATGGCGATGGGGTCATTGGTGAGGGCGGTGCCGAGGAGTTCGGCGAGTTCAGCGAGGTTGGGTTTGATGAGCCAGAGTTTGTGTTTGACGAGTTCAGCGAGGGCGGGACCGGAGGCATCGACGGCGAGGAGGGCACCGGCGGCGCGGGCGTGTTGGACGATTTGGGCGTAGCGCTGGGGGGTGATGCCTTCGCAGAGGCTGCCGGAGAAGATGGCGGTGTCACCGGGCCTTAGGTCATGGGTGAGTTTTTTTTCGAGGAGGTCGATTTCGGCTTCGACGATGGTGAAGCCGCGGTTGCGGAGGTGGGTTTCGATATGACGTTGGGAGTCGAGGATGGTGATATTTTCGCGGGTTTTGCCGCCGACTTCGATGAAGTGGCAGAGGATGCGACCGGGTCCGCATTCGAGGAGTTGGTTGTGGAAGAATTCGACTTCATGGGTGCCGATGAAGCCGGTGGCGATGGAATCGGAGCCGAGTTGGGCGAGAGCGCGGGAGACGTTGGGGGCTTTACCGGCGGCGAGGCGGGCGATTTCGCGGACTTGCTGGTGGCCGCCGATGTGGAAGTCGGGGCATTCGAGGACGCGGTCGATGGCGGGGTTGAGGGCGATGGTGAGGAGGGACATGGGGTTCCTTTGCGTGGGGGTGGCAGGGGTCAGGGTGAGGGGCCAGGTGGGGAGAAGCAGGAAGTGGGTATGAAGTTAGGATTACGGAGATGGGGGGAAGAAGCAAGGGGGAAGTTCGGGGAATCATGAGGGGGGCGGAGTTTTCAGGTAGTTTAGGCGGAGGGCGTTTGTGACGACGGTGAGGCTGCTGAGGATCATGGCGGCGGCGGCGAAGGCGGGGGTGAGAAGTCCGGCCATGGCGAGGGGGATGGCGGCGATGTTGTAGGCGAAGGCCCAGAAGAGGTTTTGTTTGATGACGCGGAGGGTGCGGCGGGAGAGTTCGAGGAGTGCGGGGACGGCGGCGAGGTCGTTGTTGAGGAGGATGACGTCGCCGGCGGATTGGGCGATTTGGGTGCCGGAGGCGAGGGCGATGCCGAGGTCCGCGGCGGCGAGTGCGGGGCCGTCGTTGATGCCGTCGCCGACGAAGGCGACGTGGGAGATGGGGGCGCGGGAGGCGGGGTCGGCGGGGGATTTGGCGTGGTGGATGGCCTGGACTTTTGCGGCGGGTTGGACGTTGCTGAGGACGGAATCGACGGTGATGTTTTGGAGGGTGCCGCGGACGGCGGCTGCGGTGTCGCCACTGACGACGGCGACGCGGATGTTGCGGGAGCGGAGGAGGGCGATGGTGGCGGCGGCGTTGTCGCGAAGGGAGTCGCGCAGGCCGAGGAGGCCGAGGGGGCGAAGGGAGCGGAGGTCAGCGAGGGCGACGATGGTCATGCCGGCGGAGGTGAGGCGGTCGATGGCGGGTTGGTCGAGGGGGACGTGGAGGGAGGAGATGAAGGCGACGGAGCCGGCGGCGAGTTCGCGGCCGTCGGGGAAGGTGGCGCGGATGCCGCCGCCGGGGATGGAGTTGAAGCGCGTGGGTTCGAGGAGTGGGAGGGCGTTTTCGCGGGCGTGATCGACGATGGCTTTGGCGAGGGGGTGCTCGCTGAATTGTTCGAGGGAGGCGGCGAGGCGGAGGAGGTCGGGGTCGCCGAGGATTTCGGCGACGCGGGGCTGGCCGGTGGTGAGGGTGCCGGTTTTGTCAAAGAGGACGGTGTCGATGGAGCGGGCGGTTTCGAGGGCGGTGGCTTTGGTGAAGAGGATGCCCATTTTGGCGGCGCGGCCCATGGCGACGGTGACGGCGGTGGGGGTGGCGAGGCCCATGGCGCAGGGGCAGGCGATGACGATGACGGCGATGGTGTGGAGCATGGCGCGTTCGAGGTCGCGGGAGAAGTAGGCCCAGGCGGCGAAGTTGAGGGCGGCGAGGAGGAGGACGATGGGGACGAAGACGGCGGCGACGCGATCGGCGAGGGCCTGGATTTGGGTTTTGCTGGCCTGGGCGGCGTGGACGAGTTCGAGGATGCGGGCGACGGTGCTGGTGGCGGCGGTGCTGGTGGCCTGGAGGATGAGGTGGCCGTCGAGGAGACGGGAGCCGCCGACGACGTAGACGGGGGTTTGGGAGGCGGGGGCGTGGCGTGGGACGACGATTTCGATGGGGGTGGACTCGCCGGTGAGGAGGCTTTGATCGACGGAGCCGGCGCCCTGGGTGACGAGGCCGTCGAGGGGGATGGTTTGGTGGGCGAGGATTTGGATGTGTTCGCCGATTTGGATTTGTTCGGCGGGGACGGTTTCGGATTGGCCGTGGGGGAGGATGCGGGTGGCGGTGGCGGCGGCCTGGGTGGCGAGACCGGCGACGGCGCTGGCAGCGCGTTTTTTGGCGCGGGCTTCGAGGAATTTGCCGAGGGTGACGAGGACGACGATGGCGACGGCGGCGTGGAGTTCGTTGTGGTAGGTGTGCAGGGAGTGGGAGTCTGGGCGGAAGGCGAGGAGGAGGAGGGCGAGGGAATAGAAGTAGGCGACGCCGCTGCCGAGGGCGACGAGGACGTCCATATTGGCGGCACCGTGGCGGAGGGCGCGGAAGGCACCGGCGAAGAAGGGGAGGCCGGTGTAGAGCATGACGACGGTGGCGAGGGCGAGTTGGGCGAGGGAGAAGTAGAGGAGGCGGTCGGGAGAGGCGAGTTCG
The DNA here is from genome assembly GCA_038248985.1 of Phycisphaerae bacterium. GTDB lineage: Bacteria > Planctomycetota > Phycisphaerae > WQYP01 > WQYP01 > JBBRWV01. The sequence goes on from JBBRWV010000101.1 coordinate 4,392, forward strand.
GCGAGGCGATTGTGGAAGAGGTCGAGGAGGAGAACGGGGAGGCCGGCGAGGATGCCGATGACGAGGCGGCGGCGGACGGCGTGTTCGTGCTCGAGGCCGCGGGCGGAGACGTTGCGGAGGGTTTCGGCGGCGGTTCCTTGGAGGAACTGGGCGTGGTAGCCGGCTTTTTCGACGGCTTGGAGGAGGGTGGTGTTGAGGTTGTTGGCGGGGGAGGTGGAAGGGGTGTCGGGGGAATGGATGGAGACGGTGGCGAGGTTGGTGGTGAGGTTGACGGCGCAGGCGGTGACGCCGGGGACGGAGTGGAGGGCGGACTCGACGCGGGCGACGCAGGCGCCGCAGGTCATGCCATCGATATGGAGGGTGAGGCGGTCAGTGGACATACGTATAAGTGTAGCCGAAGAAATGGGGGGAGGGTTGGGCGGGGTGGGAAAGTTGGCGGAAGATGGTGGAAAGTGGGGGTGGGTGGTGGTAGGGTTCGCGAATCAATGACATTTTACAGAAGGAGTTTTCTATGGGCGGCGGCGTTGAGTTTATTTTTATAGTTTTGATGATGTTGGGGCAGGCGGGGCAGGACATGCTGGATTTTGTGAGCACGGACGCTTATTGGGCGCAGAAGAATGTGAAAGTGACGGTGGAGCAGTTGCGGCAGGATGCGGGGCCGGACGCGAAAGTGGAGAGCATTGAGAAGGAACTCAAGGTGCTGGAGAACCCGGAGTTTGCGGTGCGGGACGCGGCGCGGAAGAAGATTTTGGCGATGGGGCCGGGAGTGATTGAGAATTTGAAGCCGGCGATGGAATCGAAGGATGAAGAGGTGGCGCTGGCGGCGAAGGGGATCGTGGATGAGTTGACGACGCATGCACAGGCGCGGTCGATACGGCGGTTGATGGCGATACGGACGCTGGGGGAGAAGAAGGATAAGGATTCGCTGCCGCTGTTGAGGCAGATGGCGACGTCAAAAGAGCCGTTTGTGGCGGATTACGCGAATCGAGCGATGGGGCTGATTGAGGGGAAGGCGTGGAAGCGTGCGGTGGATGACACGGGGTTGGCGGCGGATCTTGCGGCGTTGCCCAAGAACACGGGGATGGTGGGGCAGGTGCGGACGCTGGTGGGGACGAAGACGTTGCGGCTGGATGATTTGCTGGCGACGATGGGTGAAGGGGGGCCCGGTGGGGAAGGGATGGCGGAACGGAAGGCGGAAATCGCCAAGACGTTGCCAAAGATGAAGTTGAAGATGACAAAAGGGGTGGTGGATTTTGCGGAGAAGTTGGGGAATGTGCGTCTGGATTCGCTGACGGTGGCGGCGTCGGAGGATGTGGGAGAAAACAAGGGCTGGGCGGCGTTTTCGTTGCGTGGGCAGATGTCGATTGCGAATTTGCTTACGGTGTTGGAGTCGATGGATGAATCGATGAAGGGGAAAGTGGAGGAGGTGGAGGGGATGAAGGTGTTGCGTGTGGAGCGTTCGATGGTGCTGCTGCTGGTATCGGAACAGCATGTGATATTCGTGGGGGGGCCGGATGAGGAGAATGTGGATGCGGGGGTGAAGGCGATTGCCAAAGGAATCAAGACGGGCAAAGGGGAGGACGGTGGTCTGGCGGCCAATGAGAAGACGCAGGCGTTGTTGAAGGGGGTGGACACGCAGGCGGCGATTTGGGCGGTGGGGCGTTTGAGCGACGACATGAAGAAGGAAGACGTCTTTGGTGCGTATGACGATTTCCAGCTGACGACGAAGGTGGAAAAAGGAACGATTCAGTACACGGTAAAGGCGACCGGACCGGATGCGGAGAAGATCAAGGATGCCATGACGAAGATGAATGAAGAGATGGCCCGAGGCGTCAAGCAGATGGAGGAAATGATGCCGAAGGCGACGGTGGATATGATGAAATCGGTGAAGATTGTGGCGGAGGGGAAGACGGCGACGCTGAGCGGTTTTGTGAGTATGGAGGGGCTGGTGGGAACGATGAGTCAAATGATAGGAATGTTCATGTATATAGGTGGTGACGAGATGCCCGGGGCGGTGGAGGGCGTCGGGCCGGATATGGAGAGAGCAGCGGAGAATTGAGGGGATTGAGGTTTGGAAAACGAAAAAGGGCCGGCCTGTGATGGGCCGGCCCTGGTTTTTTTTGCGGGTGCTTTGATTATTTGGTGAGGTCAACGCGGCAGACCTGGGTTTCGGCGTTGGGGAGGGTGACGACGAAGACGAGTTCCTTGAGGTCGGGTTTTTCTTCTTCTTTTTTCAGCAGTTGGAGGAACTGTTTCTGGTCGTCGACGGGCTGGTCGTTGATCTTGGTGATGAGGACGCCGGCGCGGAGGGGTGTGGAGCCGAGGCTGGCAGGGGTGCCTTGCTTGACGAGGACGACCATGACGCCTTTGGTGTCCTGGGGGAGTTTTCGGGCATAGGCGTCGGCGAAGACGAGGTCGCGGGTGGAGATGCCGATTTTGGGGGAGAAGGTGAGAGGCAATTCGGGGGCGGTTTTGGGGGAGGTGCCGAGTTTGACTTTGATTTCGACCTTGGTTTGGCCGTGGTCGCGAAGGACGGCGAGTTTGATTTCATCGCCGGGCTGGTGTTTTTCGAGGGCGCGGGAGAAGTGGGTGACCATGAGGTCGGGGACGGGGGAGGTGGAGAAGGGGGTGCCGTCGATAGAGGTGATGACGTCGCCGGTTTTGAGGCCGGCCTTGTCGGCGGCTTCGTTGGGGATGACGGAGCCGATTTGGACGGCGACGGGTTGTGCGATGCCGAAGTGCGTGCGGACTTCTTCTTCGAGGCCGGTCATGCCGTCGATGCCGATCCAGGGTCGGCGTGATTCGAAGGGTTTGGTGGGGATGTCCTTGAAGACGTCTTTCATGTCGTCCCAGACGATGTAGATGCCGGACTGGTCGGCGTCGGTGATTTCGACGGGGCGGATGCCGGTGGAGTCGCGGAGGATCATGGCTTCGGGCTGGGGCGGGTAGGTGAAGCCGATGAGGTCGCCGGATTGGCGGTCAAAGACGGGGCTGTTGGCGCGGGTGAGGCCGAAGGAGCCGGTGCCGGCGAGTTTGTGAGTGACGGTGATGAGGGCCTTGTTGGCGGAGACGCCGACGTAGGGTTCGTAGCCGCCGGATTTGGAGAGTCGACCGACGGAGAAGACATCGCGGCCGAGTTTGGTATCGGCGGTGTGGGAGGTGTCGAGGACGGCGACGCCATCGAGGGGTTTATCGGCTTTGAGGAAAGCGAAGACGCGGTCCTGGGTGCGGCCGAGGAATTTGACGGGGATGGAGGCGAAGTTTTTCTGGGGGAGGCGGACCTTGATGTCTTTGATGTAGTCGCGGGGGATGCTTTCGTTGATGAGGGAGCCGCTGATGAGGATGACGCCATCGGCATGGATGAGGATGCCCTGGCCGGATTCTTCGCGGGCGACATTTTCATTGCGGAGGGTGTATTCAACGATGACGAGGGATTTGGCGACTTCCTGGGCCTTGGCGTCGATATCGACTTGGGCGCGGGCGGGGGTGGCGGTGAAAGTGGCGAGGGCGGCGGCGATGAGGAGGGTGTTGACGAAGGGACGGGTTTGCATAAGTGGGATCCTTGTTGGGGGTGAGGGGATTTCAGTATAGGGAACCGGATAGGGAAGCAGGGGGCGAAGGGTTTCTCGCCCGGGGGCGTTAGTCTCCGGGTTTGATGACCTGGGTGAGTTCGCTGCGGTCGCGACGGATGGTGACGTCGATGGGTTTTTTGGTTTTTTTCCAGGCGTCGACGATTTTTTCGAGTTCATCGGCGTTGGTTACGATTTTGCCGGCGACTTTGAGAATGATGTCGCCATTGCGGAGGGTGGCGACATCGGCGGGGGAGCCGGCGCGGGCGCCGGTGATGAGCACGCCTTGCATGTAGGGGAGGCGGGCATCGCGGAGGTAGGCGCGGGTGAGGTTGCGGACGGTGAGGCCCCAGCCGGGGATGCTTTGTTCTTCGGTGATGACGCTTTCGAGTTTTTCGGTGGTGACGGTGAGGGTGAGGGGATCGGTGCTGCCGGGGCGGCGGACGGTGAGTTTGATGGCGGCACCGACGGGGTAATCGGCCATGAGTTTGCGGGTGTGAGCGAGTTGCTCGGGGAAGCGGGCATTGGTGGGCTGGCCATCGACAGCGAGCAGAATGTCTTCGGCCTTGAGGCCGGCGACGGCGGCGGGCGAGGCTTTTTCGACGGAGGCGACCATGACGCCCTTGTCGCCGGCGACATCGTAGTAGCGTTCGAGATCCTGCATGGGTTGGAGGACGACGCCGGTGTAGCTGCGGGAGACTTTGCCGGAGGCGAGGATTTCCTTGACGACTTGTTTGGCGGTGTTGATGGGGATGGCAAAGCCGAGGTTGTTGCCGGTGGGGGAGCCGCGGGTGTTGATGCCGATGACATCGCCGCGGAGGTTGATGAGTGGGCCGCCGGAGTTGCCGGGGTTGATGGCGGCATCCATCTGGATCCAGTTATTGAACCAGCCGGTTTCGTAGCCGTTGATGGTGGACTCATCGAAGAAGCGGTCGGTGTTGCTGACGATGCCCATGGTGACGGTGCGGGTGAGGCCATAGGGGGTGCCGACGGCGATGACGGGTTGGCCGAGTTGGACTTGTTGGGAGTCTCCGAGGACGGCGGGTTGGAAGGTGAGGCCTTTGCGTTTGACTTCGTCCATGTCGAGTTTGACGAGGGCGAGATCGGTCCAGTGATCGGAGCCGACGAGGGTGGCGCGGACGTGCTCGAGATTGGCGAGGGTGATGTCGAGGCGTTTGGCGCGTCCGGCGACGTGGAAGTTGGTGAGGACATGCCCGTCATTGTCGATGATGACGCCGGAGCCGATGGAGCGCTCGGAGCGGAGCTGGCCCTGGACGTAGGTTTCGCGGACGACGTCGAGGCGAACGACAGTGGGGCTGATGCGTGAGGTGGCGTATTCGACGGCGAAAGTGGGCTTGGTGTTGATGCGTGCTGGGTCTTTGGAGTTCAAATCGCAGGCGGTGAGCGAAGCGATGGCGAGCGAGAGAGTGAATACGCGAACGACGGCAGGGGCGAGACGACAGTTCATGGAGGGGGTTCTCCGAAAGGTTCAGGTAGTCTAGGACGTTGCCACGGGAGGGTGTGTGTTACGCGGAAAGCAGGAGGTTGTCGATGAGGCGGGTGGCACCAAGTTGGGCGGCGACGAGGAGGGCGGCGGGCCCGGTAATGGTGGTGGTGAAGGGGGTGAGGAAACGGGCGTGGACCGGGAGGGCGTATTGGACGGTGAGGCCGGCGGCTGCGATGCGTTGTTGCATGCCGGCGGCAAGAGGGGCGGGGTGTTTTTCACCGGAATCGTAGGCGGATTTGGCCCATTGAAGGGCTTGGTAAATGGCGGTGGCGCGGGGGCGTTGATCGGGGGTGAGGTAGCGGTTGCGGCTGCTCATGGCGAGGCCGTCGGATTCGCGCAGGGTGGGGCAGGTGACGACGGTGACGGGGAAGTTGAGGTCGAGGGTCATCTGGCGAAGAATGGCTTGCTGCTGGAAATCTTTTTGGCCGAGGAGGAGGTGGGTGGGCTGGGTAATGAGGAGGAGTTTGGCGACGACGGTGCAAACGCCGCGGAAGTGGCCGGGGCGGATGGCGCCTTCGAGGAGGTCGGCCAGTGGGCCGGGGTCGATGGAGGTGCGGAGGGCGGAGTGCTGGGTGCTGAGTTGGGCGATGCCGGGGTACATTTCCTCGGCGGCGGGGACGAAGACGGCATCGCAGCGGGCGGCGTCGAGGAGGGCGCAGTCATTTTCGAGGCTGCGCGGGTAGCGGGAGAAATCTTCGCTGGGTCCGAACTGGGTGGGGTTGACAAAGATGGAGGCGAGGACGCGGCCGGAGGGACCGGCGAGTTGGCGGGCCTGGTGAAGCAGGGAGATGTGGCCTTCGTGGAGCGCGCCCATGGTGGGGACGAAGGGGATGATGGGGGCGGGGTTGGCGGCGCGCCAGGCGCGGAAGTCGTGAATAGAGTGAAGGACTTTCATGTGGGCCATGACGGGGTTAGCTCCGGTGAGGGGTGGTGGGTGATGGCGCGGCGGCGAGGGCGAGTAATTCGGCGATGGATTTGTGGAGGGTGGGGTGGAGGACGTCGGGGGCGATTTCGGCAAGGGGTTCGAGCACGAAAAGACGTTCATGCAAGCGCGGGTGGGGGAGGGTGAGGGTGCTGGTGTGGAGGATGGTGTGGCCATGGAGCAGGAGGTCGAGGTCGAGGATGCGCGGGCCGTTGCGCGGTTCGGAGGAGCGGTCGCGTCCGAGGTCGCGTTCGATGCGGAGGAGATGATCGAGGAGGGCGGCGGGCTCGAGAGAGGTTTCGATGGAGAGGGCGGAATTGATGTAGTAATTTTGGTTGGGCGGGCCGCCGACGGGGCAGGTTTCGCGGAAGGTGGCGAGTTGGAGGAGGCGTGTGGCGGGGAGATGTGCGATGCGATCGATGGCGGCGCGGAGTGCGAGTTGGCGTTGGCCGAGATTGGAGCCGAGGGCGATGTAGGCGGGAGAAGTCATGGGGAGATTTTACGCGCGGGGGGAAAATGTGCACGCGCAGGGGAATGAATCGGCAATAATATCCGATTAAAAAATCTTATTTTTGGGCGAAAATACTATGATTTAATTGGGGGTTGGTTATTGCTTATACGCCTTCGGCGACTAAAATACACCTGTCATCAAGCTCTGGTTCGCACCAGTTGTTACGGATAAGAATTATGATTCGGCATCACGACAAGAAGGTAAAGCAGGCGTAAGCGACGGATGGTGTGATCCCTCGCTTAGGCCTTTTTTTATTGTTTTCATCCCCAAACTCATTTACTACAGGAGTTTTGTTATGCTCAAGATCACAGATGTGGCCGTTCAGTTGGCACCGGGCAACCAAGATCGTCTGCGCGGCTTTTGCTGCGTGACGTTTGAAGGATGTTTTGTGGTGCGCGACATCAAGATCATCAACGGCCCCAACGGGCTGTTTGTGGCGATGCCCTCGCGCAAGATCATGGCGGCGTGCCAGACTTGCCGGACGAAGAACCACCTGCATGCGAAGTTCTGCAACAATTGCGGGACGGGTTTGCCGGCAATGATTCCGACGGGCGAGCGCGTGAAGATGCACTGCGATGTGGCGCATCCGATCAATGCGGAATGCCGCCAGTATGTGGAGCGCGAGATTCTCAATGCGTTCCAGGCGGAAACGCAACGGGCGGCCCAGCCGGGTTACGTGTCGCGTCAGTTGGGTGACGGCGGCGACGTGGCGGGTTCGGAAGTGATGTCGCAGACGAACTTCTGAGCGGCGTAAACGCTGGAAGTCGAGCGAAATTGAAGATAGTGCGTGCCGCGGAATTGTCTGCGGCGCGCATTTTTTTTGCGCGAGGGGGAGGGATGGGGATTGGGAGGCCGAGGATGGCAGGGGGTCAGAAACGCGGGATGCGCCAGATGTAGATCGCGCCGCCGGGGCCACCGGAAGCGGCGCGGGTGCCGTCGGCGAAAATGGTGACTGGCGGCACGGTAAGCGTCGTCATAGCTTCAGATTCCTTATCTCACGGCGCAAGTATAACCTCGCTGGGGGAATGGCGAATCGAGATTATCGCAAGGCAAAATCTGGGAAGATTTGGTCGTGCGCGTGACGAGTTGGGGGGTTTGCGGGATACTTGTGCGGGATATGAGTCAATTGAATGTGGTTTCGAAAGCAGATGCGTTTGGTGTGGTGATGCCGGCGGCGGGGAGTGGCGCGCGGTTTGGTGGCGGGGATAAATTGTTGGTGGATTTGAATGGGCGAAGTGTTTTGCAGCGGTCGGTGGGGTTGTTTGCGCGGCGGTGGGATGTTTCGCGAATTGTGATTGTGACGGGGCGGGAGCGGTTTGACGCGTATGCGGAGCATTTGAGTGAGATCGTGGATGGGCGGAAGTTGCTGTTGGTGGAAGGGGGGCGGGAGCGGTGGGAGTCGGTGATGTTGGGTTTGCAGGCGTTGGCGGGGGTGGAGGAGGCACCGCGGTGGGTGGCGGTGCATGATGCGGCGCGGCCGTTGACGCCGGAGGCGGTGATTGGGGAGGTTTTTGAGATGGCGAAAAAGATGGGAGGGGCATTGCCGTGCGTGGCGGAACCGGCGACATTGAAGCGGAGAAGCGGGGAGGGAAGGGTCAGTGAGACGGTGGATCGGCGGGGGTTGTATCAGGCGCAGACGCCGCAGTGTTTTGAGTTGCACGGGTTGCTGGAGGGGTATGAGCGATTGCGGGGGGAGGGGCGGTTGGTGGATGTGACGGATGATGCCCAGGTGTTTGAGCGGAATGGGAGGGCGGTGGCGATTACGGAAGGTGCGGCAATCAACTTGAAGATCACGACGGGGGAGGATGCGGCGTTGGCGCGGGCAATTCTGGCTTTGGGGCAGATTTGAACGTCCGGTAAAGGCGGCGTTTTTACCGCTGAAAAGTGTAAAAACGGAAAAAATGGGAAAAACGAGTCCTGTAAATGCCGGACGAGTTAACCTGATACACATTCCCGACGATACACCTTGCGGGACACGCAGATTTTGCGTGTCACTTAAAGGAGGTATCTCATGGCCAAAGAAGAGAAACCAGCGGCGAAAGCAGCACCAGCACCGGCTGCGGATGCGGAAGCGGCACCGAAGAAAAAAGGGATGATGAAAACGATCATTGTGGCCGCGGCTGTGCTTGTGCTGGAAGGCGCGACGGTCGGGTTGACGATGAAGATGGCGGGCGGACCGAAGCGGGTGATCGCGGAGCCACCGGCGACGGAGAAGAAAGAGGTGGTGGAAAAAGAAGCAGAGGTGAAGATTTTGGAGGCCAAGCTGCCGAACAAGCAGAGTGGTCGGCTGATTCTTTATGATCTGCAGGTGGTGGCGAAGGTGATGGAAAAGAATAAGGTAAAAGTGACGGAGTTGATTGTGGAGCGGGATGCGGAGATCCGGGACCGCATTCGGACGATTGTGGCGAGCTCGGATCCTAAGAGCTTGGAAGAGCCGGGGTTAGAGACGCTGCGGCGGCAGGTGGGGTACCAATTGGAGCATGATTTGGGAAAAGATTTGATTGTGGAATTGCTGATTCCGAAGTGTACGCCGTTCAGAACGGAGTTCTAACTTCGGGGTTAAAAAGGGGTTATCAACAAGAGGCCGTCGCGTCGAAGTCACCCGTTTTGGAGAGTACGGGTGGTTGGGCGCGGCGGCTTTCACGTTTTTTGCTTACGAAAAGTGAGGTGGGGGAACGATAGTAGACGAATGAGGCATGGAGGCCGATAATGACTGACGTACATAATGAGTCACACGACATACCCGGTGGGTTCGATGCGCCGGGGGAAACGGGCGGCGGCGGAGGTGGAGGGAACTTTGAATTGCCGAGTTTCAGCAAGGTGTTGGGGAGCGTTTCGAGCGGCGCGATTGATTTGCTGCGTGATGTGGACTTGAACGTAAAGATAGAGCTGGGCAGGACTAAGATGCTGATTGAGGATGTACTCAAGCTGGCGGAGGGGAGCGTGGTGGAGCTGGATAAGTTGGCGGGGGATCCGGTGGATGTGTTTGTGAATGATCAATTGGTGGCGCGGGGTGAGGTGCTGGTGCTGAACGATAACTTTTGTGTACGTATTAACGAAATCATCACGACGCTGGAAGAATAGGTGAGCCATGGGTAGTGCGCGAAGGGTTGGAGGGTTGGTGATTGGGGGGGTATTGTGCGGGTTTTTGCTATGCGCGACGGGGGTGGCATGGGGGC
>JBBRWV010000102.1:0-14025 GCA_038248985.1 Phycisphaerae bacterium
ACCTTTCATAAGCATCGCCGACCACACCTAAACAACCTCGCCCGTCGCCCATCACACCTTTCCATCAACATCGCCGATAACATCTAAACCCTTTCCCCATCATAAGCTATATCCATTTTCCCCGCCCCAAATCCCCCCCTTTTTCATGCCTCCCCTCCCCCCCAGTCGATAAAACACCTGATGGATCAACCCAGTTCGATGGACCGAACCAACCTCACGCAGGTGCCACACTGTGTCCAACATTCCCTTCAACACAATTTCCTCCGTCCTCGCTTCCACCGGCCTCAGCCAGCAAGTCGGCTCAACGCGCGCCCGTGAAACGCAAGAAGCTACGCGTGCCCAACGCATACAGCAACTGAAAACCGCGCAACATTCCGAAACCATCGAAGACTTTGACGACACCGCCGTTGAGGCCACGAAAGACCAACCCCAGCACAAGAATCCGCAGCAGCGCGACGATCACCCCCCGGAACAATCCGATGAAAAAGAAAATCTGCTGCTGGAGCAAATCGACATTTCAACTCTCAAAAATATTCCCCAGAAATCTCCCGCCACTCCATCCAAAAATATCTCCCGCCTCGATATTTCCGCCTGAACGCCCTCTCCCAATTCCCCTCACCTGATCCGGCACAACATTTCACGCGTCACTCCCAGCCGCGGCAAATGCGCATCCACATCCGCCAGCCAACGCAACCCATCCTGATAATATCCCGCCGTCGGCCGCAGCCCCTCAATCCGTCCGCCCCACCACGTATTGAATGCGTGCATGCACAACTCCCGCACGTATTTGCACAACATGGACGCCAGCGCCGTCGCCATCGACACGCTCTCGCTCTTTTCGCGAAACCACACCACCGTCCGCCGGACGGACCCTTCCGTCATCACGTAAACGCTTTCCTCCGCGGATTCCTTCATCACCCGGAGCGTGGCTTCTGGAAAACTGCGCAGCAACAAATTCGTATAATGATCCCGCCCGCCCTGCTTATCGATCACCACCAGCAAGCCCCCCCATTTCTGCATATCCGCAAAATTCCGCTGCAGATAATCCAGATGTGAAAGCGTGATCGACACCAGAGCGCTGGCCTTATTATTCGTTCCACTCACCATCCGATTAAAAACATGCTCAGGAAAAACCCGCGTCCGCAATGCCTCCATCCGTACCGAGGCCCGCCCCATTGCCCCCGCCAATACATTGCCTGCAATCGCCAAGTCCGCCCCATCCGCCAACCACGGAAGTTTTACTGCCGACGTGTCATACCAGCCGCTCCTTCCCTCGAGTTCATGATCCGTGCAGCCCAGCCCCTCCAATAAATCCTGCAATGTGCCCGCCAGAATTCCCCCATCACGCGCCCGCAAAAATCCCAAAACACCTCGCTCCAGCAATCGATTCCCCTCCGCCAGATTATGCACCACCTTTGAATCCGCAATCAGCAACCGCCCCTTGCTGCCGGCATTCTTCTTCGCCACCGCGCCCCGCAACTCCCGCCACAAACACGGCACCCCCTCAAGTTCCTCCGGCAACGCGCCGGGCACCGAAAACGCCGCCGCCGATACCACCAGCGGCCCCAGCAACGGCCCATATCCCGCTTCATCTATTCCGGCCACGATCATCGCACAATCCCGTTTCCATTTTCACCTCCCGCCCCCGCACCATCAACATCCAATCGTCAATCGTCGCCTCCCTCGATCGCCTACTCCTTGCACCCTTCACACCCAAACCGGCACTTCGCCAACTTCAGCCACTTCATCACGGCTTCCTGATCCACGTAAAAATGCACGCTGTTGCACGACCGCCTGCTCCGCACCAATCCCGCCTCCGCCAATATTTTCAGATGATGCGACACCGTCGGCTGCGTCAACCCCAATTCTTCAGCCAACTCAATCACGTTATACATCTCATCGCAGATCGGCTCCCGCGGCAATATCTGCATCATCCGCAATCGTGTCGGCTCGCCCAATGCCGCGAACGCCTGGGCAAAACGCGCCTCCTCCTCGGTCTCCACCGGACGCACCCCCCGCTTCCGCGCCGGCTTCTCCGACCCCTTGTCCACGGACTTCTCCACGGACTTCTCCACTGGCTTCTCCACGGTCTTTTCTTCGGTCTTGCTGATCACTTTACGACCTCGATCGCCGGCAATGTGATGGCCTTCACCACCTCCAACGCCGGCTCCTTACGCATCGCTTCCAATGTCGCCGCGCTCGGCTCGCTGTCCAGCTTCAATACCATCAGCGCCTTCTCTCCCTTGCGCGAAAGCGTCATATCCGCAATGTTCAGGCCCAGCTTGCCCATCATCGTCCCCACCAACCCAATCACCCCCGGCCGATCCTGATTGACAATCAACATCATCGGACCCGACGGCACCATGTCCATCCAGTAACCTTTAATCGCCAGCACGCGCGGCAGATTATCCGAAAACACCGTGCCGATCACGTTGTGCGTCTTCGTCTCGCCCCCGGTTTTTTCCGTAATCTCCAGCTCAATGCTGTGCTGAATCGCCCGCTGATATGCCTGCCCCATCGTCTCGCTGCGAATCGAAATGCCCCGTCCCTCCGCCAGGTGAAATGCATTCACCACATTCAGAGATTCGCTCAAAAACGGCTTCAACAAGGCCATCACCGCGACACGTTGCAGCGTGCTCGTAATCCGCTTCGGCAACTCCCCGTTCGTCCGCAGCGTGATCGAATCAAAACCCTTCTCCACCACCCCGGCCAAAATAATCCCCATGCGCTGCGCCAAATCCACATACGCCTTTTCCGGTGCCGACAAGTTCACTTCGATGCCGCCCGCGTTTACGGCGCCTACCAGCCCCTCGCCGCGCAGGTAGGTCAGCAACCCCGCCACCACGTCCTTCGATGCAGCCGTCTGCGCCTCCGTCGTGCTCGCCCCCAGGTGCGGCGTGATCACCACCTTGTCACCCAGTTTGAAAATTTCCATATCCATCGAAGGCGGTTCCGGCTCATACACATCAATTGCCGCACCCGCCACATGCCCGCTCTTGATCCCCTCGGCCAGCGCCACTTCGTCGATGATGCCACCGCGGGCGCAGTTAATAAACCGCACCCCCTTCTTGCACTTGGCAATCCGCTCGGCGTTGATCAACCCCTTGGTCTTATCCCCCGGCACGTGTACCGTGATGTAATCGCACAGCGGCAGCAACGCATCGAGATCCTTGATCATCTTCACTTGCCCGTCCAGCGCCGTCTCCGCAAAGAAAAACGGATCATGCGCGACTACCTTCATCTCCAGCCCCAGCGCCCGCTTCGCCACCGCCCGCCCGATGCGCCCAAAACCGATCACCCCCAGGGTCTTGCCCGCCAACTGCGTCCCCATGAACTTGTTGCGATCCCACGCCCCGCCACGCAAACTCGCATCCGCCGGCGCAATCTTGCGGCTCAACGCCATCATCATCGCAATCGAATGCTCTGCCGTCGTAATCGTGTTCGCGTCCGGCGTATTCATCACCAGCACCCCCTTACGCGTCGCCGCCAACACATCCACGTTGTCCACACCCACGCCAGCCCGAGCAATCGCCTTGAGCTTCCCCGGATTCTCCAGCTCCGCCTCCTTGATCTGAACCCCTGACCGAATGATCACTCCATCATAATTCGCGAGCGCCCTGGCCAGCTCCCCCGGCCCCCACTTCTCCTGGATCGTCAACTTCACATCCGGTTGATTCTGCAGAATCTTGATGCCCTCAGCTGCCAATTTATCCGCGACGAGAATATCGAACATTCACCGGACTCCATTTATACAGGTGGTAAAAATTGTGCCCGAAGTATAAGGCATCCTTCCCCACCCGTAAAAGCCACCCCCCTTACAATCCATCCCCCCCTTTCCCACCGCCCCCAGCTGCATTCGTCCCGCCCGCTTCCACACGCACAGGCCTCTCCCATTCCCCCTTTACTCATCGATATCCAAACATTGTTTTTCCGTCATGATAGATTTCCGCCGAACTGACCTTGTTCGACTTGAAACGCGTAAACATCACGCGCCCGTCATTATAAACCGCGTTCATGCCGGCATCGTGATTCACCTGCAGATAATCCGCACGGGACGATCGACTGATCGCCAGGGTGTAAGGGCTGGAACCCGTGATCTTGGCATTGTCTGCCATCAAAATGGTGTCCGGCGGATCGCTCTGGTACCCCGCCGCAAACTGGTGATTTCCTCCCCCGTCCACGCCCCAAAAACTCGCGCCATTTGCCTGGACCATCTTCCTGCCCCGGTAGCGGGGAAAGTCATTGGAGACGTGGGTGTTGGTAGAATCATAGTAGGAATATCCCGGAGAATTTCCATTTGGCGCGCAATATCCAATGGTGGGAATTTGTCCAGCCTTCCGCTGCGTGGGGGGAATCTGAAAATAGGCCAGTTTGCTGCCTTGTATCGTCTTGATTGGCGTAAACGAAGTGAGATCATTAGGGTCCAATACTGAAAAACCCAGATAAGAATCCGTGGTGAAATAGGGCCCTTCCAACTGGTTCGGACAATATAAAGTCTTGCCGTTATTCAAATAAACCGTACCGGGCAACGCCCGTGTTATTGTGCTGGCATCCTGAAAACGCGCCCCGGCATTCACTAAGCCTTGCGCAATGCCCGCATATTTCCAATTGGTGCCGTACCAGAAACTGCCGGGATAATCCGCGTTTCCTACCCAATATCCCGCGCCGTCTGGAAACATGGGAATATCCGCTGAGTCCGCCGCATATGTGCCGTGCAGCGGATACCACCCGGAATAATCCAGGGCATACGCCATCGTCGCCTGGTACACGGCACGCAGATTCGTCGCGCACACTGCCACCCGCGCTTTCTCTTGCGCCGACACCACCGCATACGAAAGCAGCACCACCAGCAATACGACGCAGGTAATGACTACCAGCAACTCCACCAGTGTAAAGCCTCTTTTGCGTTTCATTTCTCACCTGATCGAGAACCGGAAATCATCAACGCCTGCTGATTTTCCACTGGCAAATTATTACCAACTAACCTTGAATGGAAGATGGCCTTCCGACTGCTCCGTCGGTAACAAAGTCGAATCATTTTCATTCGTGGGCGGCTGCTTGCCAAAAGAAGTGTTTACGTCGGGATTTCCCTGCCAATCCGTCGTGTCGCTTTGCCGATCATCCGTCGGGGTCAGCGCCACGTTGTCCGGTAGGGATTTCGCCCGGGTGTACATATTGTCTTGGCCGGCTCCGGCAAACGGCGTCTTTACCCACTCCACATTCCCCCCCGCATATAAAACATTCTGCCCATCGCGCCCATGATTATTACTGTTCCCCTGCCGCAGATCGCCGCTGTTGGAATTGGTCGTCAGCGCGGTCAACGCGGGAACTCCACTATTTCCCGGATTCAAATCCGCCGCCATCGGCAGCGTCGGCTTCATGCGCTTGCCATACAAATATCCCGCCTGCGATGCCGGCGGTATCAACCCCGCTGTATACCCCGAACCGCCGTTCGGATTTCCCCCATTGCCGTCGAGATACGAACCAATGTACGACTCCCCCGGATACGGCATTGTAAAACTGTAGGAAAGATTATTACGCGAAGTGAAGTTGCTGCGATTCGCCGGCTGATTGTTATTCACGTCCGTTGGTATGTACTTATCAGGAAAATAGCCTGACGCGCTGGGACAAACAAACTGCTTCGAATTCATAAAATTGGTGCGAATCAGCACAAACAACGCCGCCGTAACATCATTAGGCAGCGGCGTATTGTTGTTGCCGCCCGTGTTGTATCCTGTTGCTCCCGATCCGGAATACGGATTGTTGCCCCATGCATTGGTAAATGCCGTCGTCACCACCCCTTGTCCTTGAATGGGCTTTCTCGCCACATCCGTCCCCGCCCCCAGCACTCCTCCCGGCGCGATGTCGTAAATTGTCCGGGGATACATCCCCATGTTTTCGGAATAGTTCCGCACCGCCACCCCTAGCGCGTGCAGGTTGGCCCCGCAATAGGCCCGCCGCCCGCTCTCCCGTGCTTTCATCACCGTGGGAATTAAAATCACAATCAACACGACAACAATCGCGATCACCACCAGCAACTCGACCAGACTAAAGGCACGACGATTGCCGCGAGAGTCATTCATATTTGGCTTCCCGTTTTCGACGTAGGCGCTCAACATGAACATAAGTATAGCTGCATATACAAACACACTAAAAGAACTATTTATTCAGATTAATTTATTTTCACGAAATAGAAGACAACTTGATCCAGCAATGATTCCCCAACGAGATTCGACCCCTCCTTCGCCGCCGGATTCCTCACCGATCCTCCCACGTGGATTCTCCTGGCCGACATCGCCGCTACGCTAAAACTTCCCAAATATTTAACGACCGCAGCGACCGCCAGGAAACCCCCGACCTCGCCCACACCTCAGGTCTCAACACTCTCTCCAATGACGGCCGCGTCGTCTTCACCAAGTTTGCCGGCTCCTATGCTAATTCCAGCGTCATCGACCCCGCCCAATGGATAGGATTCGACGACGGAAACACTTACCACATTGCCGGCCCCCGCTGATCTGTGCCCCTCACCCTGATACTTTTTTAAAATTCCCTCCTCCTTCGCTTGACATCCTAAAACAAACCGCTAATATGTACTCATCAATCGCAGTACGGCGGGCGGCGGGTTTTACCCGACAAACAAAATGCCTCACTGAATGACTCCAATGAGTTCTTCTCGCCTAACTACCTTTACCGCGATTCTCAATAGTGTTCTTTGACAATTTGGGGGCGACAGGTATCGACCGGACAGAAGTGTTGTTCATGGCGTGCCGACCCGTCATTCAAGTCGTAAAACTGAATGGCAAATTTTAAATGCTACTGAGAACTACAAGTTCCCAGTCGGGGGCGCAAGCCTCCGTCTCGCAGCCTAAATAAGGCCGCGCGGTACCCCGGGCAGTTTGCGGCCTAGGATCTACCGTCACTAGCAAAATGCTCTCGTGTCAGGGTTCTTTGGACACGGGCTAAGACACAGGAGGAACTGGTGATAGCCACAGCAAGACCGCGAGCGGTGATTATCACGACGACAAACCGCGGCCTACGTACGTAGAGGTGCTCAGCAACCTGCCTCGGGACGAGGGTTCGACTCCCTCCGCCTCCATATCCCTTAAGACCCAGTCGTCTTCACCCAGCTTTTCCACCCAGCTTCCCCCCTTTTGCTCCGACTGCTCTTAAACTGACTTTTAATATAGAGTCGGCCCCAGTTTTCTTGAGTAATTCAACTCCCAAATGCGTTGAACCTCAAGACTGGACCGGCAAACGATTCCCCCCCCCCAGGGCTAGCGAGTTCCCTCCCAGGGCCTTGCTAGCCCACTTTTTTTTTGCCCCGCTTTTTTCAATTCATCAAACCACAAACTGACCCCCTCCATGACGATCAGCCTCAGTCCAGACTTCGTTGGGATTCCCTCGCATCCTGAATACCCCGCCCCCCTATCCGCCCCTTCACCATTTCCCGTTTGACACCCGCCCCAAAACGGCCGATAAGTACCGGCAAGAGGGTCCAGAAAGGTACGGGCAATCGCGTGAAAAACTACGATCTCGCTGTCATCGGCTCCGGCCCCGCTGGACAAAAAGCCGCCATCCAGGCCGCCAAACTCGAAAAATCCGTCTGCATCATTGAACGCAACCCCGTCCTCGGCGGAGCCGGCATCAACACCGGCACCATCCCCTCCAAAGCCCTCCGCGAAGCCGTCCTCCACCTCACCGGCACCAACAAACGCGCCCTCTTCGGTGACAACTTCCGCGTCAAACGCGATATCACCCTCGAAGACCTCATCTACGTCTCCCAAAACGTCATCCACAATGAACGCTCCGTCATCCGCGAACAACTCGATCGCAACGGCATCGACCTCCTCTGGGGCGACGCACACTTCGAAGGCCCCAATCTCCTCCAGGTCGTCCAGCCCGACCACTCCGTCATGTTCACCGCCGAAAAATTCATCATCGCCACCGGCACCCGACCCGCCATGCCACCCTCCATCCCCTTTAACGATCACTCCATCTTCACCTCCGACGGACTCCTCAAACTCAAAACCCTCCCCAAATCCATCATCGTCGTCGGCGGCGGCGTCATCGGCGTCGAATACGCCTGCATGTTGGGCGCCCTCGGCGTCCGCGTCACCCTCGTCGAGGGCAAAACCGAACTCCTCGACTTCCTCGACCGTGAAATCGCCGAAGCGCTCCAATATCAAATGCGCCAAGTCGGCATCACCCTCCGCCTCGGTGAAAAAGTCGCCAAAATCGAAGAGTGTGACGCCCCCACCAACCACGGCACAAAACTCGTCCAAGCCCATCTCGAATCCGGCAAATGCCTCACCGCCCAGTGCCTCCTCTACGCCGTCGGCCGACAGGGCACCACCAAATCCCTCCAACTCGAAAACGCCGGCCTCGTCGCTGACGATCGCGAACGCCTGAAGGTCAACGCCCATTTCCAATCCGACGCCCCCCACATCTACGCCGCCGGCGATGTCATCGGTTTCCCCGCCCTCGCCTCGGTCTCCATGGAACAAGGCCGCCTCGCCGCCTGTCACGCCTTCGGCGTCGAAACCACCTCCATCACCGAGCTCTTCCCCTACGGCATCTACTCCATCCCCGAAATCTCCATGGTCGGAAAAAATGAAAAACAACTCACCGACGCCGGCATCCCCTACGAAGCCGGCATCGCCCAATACCGCGAAGTTGCCCGCGGCCAACTCCTCGGCGACACCGTCGGCATGCTCAAAATGCTCATCCACCAGCAAACCCGCCAACTCCTCGGCGTCCACATCATCGGCACCGGCGCCACCGAACTCGTCCACATCGGCCAGGCCGTCCTCGCCTTCAATGGCACCGTTGACTACTTCATCAACACCGTCTTCAACTACCCCACCCTCGCCGAAACCTACAAAGTTGCCGCCTTCAACGGCCTCAACAAAATCCGCAACATCTAAACATGTGCCGCCCCCCCACCGTCCGGTACAATCCCCTCATGGCCACCACACCCCCCAATCCGTTCACCGTTGAGCTCACCAAAGAATTCCGCTTTGAAGCCGCCCATTCCCTCCCGCACGTGCCCCCCGGCCATAAATGCAATCGCCTCCACGGCCACTCCTTCCGCATCGAAATCACCGTCCGCGGCACCGTCGATCCCCGCACCGGCTGGCTCATGGATTTCGGCGACCTCAAATCCCTCTTCCGCCCCCTCGAAGAACAGCTCGACCACCGCTTCCTCAACGAAGTCCCCGGCCTCGAAAACTCCACCTCCGAAAACATCGCCCGCTGGATCTGGCAAAAACTCCAACCCCAACTCCCCATCCTCCACCAGATCACCGTCCATGAAACCTGTACGAGCAAATGCGTTTACCGCGGTGAATAAAAATATGCTGCGTATTTCACCACCTCCCCGGCAAACTGCTATTCAAAATCCTCCTCACACTTCTCACCGGTTGCGCCCAGAAAGCCCGGTTCCTCACCCGCCCTCAAACCAACCACCCCTTCACCGATGCTGCTCCATCCAATCCTGCAAAATCGCCGCCGCCGCGATCGCGTCCACCCGTTGCCGCTTCTGATCCCGCGTAAAATGCCCCGCCAACTTCCCCTCCGACCCATAGCTCGTTAAATACTCGCTCGCCCGATGAATCTCCGGACACCCCGGCCCCGTCCCAATCGTCTGCTGCAGCGTCAAAATAAACCGCTCCGTCAGCTTGCTCTGCTGCGAAGGCGCCCCGTTCGCATGCAGCGGCAGCCCGATCACAATCGCATCCACCTGCTCCCGCTTCACCAACTGCCCCACCGCCCGCGCCAGCTCCGCATCCGTCAACCCCTCAAACATCTCAAACGGCAACGCCAAATTCGTCTCCGTCTCCCCCAGTGCTATCCCCGTCCGTCGCCCACCATAATCAATGCCAATCAACCTCATCTTTAATTTCCCATATCCGCCAGAATGTCATCCGCTGCACTCTGCGCAAATTCCTCCGGCGTGATCTCCACCTGCGTCTGTTCCGCTTCCTCCACCCGTTGCTTCCACGCCGCCTTCAACTGCGTCGCCGTATCCCCCGGTAAGCCAAACTGCTCCCGCACCGTCTTCCGCCAGTCCGTTCCCCCAAACGTCTTGCTCAATATCTGTTGCAGCACCGCCGCCTTCTCCGGCTCCAGCTTCCCCAACGCATCGAGCACAAAATTCTCCAGCACCGCCAGCATCGGCTGCTTCTCATAACAATCCGGCACCTGGTTATCCATCAAACCCATGTCGCTTCTCCGCCTTCAACTTTACACAAAACCCTTCCCCTGCCCCTTCTCCACATCCGCCACCATCTGCTTGATTTTCTCCGCATCCTTCGTCGGACACACCAGCGTCGCCCGCGGCGTGTGAATGATGATCAAATCATGACAATTAATCGTCGCCAGCAAATGCCCCGCCTCCTCGCTCACCGCCAGCACATTGCTCGATCCCAAATGCTGCACCTTCGCCCCCGCCGCACGGTTGCCCTCTTCATCCACCGTCAGCGTCTCCCCAAAGCTCGGCCAGCTCCCCACATCCAACCACTTTACCGGCATCGCCACCGTCGCCACATGCGGAGCCTTCTCCATCACCGCAAAATCAATCGAAATCTTCGGCAGCGTCGGATACACCGACCTCAAAACCTCCTCCTGCTCTGCCGTCCCCCACGCCTCCGCAATCTTCATCAACCCGTCATAACTTGCCGGCAGTTGCAGCTTCAACTGCTCCAACACCGTCCGCGCCTTCCACACAAACATCCCGCTGTTCCACGCAAAATTCCCCGCCGCCAGATATTTCTTCGCCGTCATCTCATCCGGCTTCTCCCGAAACGCATGGACCTTATGCACCGCATCCAAACCACCCGCCCCGCTCGTTGCGGCGCTCAACACCTCCGCCCGCTGCACGTAGCCAAACCCCGTCGCCGCAAACGTCGGTGTGATCCCAAACGTCACCAGGTACTCCCCATGCTTCTCCACAAACGCAAATGCCGTGTTCATCGCCCGCTGAAACACCTCCACCGGCTCAATAATATGATCCGCCGTCAGCACCGCAAAAATCGCCTCCGGATCACGCTTCGCCAGCACCGCCGCACTCAGCCCCACCGCGTTCGCCGTGTCCCGGCCCATCGGCTCACCCAGCAACTGACTCGCCGGCAGCATCGACAAATCCGCCAGCACTGCATCCGCATAGCTCGCCCCCGTGCACACATACAACGCATCCGGCTTCACCAGCCCGCGCAGCCTCCCCGCCGCAATACTCAGCAAACTCTTCATCCCCCCCGCACCCTCCGGGATAAATCGCAGCAACTGCTTCGGCTTCCCCGTCCGGCTCATCGGCCACAACCGCGTACCCGCCCCGCCCGCCATGATCACCGCATACCGCATAGACAACTCCATCCTCGCCAGAGCATTCACTTCGCGTTACAACTCACCAAACTTCAAGCTTGAAAGTCCTGCCGCCAATCTTCCCCTATAATACACCACTCGCTTGAATCCCACCTCTCCGAAAGGAATCCCATGCGTCGATTCTCCCCCGCCACACTCCTCGCCCCCGCCACACTCATCACCCTCTCCCTCGCCGGCTGTTCGCTCACCTTCGCCCAA
Source organism: Phycisphaerae bacterium (assembly GCA_038248985.1). Taxonomy (GTDB): domain Bacteria; phylum Planctomycetota; class Phycisphaerae; order WQYP01; family WQYP01; genus JBBRWV01. The sequence continues at coordinate 11,578 of JBBRWV010000102.1, forward strand.
AACCCGCCCGCCACCCAGCCTGCCACCCTCCCCGATGACCCCCTCAAAATCCTCACCCCCACCCTCAACAAAAAAGAAAACTCCCTCTCTATCCCCGCCGCTTTCTGGAATCAGAAAATGACCTCCTGGGTCGAAGTCGCCATCTGCGGCCGACCCTCCGACTTCCTCCATGAAACCATCGCCTGCACCACCACCACCAAAAACCAGATGTCCAAATCCCTCCGCGACATCGGCTTCCGCGATGCCGACTACTGGGTCGCCAACGTCCAGGATTTCCCTCGCATCCGCGGCGACCGCGCCCTCGTCCTCCTCGAATTCACCACCGACAACAAAAAACAAACCTACGCCCTCGATGAACTCCTCTGCTTCCAGGGCTGGGGCGTCCCCGCCGGCCCCTACGGCTGGATGTTCAAAGGCGACCCCGATCGCAACTCCCGCCCCCAACCCGCCGCCGTTGATCCCACCAAGGCCCCCGCCGAACCCGAAGTTGATCGCACCAAAATCATCCGCGACGATCCCCAGATCGCCCTCGCCTTCAAAGGCCTCCAGCACCTCTCCCAATCCTACATCGATAACCCTCTCGCCTACGACAACTGGATCTACCCCATGATGCGCTACAGCCGCAATTACCAACTCCTCTCCGACAAAATCTACGACTCCAACGGCACAATCCCCGTCACCCTCACCATCCGCAAAGTCAACGAAGAACAGTTCCTCACCGCCATCGCCCAGGTCTGGCATGATGAAAAGTTCAGCAAATACGCCCTCGAAAAACTCCCCGTCGCCAAATCCATCGATACCGACAAAGCCGCCCTCGAAAAACTCCTCCCCCACATCCAGGCCCTCCTGAAAGTCCCCACCGAAAAACGCGACATCCCCGCTGAAGACAAAATCTTCGGCCAGGCCGCCGTCCTCGCCGCCAATATCGAAAGCCACTACGCCACCCTCGACGCCGCCTGGGCCGCCTGGGCCGCCGAACACCCCGTGTACGAATCCACCAACAATGCCGAACTCGAGGAGCTCCGCGCCCAAACCAAGCTCTGGAACGAACACCGCGAGTTGCTGCGCCAACGCGCCTCCCATCTCGCCACCGCCGAACAAAACGGCTATCTCGCCAAAATGCTGACTCAAGAAAACCCCGTCAAAAACCAGGCCCAAATCGCCCGTCACCGCGGCCTCGAAATCGCAGCCCGCTCCCGCGCCACCCTCGCCGAAATCACCCACCCCACCGCCTACTGGAAGTACGAAAAATCCCGCATCGACGGCAAGGACGATCCCCGCACCGATTGGATCGCCCACATCACCATCCAGAACGACCTCCTCGCCGCCAAAACCACCCTCGCCAACGCCGGTATCGCCTACGGCAAAAAACTCCAGGAAGTCGACGACCAATCCGCCCCCATCCTCCTCCCCCTGCAACGAGCCTACGCCGCCGCCATCGCCCAAATCGCCTTCCTCAATCTCCGCGTGGAACTCGCCGACGTCACCTTTGAAATCGTCAAGCGCGAAATGCTCGAAAATGATCCCGAACTCCCCGCCCTTCAGCTTCGCAAAAAAGAACTTGAAGCCCAAATCCAAGACGCCGTCGCCGCCACCCAGCCCGCCCTCAAATAGGCACTCCCACCGCGTCCCTTGTTCCGCCTACTTCTCCAGCATCACCGTCTTTGCCCCATTCACATACAGCGTGTGCTGGTTCTCCAGCATAATTTCCGCTCGCCCGTTCTCCATCTTCAAGTCCTTCGATCGCCCCAGCCGGTGCGTCACCGTTACCGGCTTCCCCACCAGCATCGGCTCCACCTTCACCCGCACCCGTTCCAACCCCGCCTTCTCCTTCAATCGTGACAACACCAAAACACTCTCCTTACCCCGCGCAAACTTAACCGCAAAATAATCCTCCTCCCCCAGTTTCTGAGACTCCACATACTTCCCCGCCCCAATGCAATGCGCCCCCACCGAAAACCATATCCCCATCGGCCGCACCGTGAAATCCGTATTACATAGTGACGCATAATCTTCCTCCCCCGCCGGCCCCGCCAGCTTCACATGCATGAAATTGAACTGCCGCTCCACCCCCTTCGCCAGCGCAATCGTCGGCGACTCCGCCCGCTCCTCCGTATCCCAAATCGGCAACTTCACATCATGCTTCTTCAAAAGATCCCGCCACTTCTGAATCTCCGCAAAATCATTCACATAATGCACGCTGAAAATATCCAGATGCTTCGCCAACCCCTTCTTCAGCATCTCCTCTACAAAATCCCAGTAATGCACGAACCCGCACCCCGCGATCTTCGCCTCAGGATTCCCCTTCCTAACCCAACTTCCGCAGTTTGCGAGCAAAAAGGCCTTTGGCGATGGCGCCAAGGCCCTTTTTTCCTAAAAGTCTTCACTACAAATCCACCACCTCCAGGCTCCGCGGCAGCGTCAGCCCCAGCTTGTGTAACAGGATCG
>JBBRWV010000103.1:0-13994 GCA_038248985.1 Phycisphaerae bacterium
GGATGAGGAAAGGGGATTCTCAGAGGGAGACAGGGAAGGGGGGGAGGTACGCGGGGTTTTGGGCGCGGGCGGGGCGACACGGTCGCCTTCGTCTCCCGGCAAAACTTGAGGGGATGGGGGTGGGGGAGGATGGGGAGGTGGTGACGCGAGGGGAAATGGCGCGGGAGGCAGTGACAAAATAGATGAGAGGAGGTAGAAAGGGAGGCTTTTAATATTGTAATTGCATAGATATCTATATATACCAATTATAAATGGAGATGGGGTGAGGTGAAGGTGGTGAGGAATTGGTATTCTCAGAAAGAGAGAGAGATGGGGGGGAGGTACGCGGGGTTTTGGGCGCGGGCGGGGGCGACGCGGCCGCCTTCGTCTCCCGGCTAAACTTGGGGACGCGGGGGTGGGAGTTGGGGAAGGAGGCGGCGGAGGTCGAAGCGGGGCGGCTTCATTGGGCTTTCACTTCCAGTCGCCGAGAACTCGCCGGTAGCGTTGCAGGGACACTCCGCTGCCTGGGGCGCTCTCGAACGTGGTGGGCCGCGGCTTGCCCATCGGGGCAATACAGGTCACCAACTCCCCGCGTTCGTCGATGGTCACAATGCCCAACTGCTGCCCCTTGAATATTTCTCGCTGCCAGAGGATATCCAGGGCGTAGGTTGGCCCGTCTCCTGAGACCGTATATACCAACGGCGGGCCTTCGGGCTGGCCCTTCATGCACCACTGCCAGGTGTCGGTGGTGAACAAACTGCCATGCCCCGCGAATTGTTCCTCGGGCACATTCCGGCCATCGACCACGCCGTTGTACTGATGCCACATTCCTTCCATCTGCCGGGTAAACGGATGAACTGCGGGGGCGGTCGCGGTGGTTGTGGCGGGGGCGGTCGCGGTGGGGCGGGGCGTGGTTGTTGTGGTCGCCGGGGGTCCTCCGGCGGGCCCGCCACAGGCCGCCAGCGCCAGGGGCAGCAGCAACATCGTCATGGTCCTCGTCATCGTCATCGTGTTCACTGGCCCAACCTTCATCGCAACCCTTTTCATTGTGCAAGATCCTTCCCGGATGCCGGATGCGAGGTTACCGCCGGGCTTCGTTGGCGTCCAGCGTCATCTCTGCTGTGGGGGCGCACATGTTGCCGGATTGATAGGTGCATGAGGGGTGTGGGGAGGTTGGAGTGGGGCAAAAAAAGACGACGCCCCGGCGGTGAGGCGCGGGGCGTCGTGAGGGGGTTCGGAATGGGGGCGTCTTAGCGACGGGTTTGGTCGGCGATGATGAGTTCGCCGGCGCGGTCTTCGACGTAGAGGAACTGGCTTTTGGTGATGCGATAGGTTTGCATCAGGGCGTTGTCGCTGGCGACGGGGCTGATGTAGTTGACACGGAAGTGACGGGGCGAGATCTGCGTGACGCGGATGAGGTCACTGAAGCGTTTGGATTCTTCGAGGCGTTCGACGAGGCGGCGTTTGAGCACGCTTTCGCCGGCCTTGGTCGAGCCCTTGGGCACGTTTTCTTCGGTGAGTTGTTGTACGGCAGCCATGGTATGACTCCTTCCTGGATAATCCGACGGTACGCGTCGGCGGGGGTTAGGTTCGGGGGTCCGTGGTGTTGAACAGTTGGGGAATTGTAGGCACGCATCGGAGGGGTCAAGAGGTTCTACTACAGAATGCTATCGCCCGCCAGACCGTAATTCTTTAACCTTCTCTGGTGATAATTTTAGATTGTCAGAGCGGGGGAGAGTGGTTTCAGGAAGAGATGCGCGAAAAGACCTTATTAACCGCAACATTTGGTGGGGGGAGGTCCGAAATTGGCGCAGAGAAAAGGCGGCTCCTGGGGGGGAGCCGCCTTGTTAAGGTTGGGTATTGCTATTTATGCCGATGGCGAATTGGGGGAGTGGGCAAGATGGACGGTCGTATGGAGGCGTCGTCAGAGGCGTTGGGGATTACCAGGCGAAGTGTGCGAAGGCCTTGTTGGCGTCGGCCATTTTGTGGACGTTTTCGCGCATGGTCATGGCGGCGCCTTCTTTACGGGCGGCGGCCATGAGTTCTTCGGCGAGGCGTTCGTGCATGGGTTTGCCGCCCTTGCCGCGGGTGGCTTCGAGGACCCAGCGGATGGCGAGGGATTGTTGGCGTTTGCGTCCGACGGGCATGGGGACCTGGTAGTTGGCCCCGCCGACGCGTTTGGAGCGGACTTCGATGGCGGGTTTGATGTTGTTGAGTGCGGTTTCGAAGACGTCGATGGGTTTGGCGTCTTTAACTTTTTCGGAGATGATTTTGAAGGCGCCGTAGACGACGCGTTGGGCGGTGGCTTTTTTGCCATCGTACATGAGGCAGTTGATGAATTTGGAGAGGAGGAGGCTGCCGTAGACGGGGTCGGGTTTGATGTTATCGACGGAGGCGGTGAATTTTTTAGCACCCATAGGGGTTGTCCTTTCGTTTCTCCCGGATCGGCCAGAGGGCCGGGGATACTGGTTGCGAGGGGTCAGGGGTTAGGGGACAGGGGTCAGCCCCGCGCGGGGTCCGAAGTCAACGCTGACTTCAGGGCCGTGACCGCTGTAGGATTCATTACTTCGGTTTTTTGGCGCCGTACTTGGAGCGGCTGCGGCGGCGGGCTTCGACGCCGGAGGCATCGAGGACGCCGCGGACGATGTGGTAGCGAACGCCGGGCAAGTCACGGACGCGGCCGCCGCGGACGAGGACGATGCTGTGTTCCTGGAGGTTGTGGTCAATGCCGGGGATGTAGGCGGTGACTTCGGTGCCGTTGCTGAGGCGTACGCGAGCGACTTTGCGGAGCGCGGAGTTAGGTTTTTTGGGGGTCATGGTTTTGACGAGGAGACACACGCCGCGTTTGAAGGGTGAGGACTCAAGGTCTTTGGCCTTGTTGATGCGTTTGACGGGTTGGCGGGGTTTTTTGAGGAGTTGATTGATGGTGGGCATGTGAAACCTTCTTTGCGTTAAGGTGGTAGACGATCGGGACGGACGAGCGGAGCGCGGCGACAGGGAGGGCGCAGCCGAACGAAGTCGAGCCGGAAAATGTAACATAAGGCGGGGTCGTCTGCAAGGATTTGGAGGAGTGGGGAAATGGGCGGGGTGGGGAGCGGGGCGGAAGGGCGGCATGAGGAGGTATTGAAAATGCGGGGTGGGGAGGGTTGCATGACGGGAATTTTGCGGTAGGCTTTGTGGCTCGGTGTTCAGGAACCAGATAAACGGAGTGGTATTGATGTTTGACGTGACGAACAAGTTGGCAGTGCAGAGTTGGTGTTTTCGGGCGTTTAAGCCCTTGCCGGATTTGATCCACCAGATCAAGGCGATTGGTTTGAAGCGGGTGGAGCTGTGCGGGGTGCATGCGGAATTTGGGGATGAGGCAAAGTTTGAGAGCGTATTGGGGACGTTCAAGGACGCGGGGGTGAAGGTGGCGAGCATCGGGGTGCAGTATTTTCAGGGCGTGCCGGATGAAGAGAAGTGGTTCAAGTTCGCCAAGCAGGCGGGGGCGACGATGATCTCGACGAGTTTTTCGCTGGAGGCGTTTCCCGACGTTTTGCCGACGACGGCGAAGCTGGCGGAGAAGTACGATTTGAATTTGGGGATTCATAATCATGGCGGGTATGACTGGCTGGGGAACGAGGCGATGTTGACGTATGTGTTGAAGAACAATTCGCCGCGGATCGGGATGTGCATTGACTCGGCGTGGGCGTTGCAGGCGGGGCAGAACCCGGTGAAGTGGGCGGAGAAGTTCAATGACCGGTTGTTCGGCGTACACATCAAGGATTTTGTTTTCGGGCGCGATGGGAAGCCGGAAGATGTGGTGGTCGGGACGGGGAATTTGAAGTTGGCGGAATTTATGGCGTTGGTGAACAAGGCGCCGAAGTGCCAGGCGATCACGCTGGAATACGAGGGGGATGAGAATAATCCGGGTCCGAAGCTGAAGGAATGCGTGGAGCGGATTGCGGCGATTTAAAGGATTTTGCGTAAGGTTTAATCGGGCAAGCTTCGAGAGGGTCTCGAAGCTTGCCTTTTTTTTAAGACAGGACTGGCAGATGAAGATTACGTCGGGGTTGTTCGAGCATATGGTTTTGCAGCGGGATGGGCGGGATGTTTCGAGCGGGGCGATTATGGGGGAGGCGACAGGGAACGGGGCGGTGGTGGCGCGGGTGCGGCGCGAGGCGAAGGTGTTGGCGGGGTTTGCGGCGAAAAAAATTGGGATGGCGAAGGCGGGGAAGTTTACGGCGAAGCTGGCGGGGGTGCCGGTGGGCGGGCCATATACGATTGAGCTGTCGATTGCGGGTGGGAAAGGGAGTGCGGCGGAGCGGGTGACGGTGGGCGATGTGCTGGTGGGGGATGTGTGGGTGCTGGGCGGGCAATCGAACATGCAGGGGTACGGGTTGTTGGCGACGCGGGCGAAGGGGCAGGGGACGACGCGGGCGTTCTATATGAATGATGTGTGGGGCGTGGCGGAAGATCCGATTCATAATATGTGGGCGTGCATAGATGAGGTGCATGTGAAGTTGGGGGTGGTGCGCGGGCCGGCGAACACGGTGGCGGGGACGGGGCCGGGGGTGGCGTTTGGGCAGGAAATGCAGCGATTGACGGGCGTGCCGCAGGGGCTATTGGCGTGTGCGCATGGGGGCACGACGATGGAGCAGTGGGACCCGGCGAAGAAGGTGGAGGGTGGAAGTGGATCATTGTATGGGGCGATGCTGCGGCGGTTTGAGAAGAATGGCGGGGCGGTGGCGGGGGTGTTGTGGTACCAAGGGGAGTCGGATACGGGGGCGGAATCCGCGGAGAAATATACGGAGCGTATGCAGGGGTTGGTGGGGTCGATGCGGAAGGATTTGGGGAATGCGAAGCTGCCGTTTGCGCTGGTGCAGATTTCGCGGGTGACGGGATGGGGGGAGAATCCGATGTGGAATGTGATACGGGAGAAGCAGCGGACGCTGGGGGAGACGGTGCCGCATGTGGTGGTGGTGCCGGCGATGGATTTGACGATGGATGATTTGATTCATATCAGCGGTCACGATCAGAATCGGTTGGGGCGGCGGATGGCGGAGGCGGTGCATACGGAGCGGCGGGGGAAGAGGGCGTTGCCGCCGCCGATGGAGGTGGAGCGGATCGAGGTGATACGGAATGCGGTGCGTGGATATGGGGAAGTGCATGTGAAGTTTCGGAATGTGGTGGGGGCGTTGCAGGCGGATGGGCTGCGGGCGAACGGGTTCAGCGTGGTGGGTATGGATGGGTACAACAAGGCGTATGTGACGGAGTTGCGTGGGGAGACGGCGGTTTTGCATACGTCGCTGAGTCCGGCGGAAGGAGAGACGTGCCGAGTGTTTTATGGGGCGGGGAACGATGCGTTTTGTAACGTGACGGACGGGGCGGATCGGTCGGTGCCGGCGTTTGGGCCGTTGCGTTTTAACAGCGGGCGGGTGCTGACGGGATTTGCTTCGACGGTGGAAGTGTCGGAGTTGCAGGCGTCGGCGGGGAAGTTGGAAGGGTTGGGATATCCGGCGGAGCAGGGGGGGTTGGGTTTTGCGCGGCGGAAGGTGGTGGATTGTTTTGCGCATGTGCATGAGGAGTTGGCGAAGCGGGCGCCGGAGGATGTGCTGGTGTGGTTTCGGTTTCGGGTGGAATGTGCCGAGGCGATGGAGCTGGCGGTATTGCTGGGGTATGACGGGCCGGTGAAGGTGTTTATCGATGGGCGAGAGGTGTTGCATGATGCGAACGGGGTGAATCCGGCGATTGCGGATTCGCAGAAGGTGGTGTGGTCGGCGCGTGCGGGGGGGCATGAGATATTGGCGGCGTTGGGCTCGAACGACGGGCGGGCGTGGGGGGTGTTTTTGCGGTTTGAGAGGTTGGATGTGAACAAGGTGTCGAAGCAGGAATCGAAGAAGATTTTGAAGGAGGGGGCGGGGAAGGCGGTGGCGATGCCGGTGTGGGTGGAGTGAGGCAGGCGCATGGTGAATTACGAGCACCTGTGGAGATGACGGATGGCATTGGATGTTTATGTGATGCCGCTGGGGCGGTTTAAGCGGGGAGATTTTCAGACGGGGATGGAGCGATTGGGGAAGGGGAGCGGGGTGAAGGTGCGTAGTGTGAATGCAAAGGGGAATGCCAACGAGCGGGGGGTGGCGGGGAAGACGGTGGAGGCGGAGATTGCGCGGATTAAGGAAGCGGTGCGGAAGGCGAACCCGGGAGTGGCGGTGGAATGGGGCGATGTGGGCGAGACGGTTTTTGAGCAACAGTGCTGGTGGGAATTTGCGGGGCTGAAGGCGTATGCGAAATGGGTGGATGTGCGGGACGAGGTGAGGGAATTTGGGGAGCCACCGGGGCGGAATTGGTACAAGCATCCGGCGTACGTGGTTCCGGTGGAAGGGCGGGAGTGGACTTTTCCGGCGATTGTGGACGGGGATTTTTTCGGCGGGTATTTGCTGCCGGTGGATTTTGAACGGCGCGTGCAGGTGGAGCCGTGGCGGATGAGGAAGTGGACGTTTTCTCGCGGGGTAGGTTCTGCGCCGCGGGTGTTGGCGGAAGTGGAGGGCGTGTGCGAGTTGTTGGGGATCGGTGACAAGGCGGCGAGTGAAGTGGAACGCGGAGATTTTATGGGAGTCGTGCGGGTGGGTGCGGCGACGTTGCGGGATGTATGCAGGTTGGCGTGTGAGAAGGGCTTGCCGGTGATTTTTTCCGGGTGAAGCGAGGAGGCGTTTTGGGGGGGGATGGGGTGAGAGAGCGGCAGTCAGTTTTTTTTATCGGGGATGAGGAGGGGGATTTGCTGGCGGCCGTTTTTGCGGTAGATACGAAAATCCTCGTCAACTGTAAATATCACGGCTTCATCCTGGAGTTCGGCCATTCGAACCAATGTTGCGTCAGCAAGGGACATCGGGCGGTTCGCGTACGTACTCATCAACGCCGCAATTCGGGCAAACTCTTCCTGTAAAGAAAACGCAACATGAATTGTTTCGCGGTCGATCATCTCAAAGAGGTGACGGTGAGAAACGCCATATCGATTGAGGAGGAAGCACGCTTCGGAAATCACCGCTTCGGAAGTAAAAAACGGGGTGGGCAAATTTTCAACGGCAGCCTTTGCCCAGTTGTGGTGGCTGTCGCGTTGGCAAAGGAATGCGACCAATGGGCCCGCATCGACGATCACGAAGGTGTTAATCGCCATAGCCTTCCATGTGTTTGGGGTTGGACGACAAGTCGCGTGGCGTATTTTTGACAATTCCAGCGAGATCACGATTGATCTCACCAAATGTGGGACAATTGCGTTTCCCACTCATGTCATAGACGATTTTGAGAGAGTCGCGAATGACACTGGATTTTGTAGTGTGGTGGGAACGAGCCTCGGCGGTGAGCCAGGCGTCGAGTTCTGGGGGAAGTTTGACGGTAGTCGTTTTCATGCGGTAATTGTAATACCTGATGCTGCAGAAGGCAATACCCGTTTTTTCGGCTTATTTACGCCACCAAATGAGGGCCAATCACGGTTTTTTGGAGTTTTTTTCCATCTGGGTTTTGATCCAGGCGGTGCGTTTTTCCTGGAGGGGTTTGTCCTGTTCGGGATCGAGGGCGACGGGGAGGTTGTTGGGGAGAGTGACCTTGCCGGTCTTGAGAACCAGGGCTTCGTTGGGCGTGGCGAATTTGAGAATCGCTTCGCGGATGGATTTGTCTTCAGCGAAGGACCATTGGGCGCGGCTTTTTTCGATGAGGTCTTTGAAGTGCAGGGCGACGGCTTCTTCGTTCCAGTCGTCTTTTTCGGCGGAGGGTTGGAGGGTGGGATATTTGTCGGGATGGGTGAGGACTTCGACGATGAGCATGGCGCCGATGGCGCGGCGGGCGTTGATGGTGGGGTTGGTGGCCTGGCCGTTCATGAAGGAAGCGGAATGTTGCCCGAGGCCCAAGAGGCGGGCGCGGGGCAGGGCGTGGAAGAGGCCGCCGACGCAGGAGCGGAAGTCGAGGTAGCGTTGCATTTGGGTGCGGCCGGGTTCGTTGAGGGCGGCCATGGTTTGGAGGGGGATATTGGACCAGGCGTCGGCCATGGAGAGGGAGGACCAGAGGCCGAGGTCGCAGAGTTCGCCCTTGGTGAAGCCGTGTTCGGCGGGTGCGGTGCTGTCCATATCGGCGGAGGGCCACATGAGTGTGGCGAAGGCCTGGGCGTTGGTGAAGTTCATTTGCACGCTGGCTTTGGCGGTGGGATCGAAGGAGGCGATGAGGGGGCGGCCCCAGACGACGGGTTTGAAGTTGAAAGTTTTGCCGAGCTTGGCTTGTTTGCGCCAGGGTTGACGGGCGTCGGCGAGGGATTTGCGGATGTAAGTGAGGTCGGATTTTTGGGCGGGGGAGAGGCCGGGGATTTCTTTGGCGGCGGCGAGATCGCGTTCGAGATCGTCCCACTGGCCTTCCATGAAGAGGTCGGTGAATTTTTTGTGGAGGTCGGCGGCTGGGGTGGATTGAGTGGTGGCGGCTGGGGTGGCGGCGTGGAGGCCTGGCGGCTCCAGCGCGACAAAGGAGCATGCGGAAAAAATGGCCAGGATGACGAGGGCAACTGTGCGTCGCGCGATCATGGGCAAGCTCCTGTATGTAGACGTGCGAGGGGATTTTACCGCAAGGCGGAAGTTTAGACGATGGCGGGGGAGGTTGGGCGGAGGACTTGATCGCGGGGGATTCTCAGAACCATGAGGGCGGTGGCCAGGACCCAGAGGAAGAGGAGGGCGAAGGCGGATTTTTGGATGAGAGGCTGATAGGGTTCGAGGATTTGAATTTTCCAGAAGGTGTAGTCGGCGATGGCGCATGTGCCGAGGGTGAGGAGGGGCCACTGGCGCTGGCGTGCGAGGCCGATGCAGGTGGCGAGGATGGAGAGGATGCTGGGAAGGCGGCGGAGCATGAGGGGGATTATGGGTGTGGGAGGTGGGGGAGGCAATGTCACGCAGCAAGGAGTGCAAAGACCACGGTGCCGTTTTGGATATGACCGCGATAAACCATTTCGTGTTCGCTCCTTATTGATCATTGTAAAGACCATGCGAGTTGGGGCGCGCACAAAATGGGCGACGGATGGTTCGGGCGTTTTGCTGCTTGTCTGGCCTAAATACCGCTTTCGTTCAGCACTACGCCGTGGGCTTTGAGGGTGTTGATCTGCACGAGCTTGGCGACTTCGGGCGCGGCGACTTTGTCACTATGGCACTCGGCTTTTTTGCCTTTGTGGGCCAGAGCGTGGATTTGTTCCTGCGTGAGCACGCCGCGTTGCTTGAGGAGTTCCTGGCCTTCTGCGCTGACGCCGGCGGATTTCATGGCCGTCTTGTTCGGCTGGAAGTCCGCATCCTTGCCGCTGGCGAATTCGAGGATTTCCTTGCTGATGCGCATCGAGCACCAGTCATGGCCGCACATGGCGCAGAAGTTGGTATCGACTTCAAGGTCTTCATCGTGGAGGGCGCGGGCGGTTTCGCCGTCGAAGGCGATTTCGAATTGCTTGGGCCAGTTGAGGGCGGCGCGGGCCTTGGACATGTCATCGTCCCACTGGCGTGCGCCGGTGATGCCGCGGGCGATGTCGCCGGCGTGGGCGGCGATTTTGTAGGCGATGCAGCCGGCCTTGACGTCCTGGGCCTTGGGGAGGCCGACGTGTTCTTTGGGGGTGACGTAGCAGAGCATGGCGGCGCCGGCGCGGGCGGCTTCGGTGGCGCCGATGGCGCTGGTGATGTGGTCATAGCCGGGGAAGACGTCGGTGGTGAGCGGGCCCAAGACGTAGAAGGGGGCGTCATCGCAGATTTTTTGTTGCAGCGTCATGTTGAGAGCGATCTGATCCATCGGCACATGGCCGGGGCCTTCGACCATGACCTGCACGCCGGCTTCGCGGGCGCGTTGGGTGAGTTCGCCGAGGACGTGCAATTCGCCGAGCTGTGCGGCGTCGGTGGCGTCGGCGGTGGCGCCGGGGCGGAGGCCGTCGCCGAGGGAGTAGGTGACATCGTACTGGCGGAGGATGGCGGAGATTTCATCGAAGAGTTCGTACATGGGATTTTGTTGGTTGTGGACGATCATCCATTTGGCGAGGAGGGAGCCGCCACGGGAGACGATGCCGCAGAGGCGGTTTTTGAGGAGCGGGATGTGTTGTTTGAGCACGCCGGCGTGGATGGTCATGTAGTCGACGCCCTGCTGGGCCTGGTGTTCGATTTCCTTGAGGATGATGTCGCGGGTGAGGTCTTCGATTTTGCGGCCGATGATCATGGAATAGATGGGGACGGTGCCGATGGGGATGGTGGAGTGATCGATGAGGGCCTGGCGGCAGGCGTTGAGGTCGCCGCCGGTGGAGAGATCCATGAGGGTGTCGGCGCCGTATTTTTGGGCCCAGGTGAGTTTTTCGACTTCTTCGTGGGTGCCGGAGGAGACGGGGGAGGCACCGATGTTGGCGTTGATTTTGGTGGTGACCATTCGGCCAATGGCCATGGGGTCGAGGCGTTTGGGGGCGTGCAGGCCGCGGCAGTGTTCGGGGTTGTTGATAAAGAGGGTGCGTTGGGCGACGGTTTGGTTGACCCAGAGGGCGGCGGCATCACCGCGCGCGCCGGGGTGGCCGACGGGGGTGTTGTCAGTGGAGGACGACCAGTGGTCGGCAGCCAAGGGATTGAAGGTGATAGATTTACCGGCGGCACCGGCGAGGTGGCGGATGTTGGCGGGGATGACGAGGCGGCCGCGGGCGACTTCGGCGCGGATGAATTCGGGGGTTTGGGCTTCGCGCTGGGCGATGCGGATCATTTGCGGGGTGATGATGTTGGCGCGGGCGTATTCGTATTGGGTGCAGAGGGTTTTGCCGTTGACGACTGCGGACGCGGAGAGGGGCTGGATCATGTGTGGCTCCTTAATAGCACGCCGAGGCGTGGCGGTTATTTGACCGGGTGAGGCAGGCGGAAATAGCGGGAGGGAATGAGGAGGTAGGACGGTGAGGTCTTAATCGCTTCCCTACGCCGGCATGACCCGGGTCAGGTTCGAGGGTGTACTCTCAGCCCGGCGCGCGTGCGACGGGCACCCCTAGCGAACAGTGAGAAGTATAGCGGCAAGCGGGCGAAGAAAACAGAGGGGGAGGGCGCGGGGATTGGGCGTCGCGAAAGCGGTCATTTGTGATTGCGATGAACACCGATCTGTTTACGTTTGCGGCGGCGGCAGTATCATCGGGGGCCGGTTTTGGAAAATCTCTTCGGGAGTTTCGTCCGCATGATCACGGTTTCAGCACACGGTCAAAAACAAGTCATCGTTCTTTCGCTGCGTTCAAGTTTTTATGCGATGCGCATTTTGCCGGATGGGCAGGTGGTGCATTTGGGGTCGGGGCCGGCGGCGGGGCCGCTGGGGATTTCGGGCGTGGAGCAATATACCGATCCTAATTATGTGTGGGATGAGGGGTGCCGACAGTATGAGTATCCGACGTATGGCGATACGGCGTATCACCGCGTGGCGCTCAAGGTGCGGTTTCCCAAGGCACTGGGGGCGGCGGCGACGGACGACGCGACGATTTTGCCGGTGAGCGACTTGCGCTTGCGCTACCAGCGGCATGAGATTCGCACGGATGCCCAGCCAGCGTTGGTGCCGCAGCACAATCAACCGGCGCGGAAGGCGTCCGTGAAGCGTGAGACGCTGGTGCTGCATTTGCAGGACATCGCGTATGACTTTCACGTGCGGCTGTTCTATCGCTTGACCGAAGAGCATGATGTGATTGAGCGTTGGGTGGAGGTGGAGAACAAGACGGGGGACGCGGTGGATGTGGCGCAGATGGATTTTGCGGCGGTGCATTTTCCGCCGGGGCAGTATGAATTGACGCGGGCGGCGGGAAGCTGGGCGCGGGAGTTTATTCCGGTGCGGCAGGCGTTGTTGCAGGGCGAGACGGTGCTGGCGCAGCGCGGGTTGAACACGGGTCATGCGGTGAATCCGTTTTACCTGGTGGCCGAGCAGGGGCGGGCGATTGAAGAGGCCGGGCCGGTTTATTTTGGGGCGCTGGCGTTTTCGGGCAACTGGGCATTGACGTTTGACGTGATGCTGACGGATGCGACGCGGGTGTTCGGCGGGTATGAGCCGACGGAATTTGGAATGGTGTTGCAGCCGGGCGAGGTGCATCGAACGCCGGCATTTGTGCTGGGGTTTTCGGGCGAAGGGCACGGCGGGGCCTCGCGGCGGCTGCACAGTTTTGCCCGCGATTACGTGCTGCCGGGGTATAAGGAGGGGGCGTGTCGGCCGGTGTTGTACAACTCGTGGGAGGCGACGTATTTCAAGCTGTCGCTGGAGGGGCAGACGAAGCTGGCGCGGGCGGCGGCGGCGATGGGGGTGGAGCTGTTCTGCATGGATGACGGGTGGTTCGGCGGGCGGCGGGACGATCACGCGGGGTTGGGCGACTGGGTGGTGTCGCCGGATATTTTTCCGACGGGGCTGAAGCCGCTGATTGATGAAGTGAAGGCGTTGGGGATGCGTTTTGGGTTGTGGGTGGAGCCGGAGATGGTGAATCCGAATTCGGATTTGTTTCGCGCGCATCCAGACTGGGTGCTGCACTATCCGGGGCGTCCGCGGACGGAGATGCGGTTTCAGCAGTTGCTGGATTTTGGGCGTCCGGAAGTGGTGGAGCATCTATTCAACCAGTTGGACACGCTGCTGCGAACGTATGAGATTTCGTTTTTCAAGTGGGACATGAACCGGGTGGCGACGGAACCGGGGTCGGTGGCGGGGCGGGGAATCTGGCGGGCGCATGTCGCGGGTTTGTATGCGATTATGGATCGGCTGCGCAAGGCGCATCCGGGGCTGGAGATTCAATCGTGCTCGGGCGGAGGCGGGCGGGTGGACCTGGGAATCATGGGGCGCACGGATCAAGTCTGGGCGTCGGACAACACCGATGCGTTTGATCGGACGTTTATCGAAGATGGATTTTCACTGGCATATCCGCCGCGGGTGATGGAGAGTTGGGTCACGCATGAGAAGAATCACCAGACGACGCGGATCATTCCGCTGGATGTGCGTTTTGACGTGGCGATGCGCGGGGCGCTGGGCATCGGCACGAATATCGACAAGCTGACCGAAGAGGAACTGGGCGCGTACAAACGCAAGATTGCGTTTTACAAGAAGATTCGCCCGATTGTGCAAAATGGCGATCTGTATCGGCTGGCGACAACATACGAAGGCAAGATGCAGAGTTCGGCGGCGGTCAGCGTGTGGCAAACGGTGACGGCGGACCGGGCGCGGAGCGTTTATTCGATCGTGGTGCTGTACCAGTTGGCGGGGCATTATGTGCCGACGTATCGGCTGCGCGGGCTGGAGGCGGCGGCGGTGTATCGGGTGACGGATGAGCAGGAGAAGGAACTGGGGCGTTATTCGGGCGGGCAGTTGATGGGCCTGGGGATGCCGGGCGATCAACGGTTTGGCGGGGCGGGATGTGCGATGCGCAGCCGCACGCTTTTGCTGGAGCGTATATGACTGCCTTGTCCGCGAAAATACGATTGGCCACGGCCGACGACTTGCCGGCGATCAACGACATCTACAATCACTACGTGATTCACTGCACCTGCACGTATCAGGAAGTGCCGTCAACGATGGCGGAGCGGACCACGTGGCTGGCCGCGCACGACGAGTTGCATCCCATCACTGTGGCGGTGGATGAAGGGGAGCGTGTGGTGGGTTGGGGGGCGTTAAACGCGTTTCATCCGCGGAGCGCGTACCGATTTACGGTGGAGAACTCGGTATACATTCATCCGGAATTTCAGCGGCGGGGGTGGGGGCGGCGGATCTTGGGGGATTTGCTCATCCGGGCCGAAGCGCTGCGGCATCACAGCGTGCTGGCGATCATCTCGGCGGATCAGTCGGCAAGCGTGGCGCTGCACGAGAGGATGGGCTTTCAGAAGGTGGGGCATATGCGGGAGGTGGGGCTTAAGTTCACGCGTTGGTTGGATGTGATCCACATGCAGTGGATTGTGCCGCCGCGGCTGGTTTAGCCGCAATACCGTTCAACGAGTTTTGGGGAAATCGCAGCCTCCTGCCATGATGGTGTTGTCATAAGTCCAACGTGGCAAGGA
>JBBRWV010000104.1:0-13439 GCA_038248985.1 Phycisphaerae bacterium
GCATCTACGAGACGCGACGCACCGTGGCCGACGACTTCAAGGCCACGATGCGACTGCGCTTCGACGACCTGCTACCCAAGTGGAACTATGTGGCCGTGCCCCAGTAAATCATTGACAGTTGTTGATGCGCCGGTCCTAAGTTGCTCCTAATAGACTTATTCTAGTCTATTTTCCCGCACCGTCGCCCCCCTTTTTTCGTCCATTCGTGCCCGCAGAGAAACACAATACACATTTGTTAATTGGACAACAGAATTCGACTACTCAATGTCGCGTTCTAGTTTTGCGGCCGCTGTGGAAGATACCGTTGGCACAGCGCGATGAGACGGGGATGATCGATCGGCTTGGACATGTAATCGGTGCAGCCGACGGCGAGACAGGCCTGGCGATCGCCCGACATCGCATGGGCGGTGAGGGCAACAATGGGGAGCGTAACGCCCAAAGCGCGGATCGCGCGGGTCGCGGCGTAGCCATCCATGATCGGCATCTGCATATCCATGAGAATCAGGTCAATAGCGGGGCCGCCCTTCAACATGGAGCGCACCGCGTCCAGTGCCTCCTGGCCGTTGGAAGCTATATCGACCGTCGCGCCGGAACGTGCCAGCAGGTACGAGAAGAGACGCTGAATCTCCGCGCCATCTTCCGCCAGCAGGATGTGTCCGTGGAGAGCGTCGGTGCCAGTGACGGGCAAGGTCGCGGGTGCCGGCGGGGGTGGCGGAATGGGGGCGAAATCGATGAAGGAGATGGGCGAGTTGCCGGCGGGCACGGGAAGACGGAAGGTGAAGGTGGCGCCATTCTGCAGGACGCTGTGAAGTTGAATTTCACCGCCGAGGATGTGGGCGAGTCGGCGCGAGATATGGAGGCCCAGGCCGGTGCCGCCGAAGCGCCGCGAGGGCGAAGTGTCGACCTGGGCAAAGGGGGTGAAGATGTGCTCATGATTGGTCGGATCAATGCCGATGCCCGTATCGCTGACTTCAAAAAGGAGGACCGAGTCCTTCGGGAGGAAGCTGAGGCGAAGCGTGACGGACCCGGTGTCGGTGAATTTGATCGCGTTGCCGACGAGGTTGACGAGGATCTGCCGCAAGCGGACGGGATCGGTGCGGATGGTGGCGGGGAGAGGAAAGCGGATGTCGGTGCGCAGTTCGAGTTTCTTTTCCACCGCGCGGACATTCATGAGGGAGACAATTTCCTCCAGGGCCGCCAGGGGCGAAATTTCCACGGAATGAAGGGAAATCTGCCCGGCATCAATTTTCGAGATGTCGAGAATATCGTTGATGATCGCCAGGAGATGGTCGCCATTTTTGCGGATGGAACGCAGTGCCCCGGCGGAGATATCCGCGGCGGGCAGAAGCGTGGTGTTTTCGAGCAGCAGATCGGTGAAGCTGAGGATAGACGTCATCGGGGTGCGAATTTCATGCGACATATTGGCGAGGAAATCCGTCTTCGCTCGAACCGATGCTATGGCGAGGTCACGCGCCTTGGTGAGTTCCTCGTTTTGCAACTCCAGTTGTCGCGCGGCCTTCGCACGGGCGACTTCGTGGGCCTTGAGTTCGGAAATATCGCGCGTCAGCAGGGAAAAGCCGCGCAGACGGCCATCGGCCTCACGCAGCGCGGTGATAAAGGAACAGCCCCAGAAGGTCGAACCGTCGGCCCGGAAACGCCGCCCTTCAAAGCTGATGGAACCCTGGGCCGCGGCTTCCGTGAGTTTGGAATCGTGAACCCGGGCGGTGATATCCTCGGCGCTGAGGATAAGTTCGAGCGATTGCCCGATGGCCGCTCGGCTCTTGAAACCAAAAAAACGCGTGGCCCCCATGTTCCACGTGGCGATTTTGCCGCGAGGATCGAGGAGGAATGCCGCGGCGTCACGGACGTTGTCCACCAGCACCCGGTATTGTTCGTCAGACGCCTGATAACGGAGAGTCATTTTATGGGCCAGGATCCGCGCCCGCTGGCGGGAACGCCCCAAGCCGTACACCAGGCTCGTCAGCAGCATGCTGACCCCGCTGCCCCAAATGGCCGTATAGGTTGCGTAGTGGTGATCGCTGTTGGAAAAGAAGGTGGGGCGGTTGGCGACGGCAAGCGTCCATTTCTGTCCGCCAATTTCCAGGGTGCGGGTGGTCTGAAAAACCCGCGCGCGATATTCCGGAGAGTTGAAATTCATTTGGCCGAGCATGGCGTCTTCGTCCGGATCGTACAGCAGCGTTTCGGACGAGAGTTGGGTGCCTTGAAATATTTCAAAATCCAACTGGTCATGCCATTCATCGGCGACGCTGTTGAGCAGGAGATTGAGACGCATGGGCAAGGTGATCCATCCGGTAAGTTGCGCGCGGCGAAGTTCGACGGTGGCCGGAATGACCCCGTGAAGATAGATCGGATAAACATACACCGCGCCGGGGCCGTCGTTGGGAAACTGCTTAAGCGAGAATCGCCCGGACATGGTGGATTCGGCCAGATCGCACGCACGGTCGAACACTTCGTGGCGATTATTATCCATCGTCGCATCCATGCCCAGAACCGACCGGTTGATGTTGAGCGGTTCCATATACTTAATGAAATAGTGGACCGGGCCGTGACCGCGGTTCTGTACGGAATATTCCGGAAATGATTTACGCATCGCAGTGGAGAACGCCGCAACCTCTTTGTTCGGGACGCGGACGACCAGCCCAATGCCTGACGCCGCCGGAAATTCATCCATCCCCTGGATGGCGACAAACGCCCGCCACTCTTCGGGTGTGACGTCGTCACTGGCACTGACAAAACCGCTGGCGGCAGCCATGAGGCGTTCATAACTCTTCAGGCGGTCGGTGATCTGGTTGGCGAGCAGGTTGAGCGAGTTGTGGAAGCGTTGCTCCTCGGCCCCGCGAATGGAACGGTAAATCATCGCCCAGGCGAGTACCGTCATGAAAAGGCTCAACATCAGAACCAGCACCGGCATGGTCCGCCAGAGGCGGTCCGTGTAGGTATCGGGCAGTTCGATGCTGATGGGTGCGGCCATGGTTGTGGCGCTCCGGCGCGGAAGAAGTGCAATATGCTGGGATTGTAACGACTGCCGCACGCGGTGCACGCAGGAAGTGGCCCAGTGGCCGCGAATTTGCGTTCTCTGACCGGGAAGATCAACGAGCCCGCTGTTCCTTCGCCGCGAATTACTTTGAACGGCCGTGAAAACGGAAGCCGCTTACGTCGTGACCCGCTGCACACGACACGGCGGCAACGCGCCGAGAAATTGTTTGCCGTACTGCTTCGTGGCCAAGCGCTTGTCGAGCACGACCACGATGCCAGTATCGGTCTTCGAGCGGATCAATCGGCCAAAACCTTGTTTGAATTTGATGATGGCCTCAGGCAGCGAGTACTCGCCGAAGGGGTTGCCGCCTTCCTCGCGAATGGCCTCGAGGCGGGCTTCGGTGAGCGGCTTGTCGGGAACCGCGAAGGGCAGCTTGGTGATGATGACGTTGCTCAGCGCATCACCCTGAACGTCGACGCCCTGCCAGAACGAATCCGTGCCGAGAAGCACCGCGTTGGGCGTGGTTTTGAAGCGGGCGAGAAGCTGGCCGCGCGTCTGCTGGCCGCCTTGCGTGAGCATGGCGTAGCCGAGTTGCGCAAGTTGTGGCTCGAGCATGCGCGCCGCGCGATCAAGCATGGCGTAACTGGTGAAAAGAATAAACGCGCGGCCTTCAGTCTGACGAATGTAGTGCATCGCGCGATCCATCGATTGATCGAGAAAGTTGGGTTCCTCCGGCGAGGGCAGACCGGTTTCCAGATACAGCGTCATTTGGGTTTGGTAATCAAACGGCGAACCCAGAAGCAGCTCCCCCCCGGTATCCAGGCCGATGCGCGAACGCAGATAGGCGAACGGGCTCAGTTTGCGGCTCGCCTCAGTCGTTCTCTTCTTCTCCTCCGTGCGGGCCGTGGCCAGCGTGGCGCTGGTGAGAATCACGCTGTCGTTCTCTTCGAAAAGATTCTCCTTCAAATGTTCGGTCACGTTGATGGGGCTGCACGTAAACTTGAGGCGGCGGCTGGTTTTCCCGGTGGATTCGACCCAATAGACCGAATGCGGTTGATCCTGCTTCAGCAGCGAATCCAGCGATATTTGCACGCCGTCGATGCGATTGGCGAAGCTCTGCAACTCGTAACGGGTCTTCTCGATTTCGTATTCTTCCGGCGAAAGGCGCTCGGCATCCTGCGGGTCATCATCGATGGGACGCCGCGATTTACTCTGCGTGTTGAGCTGATGAATCAGGCCCTTCAGACTGGCGGCAACCTGCCCAAGAGCCGGGCCGAGCGTGTTTTCGACCACCCCTTTTTCACGCACGCGCCCATTGGACGGAGCTTTGCTCTGACGCCAGATGTCCAGATCTTCAAAAAAACGGTTGCCCGCGTCCTCGGCGGCATTGACCGCCGTGCTGGCCGCAAGCGTGTCAAGTTTGTCGATCGTTGCCAGAAACCCGCGCGAGGTTTTCGAAGAGAAAAGCGAATGCAGCAGATAGCGGAAGGAAGATTCCGAAACGCTCAGGCCGAAGTGATCGGATGCAACCGCTTCAATCGTGTGGGCTTCATCGAGGATGACAAAATCGTACTTGGGCAGGATGGAACCGCCCGCGCGCTTGAGCGCCAGATCGGCAAAGAACATAGCGTGATTGCAAATGAGAAGCTGGCCGTTAGCGATGCGGCGGCGCGAGGCCTGGTAGAAACATCCGTCAAAGTATTTGCATTTGCGCCCCAGGCAGTTGCCCTGCTCGGCGCACACCTTGTCCCACACTTGCCAGGCCGGTTGACGCGGCAGATCGGACAGCGAACCGTCGCGCGTTTGGTGCGACCAGTCTTCGATCATCACCAGATCGTCAATCGTCCGCGGATCGGGGAAGAGATTGATGGACTTGCGCGCCGCCTGTTCGAGCCGACGCTGGCAGAGGTAATTCGAGCGGCCCTTGCAGAGCACGGCGGAAAACTCCTGCCCGCTGACCGCCCGCAGAAAGGGGATGTCTTTTTCGATCAGTTGCTCCTGCAGGCTGATCGTATGCGTGGAAATCACGACCTTCTTCCCCTGCGCCACCTGCGCGATGGCGGGGATCAGGTAAGCAAACGACTTGCCGACGCCGGTGCCCGCTTCAACGATGAGATGATTTTTGGATTCAAAGGCATGGTCCACCGCCTCAGCCATCGCCAATTGCTGCGGGCGCAGCTCAAACCCCTTCATGCGATGCGCAATGGGGCCGGTGGGGGCGAGCAGGTCGGAAACACTGAAACTCATCGCGTGGCTTTCTGAATAAGAGCGGCGATATCTTTTTGCAGCTGCGCCAGCGAGGTGCGCTCGTGATACATCATGTGCCCGGCGGGATAATACGTTTGCGTGATGTTCTTGCGCAACTCTTTGGCCAGGCCCAACTGATTGACCGTGTAATCAGCGCCGTAGTAAGGCGTCGCCAGATCGTACCATCCTGCCGCCACCAGAAGTTGCAGACGCGGGTTGCGCGACATGGCGTCGCGCAGGCTGTCGCCGACATACAGGTACCCGTTGAAGCCGCCACCGCCGTAGTTCCAGGGATGCACTTTGTTGGTGAGCACCTCATAAGAGACGTCATTTTCATACTTGAGCGTCTTGCGCACGTAGTCGTTAATCGCGCCGCTATACGCGGTGAAAAAACCATCGAACGACGGATCCCACTCTGCGGAATCATTGACCGCATCAGTCTGCGCACCCGCCAGACGGCCATCAAAACGCCCGATGATTTTCTGCTGCTCGCGCAGTAGTTCTTTCATGAACCTTGAAGGCGGAATGCGCAAATCGCTTTCGCGCACGTATGCCTTGGTCAGCCCCGTGAGCGCTGCCACCCGCGCGGCAATTTTCTCCCGCTGCTCCTCCGGTAGACTGGCCCCCTTGGTCAGGGCAACCACGTAATCCGACGACGCAAACTCCTCCGCCTCCAGCAGCAACTTGGCCCGATCCCCCTTGATCTTCCCATGATGATGTGCCAGAGCCGTATAGCCCGGCAGATAAACGACATAGGGCAGATCATTCCCCTCCTGCGGAGACAGTGTCGCGAAGTTGAGTACCGTCGAAATGAGAATCACACCGCTCACGGTGATGCCGTGCTTCTGCTGCAGATGATCCGAGAGCCCCGCCGCGCGCGTGGTTCCATAACTCTCTCCCGCTAGAAAAATGGGCGAATTCCAACGCTGATTCTTCGTAAGCCAGAGTCGCACAAATTCCCCCATGCCCGCGATGTCTTCCTTGACCCCAAAAAACTCCTTGGCGATTTCCGACGACGCCGCGCGGGAATATCCGGTGTTGACGGGATCGACAAAAACCAGATCCGTGGACGGGAGCCACGTAAATTCGTTCTCCACCAGCGTGTAGGGCGCCTTAGGCGGGCTGCCGTCGGCGGGAATATCGATCCGCTGCGGTCCCGCAGTGCCCAGGTGCAGCCACACCGCTGCCGCGCCGGGTCCACCATTAAAAACAAATGTGACCGGCCGCGCTGCCGAAGGTTGCGTGCTGCTGCCCGCGGCCTGCGTGGCCGGATTTGCCTCTGACCCCTGCCCCCTGACCCCTGACTCCTTGAGCGTGTACGCCACGTGAAAAATGTTGGCGCGAAGTTTCCCCCCTTCTTCCTTGAGCGGCAAATACCCCGTCGTCGCCGTGTACGCGAGCGCCTTCCCGCCGACAGCCACCGACCCACTGGTGACCGCCACTTGGTCCGCAGGCGTAAGCGACGACGGCTTGTCACCTTTGGCCGATTGCACGGCCGCCGCAGGTGCAGTTTCCTGCGCCAGTACCGAAAACACGCCCGCCCCCAGCATTATCAAAGCGGCGAGCGCCCATGTCGGCGAAAACGTTCTCATGAAAAACCTCCGTAGAACGCCCACGATTGTAACGCACCGCGACGACTCGCGGGCTATTGCCACTCCCAAAATTCGCCGCTTCGCGTATCATGCGGGCCTCTTGAAATGGAGTGAATTCAGATGGCCAAAAAGAGTAGCGCTACACCAAGGAAGAAGACCAACATCGCAGGAACCGGCGGAAAATCCTGGCAAGCACGCATCGGTGCCGCCCAAGATGCCCTCGCGGTGCAGTTCGTCGAATCCCTGTCGTTTGATTTTCGCCTCGCCAAGCATGACATCCTCGGCTCCATCGCGCACGCCACGATGCTTCACAGCGTCGGCCTCCTGTCGAAGCAGGATCTCGCCGCGATCACGAAAGGACTCAACGGAATTCTCGGCGACATCCAAGCCGGCACGTTCATCTTCGATGTGACGCAGGAAGATATTCATATGGCCGTGGAGGGTGCCCTCATCGAACGCATCGGCGAACCCGGCCGGTGCCTGCACACCGCACGCAGCCGCAACGACCAGGTCGCACTCGACATCCGCCTCTGGTGTCGCGAGGCGATTGCACTCTTGAGCGCGAAAGTCGCCGACCTGCAGCGGGCGTTTGTCAGCATGGCCGCCGAGCAGGGCCATCACGTGATGCCGTCATTCACGCACTTGCAGCGTGCGCAGCCGATCGTCGCCGGGCATGAGATGCTCGCCTATTGCGAAATGCTCGAGCGCGATAAGGCCCGCCTCGCCGACTGCTTGGAACGCGTGAACGTGTGCCCCATCGGCGCCGGTGCCGTCGCGGGCAGCACCCTGCCGATCGATCGCCAGAAAACCGCCGCCCTGCTGCACATGCCGGCCATCACCAACAACTCGCTCGATTCCATCAGCGATCGCGACTTCCTGTGCGAACTCGCATTCGACCTGAGCATGATTGCCATGCACCTCAGCCGCTGGGCCGAGCAATGGATCCTCTACGTGACCACCGAGTTTGGCTTCATGAAAATCGGCGACGCCTTTACCACCGGCAGCAGCATGATGCCTCAAAAACGCAACCCCGACATGCTCGAACTGATCCGCGGAAAAACCGGCGGCGTGTACGGCCAACTCGTCGCGCTGCTCACCATGATGAAAGGCCAGCCTCTCGCCTACAACCGCGACATGCAGGAAGATAAACGTTTCATCTTCTTCGCCTATGACACCGTCGAAGCCTCCTTGACCATGGCCGCCGCAATCGTCCTGCATACCCAGTTGCTGCCGGAACACATCGCCCAGCGCCTCGATGAAGGCTTCAGCGATGCAACAGTCGTCGCCGAGTACCTCGTCAAAAAAGGCGTCCCCTTCCGCACCGCCCATCACGTCGTCGGCTCCCTCGTGGCCGAGTGCGACCAGCGCGGCCTGCTCAAACTCAGTGACCTGCCCCTGGAAGCGATGCGCGAAAAGTGCGATCAAATAGGCACCGATGTGTTTGCCCGCCTCGGCGCCCAACGCGTGGTCGACGCCTATCAATCCCACGGCGCCGGTGGCAACAAGTCCCTCAAAACCCAGTTGGCCCACTGGAAAAAACTGCTCCGCGTGTGAACGTCATCACAAATTGTGGAATTCTGACATTTTTTATGTAGCCAATTCGCCCCCAAGCGAGATATGCTTTCTATAGCATTTCTTGATCGCAGGCCTTGCCCTGCAGGGGTAGAAACATGATCGCGATTCTTTCACCTTTAGCGCTGGCATTTACGTGGGACTCGTCCCAGCTGCCCGCGCTCTTCGGCATCGGACTGGCCGTGCTCGTCATCGGCTACTTCGGCGTACGTTTCTGGCTGGTCACCACCCGGCCCCCAGCTATCGATGATGTCAAAACCCCCACTCTTGATCGCCACAACCTCTCCGCCCTGGCCCACATGGCCGAAGAAACCGCCGAAGAGGATGCCGCCGAGTTGGAAGCCCTGCAACACGAAGATGCCCCCGATGATCTGCGCGACGTCGTTCCCCCCGAGCCCGCAATCAAACCCGCCAAAGCCTGATCGCCCACCCGTCTCCTCACCGTTTCCCCCTGGCACGCACTTACACTGCCTACCCCGATTCTCCGTTACAATCGCCCCATGGCCGCAACCCCCTTACATCTCAGCAGCCTCGTGAAATCGCACGCCCAAGCGCTCGGTTTCGATCTGGTCGGCATCAGCGCCGCCACCACATCGCCCTATGCAGACCACATTCGCGCCTGGATCGCTTCCGGCCAACATGGCGAAATGGATTATCTCGATGCCGGCCTGGAAGTGCGGCTGGACATTCGCCGCAAGCTGCCCTGGGCAAAATCGGTGATCTCCGTAGCGTTGGCCTACTACGCCCCGAATCCCCACCCCGAAATCCAGCCTCCGCGGGAAGCACCCGAAATCCCCCCAGGAAAAATCGCCCGCTACGCCTGGGGACGCGACTATCACGCCATCTTCACCCCCCGACTGAAAAAACTGGAACGCACCCTGCGCGACGCCCTCCCGCCCGAATCCACCCGCTTTGAAGCCCGCGCGTACTGCGACGCCGGCCCCCTTCTCGAACGCGAGTTCGCCGCCCGCGCCGGCCTCGGCTGGATCGGCAAACACACCCTCCTCATCCATCCCCGCCACGGCTCCTACTTCCTCCTGGGTGAACTCGTCACCTCCCTTGAACTCGCCCCGGATGAACCCCTGACGGATCACTGCGGCACCTGCACCCGCTGCATCGACGCCTGTCCGACCCACGCCATCACCCCCTACAGCGTCAACGGCAGCAAGTGCATCAGCTACCTGACCATCGAACACAAATCCGCCATCGACCCCACGCTCGTCGCCCCCTTGCATGATGCCGGCTACTTAATCGGCTGCGACATCTGCCAGGAGGTCTGCCCCTTCAACCGCGCGCCGCTGCTGGCCCACGAACCCGGCTTCGCACCCCGCGCCCCCGCCCCCGCCGTCGATCCCCAGCAGGTGCGTCACTGGACCGCGCAGGACTGGGAAATGGCCACCATCGGCGGGGCACATCGCCGGGTCAAACTGCCGTTGTGGAAACGCAACGCCGGCTTGCTCGAAAATTATCCCCTATAACACAAAAAAATGCCGCCCCGCGCCCTGAATGTCCCGCTCGCCCCGCACGTCACGTGTGAATCGTGTCCAGCGTCACCGCCGCCACCGGGCCGAACAACAGCACCGGCAGCCACGCCGCCAGCAGCGGATCGACCCGCTTGTTCCCCAACTGAAAGATCACGAAGGTCGCCGCGAATACGACGCCCGTGACAATCATGCAGTAAAAAATATTGACCATCAGACGGTTGGGCTCGCGGGTGAGCAAAAAAGGGATCCCGATGAGCAGCAGAATGATGTTCATCAACGGCTGCGTGACCCGAATGTGCATCATCTTGTAAAGCATCGGACGCGTGGCATCCGGGCTGTAATTGATCAGCTCATGCAACCGGGCCGAGGATAGATACTCGACCGCCTTCTTGGAAAAAAGAATCTCCAACTGCGCGGGCGTATAACTCGTGCGATACAGCAGCGACCGTTCCTTGCTCGTCGGGCGCTTCGTCGGATCCGCATCCAGCCGATCATCCACCTGGATCGCCTTTTCCATCACCCACGCTTCGCTCACTTCCCCCTCCGCAATCTTCCAGGTCGCCGACGCCGCCATGATCCGCCCGATCGGTGAACCCCGTTCGTCCCGCTTGATGATGCGCAAATCGTACAGCGTCTTGGTCGCCGGATCGTAACGCGACGCCAAAATCAGCGAGTTGTCTTCCTCCCGCAGAAAATTGACCGGATCGCTCTTGTTCGAGGAAACATTGACCTCGTTGTGCTTGCGCAAAAGCTTTTCCACCACATACGGATGCGGCAGGATCAATTCCTGATTCACAATATGCAGCACGCTGAACAGCACCGACACCAGCACGATCGGCGCCGCCACGCGGTAGAGCGACACCCCGCTCGACAGCATCGCGGTCAATTCATGGTGACGCGTCATGCGCACCATCGTAAACCCCGCCGCCAGCAGCGGAATGGCCGCCGACACCTGCTGAAATATGACCAGTATCTGGAAACCGTAGAAGTCCGCAATATCCAGGAACACGCTCATCGCCGAAGCGTTCGGGTCCACCCGTGACGCCCCCGAAGTGAAATTGTCAAAATTGACCACGATATCCAGCACGATAAACAACCCCACCAGCACGCCCAGCGCCAGCAGGTAGTTGACCAGGAAGGACTTGATGATGTAGCGGTCGAGTATTCGCATGGCCTCAGTGCATTAGGAAAAACAGGACGGTCATTGCCGGAACAATTTGGCGTACACCACGGTCACCATCAACAACAGCAGGCCGTTGCCTGCCCAGATCGTCGCAATACCCATCGGCACGGTACGCGGCGCACCTTCCGCCAGTTGCCGCCCGGCGGTGATGAGCAGCATCAGGAAAATAGCGGGCACAAATCCCAGCACGAACACCGCCAAGGGGTTCTGCCCCTTTAACAGGATCCCCAGGGCCGCGCCCAGCAGCACCAGCGTCAGGCACGACACCGCGAAACTCATCCGCGAATGGGTCTCCGAATGAATCGTCTGAAAAAGCTTGCCCATCTTCTTGCTCACGTCCGCCGTAAGTTGTTGCAGCACCGGTGTACTACTGGCCCGCGCCGTGTTCAGCAGGTCCAAACGATCCATCGGGGCCGAGGTGTAAAGCGTCGTCGGAATCATGATGCCCGCCAGCGGCGCCGGTGCAATCGGAATCGGCGCGATGTTCCGCACATGATTCTGCAGCGTGACGTTCCCCCCCAGCATCAGCGTGCCGTTCATCGCCCCCACCGTGTAGTCGTCCATCGCCAGCACCAGATGCGCCTCACTGGCCGTATACGTCGTCGTCAGCCGGCTGTTGCGATACGTCTCGATGCGAATCGGCGCGTTCGCCGCACCCTGAAATGTCAAGGTGAGATTGACGTCCAGATTCGCCACCGGAGCGTAAATCTTGATCTGATCCCGGCTCGCCGAATCACCGTGCCCCCGATAATCAAAGACCAGCGGCACGCGGGGATCTTTCTTCCAATTGTCGGAAAGATGCTGCGTCACCTCCTGGAAAAGCACCGTCTGCTCAATCCTGTCCACGATTTCCTTGACCTGTGGAAATTTGTACGGCGCGTTCTCCAACTCCTTAAGCTGGCGAAAATTCAGGAACTTGGGCTTGGTCTTCAACTGCGACGGAATCGTCAACTCCTTGCCCCCCGGTGCCAGCGACGTGAAACTCCCCACCAACCGCCGGAAGTTCACCGGGTCAAACGCCGCCGCATCGGTCAGCGAAATCGCAATCTTCGTCTCGTCCCGCGTCGGCATCTCGGTAATGATCAGCTTCGCCTGCTCCGCCACCACGATCGCACTGGGAAGGTTCTCCTTGCCCAAAGGCGTCGCCGCCACACCCTTCAAATACACGATCGACTCATACGGGTTCTCCCCCGGTTCCGCCGTCGCGCTATCCGCATACACAATCAACTGGCCGTAGCGAAAGCTCTCCTGCTTCCCAATTGTCGAGGCAATCAACGACCCCAGGTCACGCATCACCGCACGCTCCGTCGCCTGCAGGTATTTCGGCACCACAAAATGCACAAAAACCATGTCCACGGACGCCACGATCAACCCCAACGCAAACGCCGGCATCACCAGCGTCGAAAAAGAAATCCCCCCCGCACGGCACGCCGTCACCTCGTTGTCCGTCGACATCCGCCAGTACACCAGCACCGCCGCAAACAACGCCGAAACCGGTATCGAATACGCCAGCATCGCCGGCATCAAATTGGTCATGATGATCATCAGTTGCGACAGATCGATGCCGTACTTCGTCACCGGCTTGAACATTCCCCCAAACGCCATCAGCGTCGTCAGCGCGCTGGACGTCATCAAAAAGATGCGAAGCATCTCCCGGAAGATGTACCAGTGAAGTGTTCTGTAGAACATTAAGCGTCCATGCCTCAGCCGCAGTTCATCGCAATCTTCTTATTGAACCTCAAAGCGCGCGCGGGGTCAATCCGGACCGCGCCGCCCCGCCCGAAATTCTTCCCCCATGCGCCCGCCACCCCCGGGGCCTTGCTAAAAAAAAAATACCCCCAATTTTACTTTGCGGTTGCTCGCCCGCCATGCCGCTCTTGCTTTTATTCGTACGCCCAGGAATTCCACAATCCTATGCGTACTTTTGCTTCATGCCGCCGTTGGCCGATGTCCGACAATGACATATACTCTCTACTCCCAAACCCGGGTTATTCACGGAGGATTTCTCTCATGCGTTCCACCACCTTCTCCACCACCACGATGATGGTCACCACCCTTCTCGCCGCCGCGGTACTCACCGCCTGCGAATCGCCCATGGCCCAACGCTACGTCGACCGCCCCGCGCCCAACAGCCCCGAACTCATCGTCGCCCGTGCCCTCACCACCGGCACCTACCGCGGCGAAAATCTCACCAACACCACCGCCATCGGCCCCGTCCAGGAACTCGCCCGCATCGACTCCCCCCGCCCCCGCAAAGCCCCCCCCCCCCGCAAACCCCCCCCAGTTTTTGAAGCCCACGGCGGCACCCCCCCCCACAGCCCATACCCCGCCCCCCCCCCCCCCCCCGCCAACGGGTACCCAAC
>JBBRWV010000105.1:0-13405 GCA_038248985.1 Phycisphaerae bacterium
ATGACTCCTCGCTCCGCTCGTCGTCACGCGGACGCGGCGGGGGTAAGTAGACACGATGGAGGGAAGGTTGGCCATAGGTGTGGTTAACATACAAGGCACGAAGGCACGAAGGCACGAAGATGACGAAAAAAAATGGCCACGAAAGACAGTAAAGACACGAAATTGGGTTTTGGTTTTTGAGGGGGGCTTTTGACACGACGACACGACGCGAGGGACGCGACGAGGATTTAAACACGAAGGCACGAGGGCACGAAGGGCCACCACGGGTGGCCACTGAGGGGCACGGAGAACACGGAGGGCTACGGAGACGACAGGTATGGGGGAACGGGAAAGCTGAGGGTCAGAAAACGGCGGTGGCGGCTTCGACGAGGGTGATTTCTTCTTTGGTCAGGCCGTAAAGTTCGTAGACCAAAGCGTCGATCTGGGCGTCGGTCGAGGCGATCTGCCGCTCGAAAAGCGTGCGTGCATGGTCGGTCTTGGCGGCGGGGAATTGCCGGTGGAGCGAGAGGATGGAAGTGACAAGGACCTCGAGTCTCTTGGCGAATCGCGGCTCATGCACCGCCGGAGGAATGGGGAACGCATCGACGTATTGTGACCTGAATTCCAGATAACGATCCGCTTTTCCTTCGAGCGCTGCGCAGACGCTGGAGAAGTAGAAGAAACTCAGTCGCGAGTTCAGTACGGCTAGAATTGCCTTGCTGTCGGTCGGAATGATGAATGCTTTATCGTTGACGAGATAGCCATCAGTTTCCAGCGTAAAACGACATTCATTAGCAATGATCGGATAGACGATCTTCGGTTTCTTGCGGTACGGCAAAAGCGCCACAGCTGGCTGCTGTAACTCGTACCAGGCTTGTGAGCCGGCGCGTTGCTCCAATTGGCGACGGAACGGTTTCAGGTGGGTCAATACCGCAGAGTATTCATTAACCTGCTTGTCGGGGTGAAGATAGAGCACATGACGCCCCGCATATTCCGTCTTGTAGCGTCGAATATCTTTGCCGAACAGAACGCGCTGCAGAACATTTCGTGTGGCCGGATCTTCCTCGCACATTTCGTGTGCGCGAGTGGAATTGACCACAAAGGCTTCGTTGCATCCTGTCTTGAGCCCAAAGAGAGCCCGAGACCCCACGATCTCATGCAGCGGGTGCCCCTGCTTCTTCATTGTATCGAGGACTCGCGACAGGTCGCGCCGTCCGAGTCGCCAATCCGGTTCGACAAAAGCTGACGGGTCAAGGCTGAAAGACGCCTTGATGGCGTAAGCCTCGACAGTGAGTTCACGGCGTTCAAAACTGACTATCTGCTCGGGGGACGGAACCGGCGAGTAGATCGCTGCCAGTGCATCCTTGTGCCGGCGCGACGCGATGAGAACGAATGTTCTTACTGTGGCCCCTTTGAACACATCGGCACCCGCAAAATCAGTGATAGATCGGATACTCGCGTGTTGACCAAGGAATTGCCGAAGTGGAATGCCATACTTGGCTCGCACGAACTTGTTCGAGACGATCAACCCAATGAGCCCGCTGGGCGCTATCAGATTTATCGCGCGCTCCACAAAATAGGCATACAAGTCTGCACGCTCTTGATGGGCCAGGTACTTGCGCCGCAGGTAGTCCTTTACTGGCTTGAACTCCTCCATGCGAACGTAGGGAGGATTTCCGACAATCGCATCAAACCCACCGGCAGCGGTGATGTTTTGGAACTCCTTCTGCCAGTCGAAGACATTCACCTTGCGTACCACGTCTGGATCGAGCATATCTAACTGCTCATCATGGTAATAATCTGAGCCAATTAGCGAATTGCCGCACTTGATATTGTTTCCAAGCGACGGCAGAAGAGGCCGCTTGAAATCCATGGTGAACTGGCGGGCAGTAGCGGTGGTTTCATCCTCCAGCAACTTCAAATACAGCGAGAGTTGGGCGACTTCCACGGCTTGGGGGTCGATGTCCACGCCGTAGACGTTGTTGGTGAGGATGCGAGATTTTTCTTCCAAGGAAAGGTAGTAGGCAGGCACGCCGTCGGTGCCGGTTTTCTTGATGACCGCACCCTTGGGAGCCTTGCCGGGATTTTTGTTGTACCAGGCGCGGTGGTATTTGAGCAGGCAGTCATAAACGCCCAGCAGAAACGAGCCCGAGCCGCAGGCAATGTCCGCAAAGCGCAGTTTGGAAATGGCGTCGGGCGTCGTGCCGTCAATGAGCTTGCCGACGGTGTTTGCGACGATGTACTCGACGATGTACTGCGGTGTGTAGTAGACGCCACCGGCCTTACGGACTTCGGGCTTGGGTTCGAGGTCGGCGCGCTTGGCGGTGGTGGTGATGACGTTGCCGAGGAAGCGTTCGTAAATCGAGCCGAGGATGTGGATGGGAATTTCGTTGAACAGGTACGGCGAGCGGGTGTGGTCGAAGGCGTTGAGGAGATCGGCAAAGGGCTTGTCGTCGATGGCCAGCGCGGCGGGGTCGGAAGCGGCCGCATCCAGACGCGGGTGGTGTTTGAATACTACGCCGTTGTAGGTTTTATCGAGGCGGCGGGAGGCGGCGATGAAGTCGCGCCACGCGGAGGACGTGGTGGTGTCACCGAAGGAGGCGATGAGATGATCGGGCTCGATGAGCTTGTCTTCGAGGAAGCGGATGAAGACGAGGCGGTCGAGGATGCGCTGGGTGAGCTCGGTAAGCTCGGCGGCACCGAGTTCCCGGTTGCGGTTCTTGAGTTCGCGAGCAAGGGATTTTCGGTAGTCGTCAAGTTCTTCGAGAAGCGCTTCATCAACGGGCTTGTGGGCCGAGGGAAGGAAGGATGTTTGACCCGGACGGCCCTTGGGCTTGGGGAGCTTTTCGGCGTAGGCGGAGATTGAGCCTTTCATCACGGCGGGGCGCGCGAGGAGGAAATAAATTTCCGCGAAGCGTTCGGGCTTGAGGAAGTCAGAGTAATGGTACTTTTTGATATTGCGCGCGAGCGCCGTTTCCACGTTGGGTTTGTAGCGGCAGTCGATGAGGTGAAGCTGTTCAAAGTCGGTCAGAACGCCGATGGGATGTGACTTCTGGTAGGCGTAGCGAATGGTTTGAAAGTAGTTGTCTGCGGTGGCGATGTCACCGGAGGGTTTCTTGGCTTCGACGTACAGGACGGGGGTATCAAAGTGGGGAGCAAGCGCGAAGGAGTAGTCAGCGCGTTTCTGTGCGGTCGCCATCTGCACGTTGCGCTCGACTTTGACCTCCTGCTGGAGGGGGTTTTTCTGCACGTCATGGTTGACATCCCAACCCAGCGCGATGAGGAATTTGTCGATGAAGTCCTTGCGTACTTCGGCCTCTTGATAGTTTGGCGCGAGATATTGCTTCTCGTTGGCGGCGAAGTCTGCGACGAGCCCGGCAAAAATCGCCGCCGCTTCTTCGAGCGAAGGATTGAGGGGGTCGAGTGGCTTAATGATCGGTAGCGGTGCATTGTCAATTGTCATGTCGGAAGAATACCCGCGTGCGATTGCCGCGCCCACTCCGCGGCCACCGCGTTTGGAGGGTGGGGCTTGGTCTGTCGGTGAATCCGTGGTGCGGGGATGTGGGCGGAGTTACGCCGCGTTGCGGCGGCGCTAAACGGGGTGGGGGAGGATGGGGGTGGAGAGGACGAGCAAAAAAAGAAGGCGGCGATCTTTTGGGGAGAACGCCGCCGGAAGGAGAGAGAATAGGGAGGGAATCGGGTGGGCTAGACGCCGCGTTGCGGCGTCGTTAAACGCCCTATGAGGGCTATACGGGGCCGGGGGGGGACGGATTATTTCTTAGGTTTGGCATCGGCAGGGGAGGCTCCGGAAGATGAATTTTTTCCGCCTTCGTGTCCGAGGAGGCCGTGTTTTTGGTGTTGGTAGATTAGGCCGAGGAGGGCGATGGAGGTGACGAGGAGGGGGAGGAGGACGGGTTTGTTGGTGAGGTTGGCACCGATGTCGGAAGACCAAGGGGTGTACTTGATGAGGAGGGCGGAGGTGCCGAGGACGAACATGGCGGCGCCCTGGACACAGGTGAAGAGGATGACGGAGGTTTTGAAGAGGATGAAGGAGAGCATGCCGAGGATGGTGAGGCCGACGAGTCCGCCGGCCCAGGCGATGTCGACGGGCTGGTTGAAGTAGGCCCAGAGGACCATGCCGATGACGGCACCGACGAGACCGCCGCAGATGGCGACGGCGTATTTCATGAGGGGCCAGGAGATGGCGCCGCAGAGGAGGGCACCGAGGACGGCGGCGACGGTGGCGATTTGGGCGCGGTCGCCGAGGAGGCCGCCGAGCCAGAAGCCGAGGGCGACGCAGTTGAGGACGACGATCCATTTGTAGGCTTTGTAACCGAAGAGGATGAAGAGAGCGCCGATGATGAGGAGGACGATGGAGAAGTAGACTTCAGCACCGGCGAGGGTGCCGAGGATGCGGGCTTGCGCGGGGAGGGTTTGGGAAGCGAGGAGTGAAAGGGGGGTGGTCATGGAAGACCTCCAGTAACGCGCGAGGGGCAAGGGGCCGGGTCGCGTGAGGCCCCTCCGGGGCGCTGGTGTGAAATGGGGAAACTCCGCCCCGAGAGGGTGCGCGAATGGGCGCACGCTGTAGAGGGATATCGGTTGGGAGGAGGAGAAAGCTGGAGGGAAAGTGGAATGGGGCGCATGAAAAAACCCACGGGGCGGAGGGCCGTGGGTGGATTTCCTGGGGATGGGGAATACTGGGGGGTTAGACTACGTTGACCAGGCGACCGGCGCGGCGTTTGGAGTTGATGGTTTGGCGACCCTTTTTAGTTTTCATGCGGGCGCGGAAGCCGATTTTGCGGACGCGTTTACGGTTGGAGATCTTGTGTGGATAATGCATTTTCGGAGGTCTCCGTGTGAGCGACTGGGGATAAAGTACATCGTTACTTGATGGTGACAGTTACGTTTTCGAACGCACTGTTGCCGTGGGCGTCGGTGGCACGGATCGTGATCCTGTGGTTTCCGGCGGCCAGGGGACGCGTTGCGACGGTGAACGCTTCCTGAGGCGAATCGAAAATCTTATCAGAAGGAGAGGCGGGTTGCCAGTCTCCGGTGCCGTCAATTTGGAAACGGACGTCGGCGTTGGGGGGGGCGGCGTCGGCGGCGGTGCCGGAAACGGTGACGGGGGGGCCTTTGAGGGTGGCTTTCACGGGGGCGCGGGTGGGGGGCGTGTGGTCGATGAGGAAGGGAGCGGATTCGCGGGCGAGGGTGCGGGCGGTGGCGGGGGAATTGTCAGGGGCGTCGGTGGTGACGACCTTTATCTGATAGCTGCCGTCGGGGAGGGCGCGGGTGTCCCATTCGTATTCTGGCTCTTTGAGGTCTTTGGCGAGGGGGAGCCAAGGGGATTCGGCGAGGGATTTTTCAGAGGATTTGGCGGTGAGGGAGCGGTAGTAGAGGCGATGGGAGAGGACGTCGTTGTTGGGATCGGCGGCTTGCCAGGCGATTTGGATGAGGGGCGTTTTGTCATCGTTGTCGGTGGTGCGGTCGGGGGCGTTGTCAGGGGCGGGATCGGATATGCCGGGGGTGGAGTGCTCGACGATGATGGATTTGAGGACGGGGGGGAAGTTGTCGATCTGGTAGACGAGTTTGGCGGAGGAGATGGTGGGGGTGAGGTCTTTGCCGGTGGAGGTGAGGGTGATGCGGTATTGGAGGTAGCGAGCGGCGGGTGCGGGGATGGTGGCGGAGGAGGAGAGCTCGGCGGACCAGGGGGACCAGAATTGGGGGTCGGGGAAATCGGATTGGGGTTGGGTGGCGGGTTGAGTGGCGGGTTTGTGGTCAGACTTTTGGTCAGACTTGGATTCGGAGGTGGGAGATTCTTTGATGTTGCCGGAGCGGAAGGCGATGGTGGCCTTGGTGTCGGGGGGGAGGGAGGAGGTGAGGGTGGCGGTGCCGAAGCGTGCGGTATGTTTGGCATCAAGGATTTCGGAGGTGAAGGTTCCGGAGGAGGCGAGGTTGGGGGAGAGGGAGTAGGCGGCTCCGGTGTTGGCGGCACCGACGAAGATGGTGCCGTTTTTGGCGGCGAAGAGGGCGGAGATTTGTTCCTGGGGGATGCGGGCGATGAGGGCGAGGGTTTCGTCGGCGGGGGAGTAGGCGAAGAGTTTGCCGCTCATGCCGGTACCGATGAGGAGTTCGTTTTTGGTGAGGAGGAGGGCGTAGTTGGCATCGGGTTGGGAGACGATTTTGGTGACGATGTTGTCGGGGGAGATTTTGTAGACGGCGGAGCCGGAGGTGTCGTTTTCTTCAAAGGAGGGGGATTTTTTACGGATGTTTTTGCCGGGCTTGGAGGGGGAGGGGCGGGAGGCGGGGGTCTTGGGGCGGGCCCGAGACGAGGAGGGGGCAACGCCGGCTTTGCGGAGAGATTCGAGGGCTTTTTGGAGATTGTCGTCGGGGATTTCCAGAGCGAGGATGGAGTGATCGCGGAGGTCAATACGGGTGGTTTTTTTCTTGAGGAGGGGGGCGTCGTCGGGGAGGTCGATGGTGTCGGGTTCGGGGAGGGCGGGTTTGCTTTTGTGGGCGGGTTCGGCGTCGTCGGAGTCGCGACTGTGGGAGCGGGGAGAAGCGCTGTCGGCATCGGTGCCGGCGGTGGCGACGTAGAGATTGCCGGCGTCATCGGAGACGAGAGCGGTGATGTCGGCATCTTCGGATTCAAGGAGGACGAAGGGTTTGGCGGTGGTTTTGTCGAGACGGATGACGAGGGCGGAACCGTTGCTGGCGTCGGTGCCGGCGATGAGGTTGCCGGATTTATCGAGGGCGAGGGAGAGGATGTTGCCGGATTTGAGTTGGAAGATGGATTCGGCTTTTCCGGCGGCGTCGAGTTTGTAGATGGCGGCTTTGGGGCCAGTGGCGAGGTAGGTGATGTCGCCCGGTGCGGGGAGGATGGCCCAGATGGTTTCGACGGATTTATCCTGCCAGAGAGTGGCGGGGGCGTCCTTGGTTTTGGTGGGGACTTTGAGGAGTTGGGCGTAGTCGCCGGAGAGGGCGACGAGGAGGTGGGAATCGCCGGAGGTGGCGAGGGCGGTGATGTCGGGGAAGGTTTTGGGGGCGGAGTAGAGGGGGGAGGTTTGGGAATCATCGAGGCGGAGGATTTTGCCGTCGGAGGCGAGGAAGAGTTGGCCGTCGGAGGTTTGGGTGAAGGCGGAGATGGAATCGGTTTTGCCGTCGAGGGTGAGTGGTGTGAGGGCGCGGCCGAGGGCGAGTTGGCCCTGGGAGTCGACGATGAGGTTGTCGAATTTTCCGGTGGTGAAATCGGATGCGGAGGAATGGGACCAGGATTGGGGTTTGACGGCGAAGGAGACGGAGGCGGCGAGGAGGAAGGTGAGGGCGGCGAGGTGATTGATTTTCATGGTAGCCTTTCGAGGTTTGGGGTGGGTGAGTGGATTGCGAAGAGGGGCGAGGGAAGGTTGGCGGGGCGGGGAGGTCAGGGGTCGTCCATGGGGAAATCAGGTTCAGAGTGGCGGCGACGGGCGCCGGTGTCGAAATCGGAGAAGCGGTTAGGGTGGGAGTTGCCGATGTTTTTAGGGGCGGGTTTGAAGTAGCGATCGTTGGCGTTTTTGTGGATGGTGAGGGAGAAGGATTCGCCGCCGAAGGGGATGACGGCGGAGGCATCTATGGAGGAGGTGTGAGAGCGGAGGATGGGGACGATTTCTTCAGCTTTTTTGGCGGAGGCGAAGCGGGCGAGTTTGGAGGCGGGGAGGCTCTTTTTCTCGATGCCATCGACGGCGGTGCCGGTGGGATTGAGGGTGAGGGTGGCGTAGATTTTGTCATTATCGTAGGCGAGGACGCGGTCGATGCCGGTGCGGAGTTGGGCGATATTTTTGGGATCGAAGCGGTAGGAGGCGTTGGAGGTTTCAGTGGTGAGGGCTTCGGAGGCGGAGCCGATGGAAAGGTCGAATTGGCCGTCGGGGGCGTCGTCGGGGATTTTGACGGGGAAGGAGATATTGCGGACGGTGGCATGGTAGGGTTCGATCTCGATGGTGGCGGTGACGGTGTCGCCGGGGGCGGCGGTGGTGCGGTCAAGGGTGATGGATTTGATGGAAGCGCTGCGGTTTACGTTTTCGATATCGACGGTGAGCTGGAGCTTGGTGAGTTCGAGATTTTCATAGGGGTTGTCGGTGAGGATGGCGAGAGGGAAGAGGACGCTGAAGGGGTTGAAGGAATTGTTGGAGCTTACGTCGGTAAGGTTGAGGGTGGAGGGGCCGTCCTGGCCTTTGAAGGTGGCGGTTCCGGCGATGCGGACGGTGAAATTTTCGGGGACGTTGCGTTGGGCGGAGAGGGATTCGAGGAGAGCGGCGGGGAGGAGCATGGGGGTGAGGCGGGGGTGGTGGGCGAGTTGATATTTGTAGGTGCGCTTGACGGCACCGTCGCGATTGGAGACGGCAACGGTGATGGGGATGGTGGGGGGCGTTTCGCCGGAGATGCCGACGATGCCGGTTTGTTCGTCAGAGAAGAGGGTGCCAGCGGGGGTGACGGAGGAGCCGAATTTGAAGGATTGCTGGAGGTTGGACATGACGGTGTAGATGTAGGCGGTGGCGATGGGTAGGCGGGTGTTGCCTTCAGCGAACATGGCGTGTCCGAAGGCGAAGATTTTTTTGCCGCGGACTTCGGTGACGGTGCCGATGGCGGAGAGGTCGAGGTCGCCGGTGAGGATGGGGATGGCGAGTGCGGAGCCGGGCGCGAAGGCGAGTTCATCGGGTTTGAGGGCGGCGATACCGCCGAGGCTGGTGGGACCGGGTGTGGGGGTGGAGCTGGCGCCAGAGGAGGCGACGGGGAGGAATTGGGAGTGGGCGAAGGCGGATTCGAGGAAGGCGCGGGTGCGGGGGGATGCGCCGCCGAGCATGAGGGGTGTGGCGAGGGGTTTGAGTGAGGCGGCGCGTTTGTCAGGGTTGAGGGGGAGGGCGGGTTTGGGGGAGGCGGGGAGACGTTTGGTGATATTTTTGATGAGGGGGGAATAGGGGGAGGCGGCGGCGGCTTTGACGTAGGCGGGGTTGTCGGACCAGATGGAGGAGCGGGCTGGAGGGGGCGTTTTGGTATCAACGGGGATGTTGAGCATCTGGCGGATGGGTTGGATGCCGCCGATGGGTTCTTTGGCGAGGGGCCAGCCGTAGGCGATGGCACCGATCATTTTGCCATCGATGTAGCAGGGTGAGCCGGACATGCCGGCGATGATGCCGGAGTTTTCGAGGTTGAGTCCGGAGCATTTGACGAGGATGGCGTTGTTTCCGGGGGAGAAGT
Source organism: Phycisphaerae bacterium (assembly GCA_038248985.1). Taxonomy (GTDB): domain Bacteria; phylum Planctomycetota; class Phycisphaerae; order WQYP01; family WQYP01; genus JBBRWV01. The sequence continues at coordinate 9,211 of JBBRWV010000105.1, forward strand.
TTTTGAGGACGTCGATGACTTCGAACTCGAATTTTTCGATTTTTCCGCCGTGCATGATGGTGAGGCCGTAGCCTTTGGAACCGAGCTTGATGTCGGACTCGAACATGTAGTGTGCGGGGTCGGGATTTTCGGGCTGGGTGGTGGGCTGGGTGGTGGGTTGAGTTTGGGCGAAGAGGGAGGAAACGAGGAGGAGGGGGAGGAGGATGGGGAGTTTGGTTTTCATGTTGGCTCTCGAGTAGGGGGTTGGGGAGTTTGGGGGAAAGGGTAATGTTGCCGTGGACTAGAGAAAATAACCAGCGTCGAGTTTGAAATGGGCGGCGAGGATGCGGATATGGGATTTGGAGAGAGCGCGTTTGCCGGTGAGGAGAAGCGAGCCGAGGCTGCGGTTACCGAGGAGGCGGCCGAGGTCGGAGGCGGAGAGATGGGCTTCGTGGACGAGGGATTTGAGCCTTTGGAGCGGGGTGGATTTGGAGAGGGGGAGCGGGTGGTGGATGTCCTCGTAGTCTTCGATGAGGCGGTCGAGGACATCGAGGTAATCGGACTCTCCCGAGGAGAGAGCATTTGCGCTTTTGATGGCGAGTTGGAGAGCGAAAGCGGAGGCGGCCTCGAGTTCGCGTTCGTTGCGAATGACGCGGAGGGGGTGTTGTTGGATGAGGTCGAAGTAGTCGTCGCGTTTGGAGATTGTGGAGCGTTTTAGTTTCATAAGCGATCGGTCCATTTTTGTTTGGAGTAGTCGGCGTGGGTAAGGACTTCCGCGATGTAGGCCTTGGATCGGTTGTAATGGAAGATAATCACAAGGCGATATTTGTTTCCGGCGAGGTTGAAGACGGTGGCGCGGTTTTCGCTGGCGAGTTTGACGGCGTCAGCGTGGGGGAAGGCAAGACGGACATCGGTGATATCACTCCATTCGGCATGCCGGGCGACGCGATACCAATGATCGAGGCCGGGTTGAGCGTCTGGATGGAGAAGGGAGAAAACGCGAAGAGTTTTTCGGCTGATGATGTGCATCTGTCTCCCGATGATTTGGCTACATTATGTAATCAGGGGTCGGGGAAGTCAAATTTGTATATTTATGAAGGTGTTGTGGAGAGGCAGAGGGCCCTTTTACCAGGCGTAGGCGAAGGCGATGGTTAGGGTGCCGGTGGAGTCCCAGTTGTGCTGGCCTTCGAATTGGGGGGAGCGCCAGGTTTGGGAGTAGGTAAGCTCGATGTGGCGGAGGAGCTGGATGGCGATGCCGTATTGGAGTTCGGCATAGAGAGGTTCTTTTTCGACTTCGACGGGGGAGCTGCCGAAGAAGGAGCCTTCGAGGGTGGAGTCGTGGGCGACGGCGACGCCGGTGGTGCGGATGAAGCCGTAGGCTCCGAGGGAGTGGGCGAGGTTGTCCCAGGTGAGTTCGCGCGAGGGGGAGCGGGCGCGGGTGAAGTCACCGGGGAGGTCTTTGCGTCCGGGGCCGAAGTCTTGGGGGAGGTTGAAGCCGAAGCGGAGGGTGGTGCCGACGTTGGCGTTGATGTGGACGGTGCCGAGGGTGAAGCCGGCTTCGGGGAGGAGGTCGACGTGATCGGGGAGGAGGGAGATACGGTAGCGGCGCTGGTATTTGAAGTCGGCGCCGTATTCATTTCGGATCTGGTTTTCCCATCCTTGGGGGAAGGTGTAGTCAAAGAATTTGTGGATCCAGTCCTGGGCTTCGCGGGCGAAGGAGTTTTGGCCGAGGGCACCGATGTCGAGTTCAAAGTGTTCGAAGACGGGGAGATGGTTGGGGGCGGTGCTAGAGCGTTGAGCGATGAAGCCGGCGTAGAGCCAGCCGGCGTAGGGGCGTTCATGGAGAATGGGGTTGGGGTTGGTGAGGTCATCGGGGGTGTAGATGGAGAGTGAGCCGATGACGGCGAGGGCGTAGCGGGAGTGTTCAGGGGCGAACTCATCGTTGATGGAAGGGAGTTGGGAGAGAAGGTTGTTGACCCAGGGGGCTTGCCAATCGACGCTGAGGGCGGTGCCGGCGGTGTAGTGGCGATCGGTGGAGCCGTTGGGTTTGGCAAAGCCGCCGTCGTTTTCCCAGTAGAAGGTGAGGCCGACGGAGTTGGCGGAGGCAGGGAGGGAGGAGATGGCGAGGGAGAGCGGGGTGGCGTAGTCGGGAGAGGGAGGAAGGGCGAAGGTGGGAGTCAGGCAGGAGGTAGAGGCGACGAGGGTGAGGAGCATCAGGGGTTTACGCATGGGAAGAATCCTCCGAAAGTTGGGTTAGGCTCTGTCTGAAAACTCAGCGGGATCGGCTTTCGTCGCAGAAAGGCCGTCTGCTACGTCCTGGGACCTCGGAATATTGGCGAATATGCCTCGGTCCTGCGTCCTTGCATCCAGCCTTCCTGACGCCAAAATCCGACCGCGCCGAGTTTTCAGACAGAGCCTAGGGGAAAGTGAGTCGACGGGCCAGTATAGCGCGCACTTGGCTACGGGAATCGCGATAGATTAATAAAGTGAGGGCCAGAGGGAAATGGGACGTGAGTTTTTTTTGGAGGGCGTCGGTGTCGATGTTGGGGAGGCCACGGGTCTTTATTTCGATGGGGCCGGGGGAAGGGGTGTTTTTATGGGCGCGGAGGGTTTCGGCGGCGCGCTTTTCGGAGAAGGGGAAGGAATCGAGGAATTCGAAGGGGATGCAGGCGGAATGGTGGAGGAGGGTGGGGGAAGTGACGTAGCCGCAGTCTTGAGTGAGAGGGAGGAGGTCGTGTTGCTGGGCGAAGGGGTAGGCGAGTTGAGAACGGGTGAGTGCACCGTCGAGTTCGTAGAAGTAAGTCAGGGGGGCGGGGGCGAGGGACGGGGGAGCGGAGGGAGTCGCGGTGAAGGAGAAGGGGGGGTGATGGGGGGAGAGGAGGGTGGCGGTGCGGGGGGCAAGGGGGTGCTGAGGACTGAGGACTGAGGTCTGAGAGGGGGGGTGCGGGGCGGGGACATGAGGGAAGGTGTCGAGGAAGTGGCCGGTGTGGAGGAGGGCTTGGACGACGGAGCGGTTTTCGGAGATGAGTTCGAGGTGGCCGGGAGGGAGGGAGGAGAAATCGACGGCGGGGGAGAGTTTGAGGGCGACGGCGGGGGAGTGGGCGAGGAGGCGGTCGAGGAAGGCGGGAGGGGGGATCATGTCTTGATAGAGGGAATTGCGTTTGCCGAGGTTGCGGCGGGAGGGGTCGATGTGGATGAGGGCGTGGGGGGGAATGTCGATGGTGGTGACATCCGCGCAGAGGGTGGTGATGGGGAGATGGAGGGAGCGGGCGTTGAGAGTGAGGCAGTGGAGACGGGTGGCGGAGAGGTCGACGGTGGTTACTGGAGCAGGGGTGGGGGCGATGGAAGCGAGGGAGAGGGAGTCGCCGCCGATGCCGGCGCAGAGGTCGTAGATTTCGGTGGGATGGATTTGGGCGAAGCGGGCGGCTTTGTGGTTGGCGACGCGGGAGGAGGATGATTGTTGGAGGGCTTCGGGAGTGGCGAAGATGATTCGCGAGGGATCAGGGGTCAGCCCTCCCCGGGGTGAGGGGTCAGTGAGGTTGGGGAATTTTTGGCGGGCGGAGGGTTGGAGTTTGGCGAGGACGAGGGCGGCGTGGACGAGGGCGGGAGGATGGTTTTTGCGGAGTTGGGCGATGTTGGCGACGGTGAGGGCGGGGTGGGCGAGGATTTCGGCGAAGAGGGATTGGCCGGTGGGCGTGAGGAGGGCGTCGAGGAGGGCGGGGGTGAGGGAGGCGTCGTCGGGTTGATATGGAGGGGTGGGTGAGGTCATGGGAGGATTGTACGGGGAGAGGGGGTAATATTGCTGGATGTGAAGCGATTATGATGCGAATTGATATTGAGGGCTTATCTGAGGCGAAGGGCGGTCGGGGATAGAGGATGGTGCGAATGTTAACTTTACGTATGTGCAGGGAAAGTGGTGGATCACGATCGGGAAGCAATTTGGGCAGCATGTGTGGCTGGGTTTGAAGCGCGGAGGGAGGAGATGGAGCGGATACGGACGAAGCTGACGGCGTGGCAGAGGGTGCGATTGTGGGTGGAGGAGTTGGAGAAGGTTAAGGGCTAGACTGGGCTTAGGCCCAATACCGTTCAACGAGTTTTGGGAAAATCGCAGCCTCCTGCCATGATGGTGTTGTCATAAGTCCAACGTGGCAAGGAGGCTACGATGTTAAGGCTCGGCAGGGAGGCCGCCCGTATCTCGGAAGCGACGCGTCTGGGC
>JBBRWV010000106.1:0-13399 GCA_038248985.1 Phycisphaerae bacterium
CCGATTGTACGCCCCGCTCAATTCATCCGTGATCGCCAGCGAGCGCAACTGTTCGTACCGCCGCGAAATCGCCAGCAACGCCCCCATCCATCCCGCCGCCTGCTCCAGCATCTGCCCCGCATTCGATTTCGCACCCTCCGCTCCCGGCTCCAGCACCAGGCCCCCAAACTGCATCCCCGAACTCTCCACCTTCGCCATCAACGCCCCCGCCGTCTTCACCTCCACCACCGGATGCTCCGCCGTCACCGGCACGTAACGCAACTTCCCGCCCCATGACGAATACCCCTGCACCGTCGCCACCAAACGCTCCGTCAGATCCGCCCGCCCATTCAACAAATCGTTCAGCAAAACCGTCTGCACCATCAGCGGCACCTGCGGGATCAACCCCTGCAACGCCCCCGTATCCAATCCACTCCCCACTTCGCTCTTCAACGCCGCCGTCGCCATCTCCCGCTTCGGCACCTCCACAATCTCCACCACGCGCTCCGGCATCGGCACGTGCCCTTCCTCGCGAATCGCCGGCTCCGCACTCACCCGCACCACCTCCCGCAAGGTTTCCGCCGGTGCCGCATGACCCCGTATCGGCTGCACCCTCCGCGCTTCCGCCGCCCGTTCGCTCCCATTCCCCGCCGTACCCTTCGCCGCCCCTTTCGTTCCCCCTTCCGCGCCCGCCTCTTTTTCCTTGCCCCGGTTCTTCCAGCTCTCCATCGCCCGCACCACCAGCCGGTGCAATTCCCGTTCGCCCGCCGGCACGATCAAATAATCATCCGCGCCCCACACCTTCGCCCGCCGCGCCAATGTCTCATCCGCCACATCCGCCAGCAGCACAATCATGCTCGTCGGATTCACCTTCCGCAGGCTCCGCACCGCTGGTTCCAACTGCTCCAGTTCCTGCGACAACCCACCCAGGATCAGCGGATATTCCACCTTCTGCCCGCCCGCGCCCTCCTCATCCACATCCGCGCGCCCCGCCCCAGAAATCAGCACCGCCTCCAGAAAACTCTCCGACCCTTCCGTCGTCAGCCCCAGCCCCGCGTTCGACAGCACCCGGTCCATGTGCCCCTGCAGCGCCATCCCATCTTGTCCGATCAACAACACCTGCAACCCGCGCCCGCCGCTTCCCGCGCCTTCCCCACCATTCTCCCCCGGGCTCGCCGCGCGCGCTTCCCCCACGCCCGACTTCGCCACCCGCTGTCCCGTCATTCCTGTTCCCGCAATCCGTGCCACGTCTACTCCTCCAAGTAAAAAGCCGCGAGCCTCCGGCCCGCAATTCTAATCCTTCCCGCCTCCCCTTTCGTCCCCCGCCTACTTCGTCTTCCTCCCTCCCCGATCGCGCCAACCCCCATCCCAATCCAAAAACTAAAACTCCTCGTCCGCCCCCATCAGGGCGTTTCTTTCATCTTCGCTCAGTCGTGCCACCCCCGCAAGGTCTTCATCCCAATTCGATGCGTCCATATTATTTGACGCGTCCATATTCATATTCGCGGGCCGCACCATCGCATCCCGCGCATCCCCCAGCGCCGCCGCCAGAACAATCTCCATCTCCTTCCCCCGCTCCGCCGAAACTTCCACCTCCACCTCCACCCCCACCTCCACCCCCACTTCCTCCACCGCGCTTCGCGCCCGCTCCCCGATTTCGATCTCCCCCTCCCGCAGCGCCGGCACTTTGATCCCCTTCCCCTCCTGTACCTCCTCCTCCACCCCCTTCATACCCCACCTCACCCCGTCCTTACCCCCACCTACCCCCTGCTCTCCCCCCCTATGACCCCCCTCTACCCCCCCTTCGCCCCCCCTCTCAGCCCACAATTTAGCCCCCAAACCCAGCGCCCAACCCAATCGTTGCGGCCGGTTTTCCCAGTGAATCACCATCACCTCCACCCCGAACCGCTTCAGCAACCCCACCGCCCGGATATCCCGTTCCAGGCATGTCCGCAAGTCCAACACAACTCCTGCCACCATAAGGCTTTGTATCCCCGCCAGCCGCTCCGCCAGAACATAAACATTCGCCACCCCCTCCACCTGCAAATGCTCCCGCGCCACCCCCTCCGCCAGCGCCCAAGGCACCGGATTCGGCACCTCCGGCACACAAAACAGCGTTCTCACCCCAAAAAACGCCACGTCCAGACGCGCCGCTCCCCCTTTCACCCCCGGTTGAATCTGGAACTCAGTCGTTTTCACGTACTCTTTCTGCCCTGGAAATGGAGCATCAAAACCCGCCCTTACTTTATACCCCCAATCTCCCCAACCGACAATAAAAATCGCCTTAACTATAGTGTTTACCAATTACTTACAGTTATTCTCGGTCACCCCCAAACGTCCCAAAATCTTCCCCCCACGCCCGGCAGGCACTTCAAAAAAATCCCCGCCGCCACTTTTTATGTAACAACCCACCACCCCATCCGTTGTAAGCTCAAGGCCCCACTACATTTCCAACGCCGGCCTACCATTTTACGTGATCTTGATATTTATGTTGACACATCCCATAAGCGGAGTCATAGTCTCATAAGCATCGGTAATTCTACATATCCGGATGGGCTCCAAACCGATGGGCCTTGTGTTGGCAGTTTGTTTTCGTGAATGAATGGCTCCCAAGCCAAGTCATCTTTGCGTATGCCAATATGTTGGGTTCGCCGCCAACCATTGGTCGTAACTATCAGGCGCGTCTGTAGTTGGAGTATTATCGTGGAACGAACTCAAGGCAAGGTCAAGTGGTTTAACGATCAAAAAGGCTTCGGATTCATCCTCGGCGATGCCGGACAAGACATCTTTGTCCACCACACGGCCATCGTCTCGGACGGATTTCGCACGCTCAAAGAAGGCGAACCCGTGGAATTCGACTGTGAACCCGGCCCCAAAGGCCTCAAGGCCGTCAACGTCAAGCGGGTCGAAATAGCCGCCACCCCAAATCCCTGAAATTCCTACGGCCTAGTTCGTAACCCTCATAAATACAATGCTTTGCGCCGCGCGCATCAATGGCCGTGGGCGTGTGGGTGAGCGTCTTCTCCCAAGGGTTCAGGGGAGCCAGCGCCATCCGAGTGAGCTTCCAGTTTAGGTTTGAACACTTTGCGTATAACCCACACGCTCACAAAGACTAAGAACAAAATCATCACAAAAATCGGCCCCGTCGGATACCGTCCTAACGGCGGATTGCTGGCCGCAATAATTCCCCCGCCCACCGATACCACACATATAACCAATGACGCCACAACGACTTGGTTAAACTTGCGCGAAATCATGCACGCCGTCGCGCCTGGAATCACCATCAACGCCGTAATCATGATCGCCCCCACCATGCGCGATCCCACCACCACCACCAGCGCAATCATACCCAGCAGCAGCATGTTGATGAGCGAAGTTCGCACCCCATTAATTCGCGCCATCTCCTCGTCCAGCGTGGTGTACACAAACTCATTGTAAAGAGCAAAAACAATGGCGAAAACCAGCAACATCGCCCCCACGGCAATAAACACTTCCATCTGCGAAACCCCCGTGATGCCTCCAAAAAGCACGTTTTCCACATCTGCCACCCGCGGCCGCGGCGGATACCCTGCCGGCAACGCCCGGGGAGGAAGCGTCGTTCTAAAACGCAGCAGCAGCAGTCCAAACGCGACCGATGCCACCAGAAAAATACCGATGGCCGAATCTTCAGAAACGTGCTTGCCCTTGGCCACATACCCAATCACGAACGCGGTTACCAGGCAAAAAACAGCGGTAACGACCTGACTAAGAATTGGTCCCCAACTCGGATGGTTGAAATAATCAACGTAATACCCGATCAACAAAGCAATTGCATAACCCCCGATCCCCGAGTGCGCGACCGATTCGCTGATCATCGCCATTTTTCGCAGGACGATAAAAACTGACAACAATCCGCACGTAGCAGCCAGCGCCAACCCCACAAACAGGGCATTTTTGTTGTAACCCAGATTAAGAAAAAAATCCTGCAAGCTCATGCCATTCCGTTCCAAGTTTTTTCAGGAAAACTACTTACGTTTCGGCGGGGCAAGCGAAAATGCCGGCTTAGCCAGCGAGTTGGCGGCGGAATGGTCATGTCCACACCCGGCGCCTTCATGCCCCTCATGATCATGCTCGCAGCAGGTGTGGTCATGTAGGCCCGAATGGGTATCCAGCACCGCATCCATATCGCATTGGAACACGCGAAAAAGCACATCTTTCGAGAGTCCCTTGGGGCGATCGTGATAGTGCAGCGTCTTGTTGAGACATGCCACGCGATCACACACCGCCACAACGCTGCGCAGATCATGGGAGACCATCACCAGGGTGAGGCCAAACTGTTTTTTTAATTCATCGAGCAATTGTAAAAATTGTTCCTGCCCGGCCTGATCGATCCCCGTCGTTGGTTCATCCAAAAACAAAATCTTCGGTTTGCTGATCAGTGCCCGCGCAATAAAAACACGTTGTTGCTGGCCACCCGACAAGCCGCCAATGGGTCGATCAATATGTTCGCTCATGCCGACGGCGTTCAGCGACTCCTTGACGGCGGCATTGTCGGCAGCGCTGAACCATTTAAATAACGGCTTCTGACCAATCCTGCCAAGACGTACGACCTGGCGCACGGTGATCGGAAAGGTCCAGTCGATTGTATGGCGCTGCGGGACGTAGCCAACCAACCCACCGTCGAGGCATGCAGCGCGCGGGCTCTTACCCAAAATTGTAATATTGCCTGAATCCGGCTGCAGCACGCCCAGCATCAGTTTGAGCAACGTGCTCTTTCCCCCGCCATTGGGCCCAATGATACCGAGAGTAGATCCCTGCTTGACGTGAATCGTCACGTTGACCAATGCCGGTTTATGATCGTATGCGTAGCTCACGCCGTGGACACAAACAACATCCACGCCTTGATGTGTACCAAGGTCTGACTGGGCATCAACATGCGTGTGCGGGAGTGGCACGAGTGGAACAAACGTCATCAGATACACCTCAAGCGCAGCCATTGTACGCTGAATACCCAGCCCTCGCCGCCGGCGCTAGTCTTTCATGTACTTTTCCAGCGACGCCAAATTTTCACGCATCAGCTTCACATACGTATCATCCGCGTTGTCGTAGGTTTCCAGCGGCTGAAGCGTGCCGAGTTTAACACCCGTCTGCTGGGTAACAATCTCGGCCTGTCGCGTGTCGAAGGCGGTTTCACTGAAAACCACCGGAATTTTCCGTTCCTGAATGAGCGCCACGACCTTGCGAATCTGCATCGGATTCAACTCGCCACTGCCGATTTCGCGGAAAGAGGCGATCTGGACGAGGCCGTACCGGCGGGCCAGGTAGGCATATGCGGAATGAAAACCGATAAATTCCTTGTGTTTGAACGTCGCGGTGGATGCCATGAAGTCGGCATCCAGCTTCCTCAAATCGGCAAGGTATGCATCCGTCCGCGCGGAGTAACCGACCTGATGCGCAGGATCGATCTTGATCAACGCATCACGAATTTTTTCCGCCACCCGCATTTGCACTGTCGGATCGAGCCAGACGTGAGGGTTGCCCATTTCATGATGATCGTGATTACCGTGATCATCCTGTTTTGCCGGCGCGGTTCCCGTATCGGCGGGCTCAGCGCCGGGCAAATCCGTCTCTTCAGTATGCAATGCCGTTTCACTGTCGCCAATCGACAGCACAGTCGCCGTCTTGTTGTCCGCCGCCAACTTGTCTATCCAAGGATCCAGTTCCAAACCATTCTTGACGATCAGCCGAGCTTTCATCACGTCCGACTTATTTTGGGGCACAGGCAAATACTCGTGCGGGCTGCGTCCTGGGGGCAGCAGCATCACCACGTTCACGTCATTGCCGCCAATGGCGCGGAGGGCATCGTGATATGCAAAGATCGTCGCCACTGCGGTCGGCTTGGCGCTGGGATCGGTCGCCCCGCCCGTGCAAGCCATCAACCCGGCGAGCACGGCCAGACTGAGACTTGCGCCGGCGGTCCAGTTTTTCCACTTGTTTGCCATTAGTAGACCCTCATTAAAAATAGATGCAACACCTTGAGTGTATGCAGCGCCGCGCCATAATGCAAGCGACTTGCATATCGATAGTACGTGCATCACAGAGTGCGGGTTCGAAAGATTTTCCATAATTCCGTGAGCACTCAGCACCGGCTGAAGCCACGGTTGGACCGAACGGCCCGCGTGCGGCTACAATCCTCCGCCAATCACCCATTCCCCCAGCCAAGGAGCCCCCATGCCTATTGCCGTCGGCCAGGAAGCCCCGGATTTTGAACTCGACAACCAGGACAAGCTGAAGGTCAAGCTCTCCAGTTTTCGCGGCAAAAAAAAAGTGGTGTTGGCTTTCTACCCGCTCGACTGGTCACCAGTTTGCAGCAATGAACACCAATGCTTCACCACGGATTTGCCACAGTTTGAGGCTAAAGACGCCATACTCCTGGGCATTTCCATCGACTCGGTTTGGTGTCACAAGGCCTTCCGCGAGGCCAAGGGAATTACGTATGATCTGCTGTCGGACATGCACCGTGAGGTGGTAAAAAGATACGATCTGTTTCTGGCTGAGGGCAACATCGGACGTCGCGCGACGGTGATCGTCGACACGGCCGGCAAAGTTGCCTTCTTCAAGGAGCAGCCCCTGCGCCAGGAGCGCGACGATGCCGAAATCCTGGCCGCGCTCGATTCCACCACCTGAAAACTTGGCCCTCTTTCCCACGTGCTCCCCTTTGAAACCGCCAGACTCATGCCTGAATCCTGCATCATTTTCGACTTCGACGGCGTCATTGCCGACACGGAATGCCTGCACTTGCACGCCTACAACGCCGCGTTCAGCCATCACGCAGAGATGATTGGCGGCCCATTGACCATCTCGCCCAGCGAGTATTTTTCGCGCTATGTGGTGTACGGAGACGTCGAAGGTTTCTCCATGATGCTGCGCCATTATGGCCGCCCGCATGATGAAGTTGTTCTCCACAAACTCGCCGCCGCAAAGCATGAGTTTTTCACACGGGCCAGCCACGGAAACACGGAACCGTTACCGGGCGTTCGTGAGATGCTCACATTTCTTGAGAATAGTCGAATCCCCCACGCCATCTGTTCCGGCGCGCGCCGCGCTGAAATTGTTCATCATCTCGAAGTCTTTAACCTGCTGCACCATTTTGACGTAATCGTTTCCATCGAAGATGTCCAGCACGGAAAGCCTGACCCGGAAGGATACAACTTGGCGTTTGAGAAGCTCAACGAGCAGTTCGACGCAGAGTTGTCCAAGAGTTCTTCGCTGGTCATTGAAGACTCGGCGGGCGGGATCGCTGCGGGCCAAGCGGCGGGACTGCGCGTGCTGGGCGTGGCCACAAGTCTCCCGCTCGAAGAACTCCGTCGACATGCGACATTTGCCGTGAATTCACTGGCCGATGTTTCATCCACCCAGCTAGCCGAATGGCTGCAAATGCGGCAGTAGGCGTGCTGGCAGTTCAAAAAGAAACCACGCGTGCCCAAGCTTGCCACGCCGCGCGATAGGCCGATTCCAGGTGCGCGACGAAAGTTGGCGCATCTGTGATGCCGCAGTTAAGAAGTTGAAATCGAAGTTGTGCACGCAAAGCGACCAACTCCTGTAAATCGCGAGTAAATAGATAGCTGCGACGAACGTATCCCTTGGTGGAATTGGCAATCCACTCCGGCATGTTGATCTGCGCCAGCAGACTCATTCCCACCCGACCGGCATGCGATTTTCCCTTCAGCGTGAGCACGGGCACGCCCATGAACAGGGCTTCCAGTGTCGTCGCGGCACCATTGCAGGGAAAGGGATCAAGTGCGACGTCTACCCGGCCATATAAAGCCAAATGCGCCTTGTACTCCAAACCTGCGGGGGAGAATTCGATCCGCTCCGGCGCAATATTCTGTGTGGCGAATACGGCGAGAATGCGCTCCTGTACGCTCCCGAGAGAAAACGCGTCCGCTTTCAAAAGAAGCCGTGACTTAGGGACGGCCGCGAGCACTTTCGCCCAAACCTCCAGCACGGCAGGCGTGATCTTGGCAAAATTATTGAATGAACCAAACGTGATGTGTCCGTGCTCCAATGCGGGCAGACCGGCCACGGGGGGGGCGTCTACCGGGGGTTGAAAACACCATGCGGAACTCGGCAGACGCAACAATTTTTCGGTGTAATATTTATCCGCATCATTAGGTGGATCGGAAATCGCATCGGTTATGCGATAATCGATCGCCTTCATTCCGGTCGTGTTCGGATAGCCCAGATAGCTCATCTGGATCGGCGCCGGTCGCCGGGCAAACATCGGCAATCGCCCTCCGGATCCGTGGCCGGAAAGATCCACGAGAATATCGATGACGTCTCCATGAATCAGCTTGGCCGCCTGTTCGTCGGACAGTCCATAGATCGGGCGAAAAGTCAGCGGCAATGCGGCGATGCGTTTGGATATCGCGTCGGGCATCAACACATTGGAATAGCAGTAAACCTGAACTTTTTTTCGGTCATGCGCGGTCAAAATGGGCTCGATAAAATTGGCCGCCGAATGGCATCGAAAATCCGCAGATACGTACCCTACGCGGAGGATTCGCTGAGGCTCGCGCGTATTGCGGTTCACACCTATGGGGGGTGCGCCCAGAGTGTGCGCGGTGGCCCAGCGCAGATGCTGTTCGAAAATTTCTTCCCGATCTGCGGATTCCATGTGGTTCAAGAGGGCCAGCGCGTTGGAGTGGATGGCGGAGTTGCGCGGATCCAGAGAGATCGCGCGGTTATAGGATTTGAGCGCCTCAGCATGCAATGACAGGCGTTCGAGCGCGCCGCCCAAATTGGCGTGCGCGGCAAACGAATTGGGATCCAGGGCAATCGCCTTTTCATAGGCATTGACGGCCTCGCCGAGTTGCCCGGTGAACTTATAGATGTTTCCAAGATTGGCGTAAGCATCGGCCGTGGGCTTGGCGGACAGCGATTTTTGAAGGAACTCCAATGCCTGGGGGTTCCGTCCGCACTGGTGCATCACCACACCGAGCATGTTGAGGACCAGGGGTTCCTGTTCATCAAAGGCGAGAGCCTCGCGATAGTCGTGCTCGGCCTTTTGCAGTCGTCCAGCGCGATGATGGGCCAAACCCGTGTCAAAAAGAAATTGTTGGAGTCGCTTCATACCGTGCGAAGTATCAGGGACAAAGGGTGGGGCACGCAACAAAGAATTGCGGGCAGGCCAATTATATCGCTCAGGAAATGTTCGCCGTGCGTTAGCGTGGTGAACTGACCCGACCAATCTCGCACTTATTTTCTTCTCTGCGCGGACCACTCAGAGGTACAATTAGCTCTGCCAGCCTCACCTTCTTGATTACCACGGGTTAAAAACTCAATTCAGATCGATGACTCACGCGGTTGCGTTCAACTGCGTATATACGTTTTTGTTCACCTTCATTCGTCGCAAGGAGCCAAACCATGACGACTATTGAATCTCACGCCGCGCGCCTAGCGCCAAAATCCCCCGGCAAAAGCGTCGGTAAACTGCCAGTCAAAATCCGTCAGACCAAGATGCTGATAAACGGCCTCTGGACGAATGCTCAATCCGGAAGGACCTTTGAAACCATCAATCCCGCGACGGGAGAAGTCATCGCACAAGTCGCCGAAGGCGACAAGGCCGATGTGGATAAAGCAGTCATCGCCGCACGAAATGCGTTTGAGAAAGGGGCTTGGCGCAAAATGTCAGCCCGGCAACGCGGACGAATTTTGTATAACCTCGGCGACCTCGTGGAAAAAAACAAGGAAGAACTGGCGCTTCTCGAATCGCTGGACAACGGCAAGCCACTGCGCGATGCGCTGGCGGCCGATCTGCCTCTGGCCATTGATTGCTACCGCTACTATGCCGGCTGGGCGGACAAGATCGAAGGGAAGACGATACCCATCAACGGGCCATACTTCTGTTACACCTGGCACGAACCGGTCGGCGTGGTCGGGCAGATTATTCCATGGAACTTCCCGATCCTCATGCAGGCGTGGAAGTTGGGACCAGCTCTGGCTACTGGTTGTACTGTGATCCTGAAACCAGCGGAACAAACCCCCCTGACGGCACTGCGAATTGGTGAACTGGCCTTGGAAGCCGGCTTGCCGGAAGGTGTGCTCAATATCATTCCGGGATATGGCCAGACCGCGGGGGCCGCCATCGCCGAGCACGACGATGTTGACAAGGTGGCGTTCACGGGATCCACCCAAGTGGGCAAATTGATCATGCAAGCGGCGGCGAGATCCAATCTCAAGCGGGTCACACTCGAACTGGGCGGCAAATCGCCGAATATTGTCTTTGCCGACGCGGATATTGACGCTGCCGTGGAAGGTGCGTTTTTCGCACTCTTTTTCAATCAGGGCCAATGCTGCTGCGCCGGTTCGCGTCTATTTGTTGAAGAAAAAATCCATGATGAGTTTCTGAAAAAACTGACCGCCCGTACCAAGAAACAAAAGGTGGGTGATCCCTTTGACATGAAGACTACCCAGGGACCGCAAGTTTCGCAGGAGCAATTCGATCGCGTCATGGGATACATCAAATTCGGGCAAGGAGCAGGGCGCCAAGCTCGTTCACGGCGGTGAGCGCCATGGAAAACAAGGCTATTTCATTCAGCCCACGATCTTTTCCGATGTTCAAGACCACATGAAAATATGCCAGGAAGAAATTTTTGGACCGGTGCTTTCGGTCATCCGCTTCAAGAATATCGCGGAAGTTATTGAACGTGGCAACAAAAACATGTACGGCCTGGCGGCGGCAGTGTGGACCAAGGACATCCAAAAGGCCCATCGCCTGGCCGCCGAACTTCGCGCCGGCACCGTGTGGATCAACTGTTACGATGTTTTTGATACCGCGGCACCCTTCGGCGGATTCAAGATGTCGGGCATCGGCCGCGAACTGGGCGAGTATGCATTGCGCAATTACACGGAGATCAAGACCGTGACAGTAGCGATGTAGCGCGAAATCCGCCCCGCCCAGATGGAATAGGATGCCCCGCTGATTGCAGTCAGCGGGGCTTTTTTACACGACCATACGTAAGGGATTTTCCAGCAGCGCCTTCAGTTCCTGCATGAATTTGGCCCCGGTGGCACCGTCCACAACGCGGTGATCGGCACTGAGGGAGAGGTTCATGACCTGGGCTGCGACGATCTCGCGTTTGCCGGCGACATCGCGAACAACGGGCTTCCAGCTTGTTCCGCCGACGGCCAGGATTGCGGATTCCGGGGGATTGATGATCGCCTGGAAATCTTTCACGCCGTACATGCCGAGGTTGCTGATGGTGAACGTGGAGCCGGTCATCTGCTCGACTTTGAGTTTGCGGGCCCGTCCCAGATCCGCGAGTTGCTTGATCTCCGCGGAAATTTGCCGAACACCCTTGGTGTGAGCTTGCCGAATGACTGGGACGACGAGACCATCCTCGAGAGCCACGGCAATGCCCAGGTCGACGGTGCCGTGCTGGATGATGGCGGTTTCGGCAAAGCTGCTGTTGATGCCCGGAGAACGAGTCAGGGCTAAGGCGCAGGCTCGGGCAATGAAGTCGGTGACGGAGATTTTTTCCGGCTCTATTTGCGTGTTGATCACGGCGCGAAGGTTGAGCAAGGCATCCATTTCGACATCCATCGAGACGTAAAAATGGGGGATATTTTGTTTGCTGCTGACCAGCCGGCGAGCAATGGTTTGACGCATGTTGGAGAGGGGAAGCGTCTTTTGCTCAAGTTTGAGCGCCAGGTGCATCGGTGCGGCCTGGGCAGTCGTGGAGGGGCCGGCGCTCATGACTTTGCCGGGCTGAATTGGCGGTGTTGCCGGGGAAGATGCGGAGGCTTTGGAGACGCGGGCCGCGGCTTCAAGAATGTCACGTTTGATGATACGCCCGTCGGGGCCGGTACCCTGAATGAGGGCGAGTTCGACGCCGTTTTCTTCGGCCAATTTTCTGGCGAGCGGGCTGACACGGATCTTGCCGTCGGAGCGGAGCACGGTGGGTTCGCTGCCTTCGTGATGGTCTTCGACGGCGATGGGAGCCTCGGCGGGCTTGAGGGCTTCAGGCTGGGCCGCGGGCTGCGAAGCCGGGGCATTGGGTTTGGCCGCGACCGGGGCCGAATCTGCAGCACCGCCCTTGACTGCGGCGGCGACGGCTTTGACGTCCTCACCGGGTTTTGCGATGACGACGATCAGGGCGCCGACAGCGGTGGTGCCGCCCTCAGGAATGACGATTTTGGCGATTGTTCCGCCTTCAAAGACTTCAAGTTCCTGCGTGGCTTTGTCGGTTTCCACTTCGGCGATCATGTCGCCGGGTTTGACTTCGTCGCCTTCTTTTTTCAACCACTTGGCAAGTGTAGCCTCGGTCATTGTGTCGGTGAGTTTGGGCATCGTAATTTCAATAGGCATGATCGAGTCCTTCTGGGCAACGGGCTATTTTTTCACAGAGTATTCAGTTTAAGCGGATATGCGGTGGCGGGGAAGCGCTGCGTGGGGACGTTTTTGGCGCTGGCGCGGATGAAATGGTGAAATGACGGAGGAATGGTTGCGCAATTGCAATCGGGAAGGTAAGTTGCTAAAAGAAAACAATCATGATGCCACGCCCGCGAATTTTCCCTCGGTGGTTCAGCCGCGCTGCTCGCGAAGGGGCGCATTGCTGAGGGGGTGGATTATTGTGCCGCATCCGGTTTCCCGGATGGGGATTTTTTTCTCGATTATTGGGAAGCAGCCTTAAGTCCTTAAACTGGACGGGCTTGCGACTGCGAATTTAGGAGCTTAATTATGCCTCACATTATTACTGAGCCGTGCATTGGGACGCGGGATACGGCGTGCGTGAACGTTTGCCCGGTGGATTGCATTCATCCGCGGAAGGATGAAACGGATTTTGATGCGGCCAAGATGCTGTATATCGATCCGGATACGTGCATTGACTGCGGGCTGTGCATTGATGAGTGCCCGGTGAAGGCGATTTTTACGGAAGATGACGTGCCTGCGGAATGGAAGAATTACATCCAGATTAACGCGGACCACTACAAAAAATGAGGGGAAAGGGGGGGGGGTGAGGGGGGTGTTGAAGGGGGGAAAGGGGGTATGATTGTGATCGGCGCGGGACTTTTTGGAAAGGTTGGAAAATGGATCTTTTGGTTCCACTGTATCGACTGCCTCCGGCGGCTCCGCTTTTGGAAAAGTTGGGGAAGGAGGGGATCAGGGTGCGGCGCGCTCGTAATTATGAAAAAACGGTTTTACGGATCTTTGTGGAGAAGCATTTTACGGTAGGTTGGGCGGACGAAATTGAGGCGGGGTATCGACACATGGAGCCGTCGATTCTGGTGGCGGTGCGGGAGAAGAAGGTCATCGGATTTGCGGCGTACGATTGCACACGGCGGGGATATTTTGGGCCGACGGGCGTGGATGAAGCGTATCGCGGCAAGGGGGTGGGAAAGGCGCTGCTGCTGGCGGCGCTAGAAGGTCTTTACCAGA
>JBBRWV010000107.1:0-13212 GCA_038248985.1 Phycisphaerae bacterium
GCATCTACGAGACGCGACGCACCGTGGCCGACGACTTCAAGGCCACGATGCGACTGCGCTTCGACGACCTGCTACCCAAGTGGAACTATGTGGCCGTGCCCCAGTAAATCATTGACAGTTGTTGATGCGCCGGTCCTTACCCGTGCCGAAATCGCCGATGCCACCCGCATCCTCGCAAAAATGCGTAGCCCCACATAGCCCTGTAACGACCGTCCCCTACCCCCGACAAGATGAAATCAATGGGCCGAGGTCTTCGCTCCCGGCAATACTCCCGATCCTCCGGTCCCTGCTTCTCCACCAAACCCACTAATTCCAGTGCCGCTAATCCCATGGATCGCCACGCCCGTTGGAGCCGCGCCGGTTGGAGGCAACGTCGCCCCGCCACCCATCACCGCCGAGGAGAGTTGTGTGTTCAAAATCGCCGGTTTCTGGTGCTGAAATATCATCCCCATCTTAAATGCCGCCACCACGATCCATCCAAATAGAACCAGGTACAGGCCAATCGCCATTCGCGTCGGTATAATTACGATCACCAAGCCAAAGCTCACAAATACCGCCGCCACCCCGTAACTCAGCATCACCGCTTGCCGCACGGATAATCCACGCTTGATTAAAAAGTGATGGAAGTGATTCGAATCCGGTGAAAAAATTTTCTTACCGTTCAACTTCCGCCGCACAATCGCCAGGAAAGTATCCAGCATCGGCAATCCAAACATGATTACCGCCGACAGGAACCACTGCACTGTCCCGTTTTGTGCGAACAGCAGCATCATCGTCCCGCAGATATACCCCAGAAACATCGACCCAGTATCCCCCATGAAAATAGATGCCGGATTAAAGTTGTAGGGCAGGAATCCCAGCACCGCCCCCAGCAGCGCCAGCGACAGTGTGATACGCGTCGGATCCACCTGAATGCCACCCGCCGTCCCGATCATCTGTGATGCCAGGTATACCGCCAATATCAAATATCCCATGGACATCACCCCCGTCACCCCCGAGCACAATCCATCCAATCCATCCAACAAGTTCGTCGCGTTGCACGCTGCGATAATAATAAAAATCGCAAAGAGCAATGAAACGCTGGCCGCCCCCAAAACCACCCACTTCCCCCACGGTTGTCCCAACGACTCAATATCAATAAACCCTCGGGTCTGCAAAGGTGTCAGCACCATCCACGCCGCGCCATGACCCTTTCCCAAAAAGTGGTCATCCCCAATTTTCAATAGATACCCTGGCACCACCAGAAAAAGCGCTGCCAAGAACTGCCCCGCCAACTTGATCTTCGGCGATAGCGAATACACATCATCCATCAAACCAAACAACACCACCGTTGCCGCCCCCAGCAATATCCCCGGCGGTATCCGCACTGTCGCAAAGGGAATATCGCTGTTGTGCGGTTTCAAAAACACCGCGATCGACACCCCCGCCAACCAACCCAGAAATATCGACACCCCGCCCAAATACGCGATCGGCTGCGTATGCACCTTCCGCTTGCCATCAGGATCATCCACGATCCCATGACGCTGCGCCAGCATCCGCATCATCGGCGTCAATATGATGGTTACCAAAAACGACACATAAAACACCAGCATGTACGGTTGAATCACCGACATCGGCGGAATATCAGCTAAGACGCCCAATGCCATATCTGCCTGGATCCTTCCCGATTACTGCATCACGAGTACAACTACAGCCTGCTGCGTCCTTGAACTGCTCATCTCTCTTTACGAATACTATAACGTATCGGATGCTTACCATGAAATCCCGAAATCATTCTCTTTCCAGAGTCCCGCCATCCCCCTCCTCATCCTCATCCTCTAGCGGGTTCATCCGATTATATAATTCCAACGCCTCATCAATCTTCGCCGCCAGCAGCGGGCACACCGCCTCCACCAATTGACGCAGCGCCGCATCCAGCGGATCACCCCGCCGCCGGAAAATCACCAGCACCGCCAGGCTCTCCCGTTTCGCCACGCAGCTCGACGCATACCACGTCCGCCCTTCCATCAACCTCGCATCATTCCCAAAATGCCCCCGTAACTGCTCGTTCGTCTCAATCGTCACTGCCTGACCGGAGCATTCCACCTCCCGCACCACCGTCCTCCCAATCTGCTCAATCAGCTTTGCGTCCGCCTCGGTATCCAGATTCAAATACGCGCCCAACGCAAAATTACGCTCCCCATCCGGCAAATACACCGCCGCATTGATCGGCCCCAGTTTTTTCAACACCCACTCCATCGTCTTCCGCAATACCCCCTCCACCTCCAGTTCGTCCTGCAGCATCATTGAGTATTCCGTCGTCACCTGCGTATGATTCAACTGCTGCGCCATCTCCTGGTACGCCCGCACCAGGTCATTGCACAACAGGTCCACCTGCTTGCTGATCTCCTGCCGCGCCTTGCTCAATCGCTTGCACACTTCCCGCAATCGAAGGTTTCGATTTTGCAATCGCGCCAGGCCCGTCTGCCGCTCCGCCACGTTCGCAAAAGCCGTCTTCACATCTTCCACCGTCACCGGCCCCACCAGTATGTCCGCCGCCCCGGCCCGCAACGCATCCACGCACAATTCGCTCCGCTTCGTCCGCGACATCGCAATCGCTTCGCACTGCGGATATTTCCGATGCAATTTACGCAATAGTTCGATCCCCCCATTGTCGTTAATCTGCACATTCACCATCACCACATCCGCCGGATGTGTTCGCATCTCCAGGGCTGCCTGGTCCACCGTTTCCACCACCCGCACTTGCCCCACCCGCGTCCCCCCGCCACGCCTCACCAGATCCCCCGTCGTCGGATCTGCATCCACCACCAGCACATCCCAGGTCTTCGTGCTGATTACTTCCTGACTTACAAACTTCATCAACTACTCCTAGACCACCGTGTATTTTCTTCCCGCTCCGGGCCGCTTCACATTTACGCTTCGCCGCCGTTGCCCCAAACTATCGACGGGAATTCCACCTACCCTTACCCCCATACTCCTCATTTTTCTTGACTTCCCTCAAACCAAATCTACCCGCCCGCACGCCCGAAAACATTGCCCCGATGCGCTGCTAGGACCCCTCACATTTCCAGACCACTCTCCCCCTCCGTCCGAAAACATTCCTCGCCGCAAAAATACCTTTATAGGTACTTCGCCCCATAACCATTTTCTAAACGCTTTTGCCCCTCCCCACGCGCGCATACCTTCCGCGTTTTCAAAAGAAACCAATCAACTCACGTGATTCCCCTCCACCCGGAACACCCCGCTCCTCACCCCGCCGGCAGCAGCATCACCACCGTCGTCCCGCTTCCCAGCGTGCTGTCCAACCGTATCGTTCCCCCATGATTCTCCATCCACCGCAACGCCTTGGCCAACCCCATCCCACGCTGTCGCCCCGCCGTCTTCATCGAGAAAAACGGACTAAATGCATTCCTCATCGTCTCTTCACTCATGCCCACGCCCGCATCCGTCACCTGCACGATCAACTGATTATCCAACGCATCAAACCGCAGCGCCACCACCACTTCGCCCTCCCCTGCCGCGCCCTTCCCACCCTTCATCTTCGACGCCTCCGCCAGCTTCGCCGCCTGGATCCCATTCGCCACCACCTCTGCAATCGCCCCCCGTATCTGCTTCGTATCCCCCTGCACCTCCGGCAAGTGCTCCGCCTTCTCGACCCGCACCAACACCTTTCCATTCGGTCCCGCCACGCGCTCCGCCGCCTCCGCAACTGCTTCATCCACCAACCGCAACACGTCAATCGTCCCCACCCGCGGTTGGTGCGGCTTCGCAAACTCCATCATGTCCGTGATGATCTGGCTCAAGCGATCCCCCTGCTGTGCAATCAAACTCGCTTCCTGCTTCAGTTGTGCATCCGCCAGCTTGGCACTCAGCAACTGCGCCCGTCCGCAAATCACCGCCAGCGGGTTATTCATCTCATGCGCTGCTCCCGCCGCCATCTCCCCCAAACTCAAAATCGCCTTGTTCCGCACCATCTGCTGCTGCAAACTCCCCAACTCCCGATTCGCCGCCGCCAGGCTCTCCGTCAAAATATTCTGCTGCTCCCGCACCTGCGACGTCCGCAGCGTCATCCCCCAACTCTGCGCCACCAGCGCTAAATCCCCTAAACCCTGCATCGAATTCCCCGTGTCCTTCGCCACCCACACCACCCCGCCCACCGGCTCCGCACCGCACAGCAGCGGCATAAACCAGCATTGCGTCGTCCCCAAAAACGGCTGCACCCGCTCCATCAGCCAATCCAGTTGCGGGCTCGCTTGCCGTGTAAAACTCTGATTCGCCCGTCCTTCTCTCCCCAACCGCTGATCCCCGCCATGCGCCGGCATGTTCATCAAAAAGCTCTCGTGCCCTCCCGCCTTCCCGCCCGTTCCGCCCGCGCTCGTCGCATCAAACAACAGCACCTCCCCCACCTTTTGATCCGGATCCTGCGAAAACAGCGCCATCTTCGGCGAATCAAAAAACGTATGCCCCACGTTCCCCACCTCCACCAGCAACTGCGCCGGGCTCGCCGCCGGCACGATCCGCTGATAGAACTTCGTCATCATCTCAAAGCATGTGCTCCGCATCGCCAGCTTCCGATTCTGCATCGCCAGCGTCTGGTTCACCCGACCCAACTCCGCGTTCGCATTCGCAATCGACTGCAAATACAGCTGTTTACTTTCCACGTCGTACAGCCCGATCGCTCGCGCCCGCAGCTCCAGCGCCTCGGTCAATCCCCGCGTGACCGCATCGATATCCCCAATCCCCAGCCCCAGCGCCTGCGCATACTGCGATGTCTCATACGGAAATAAATAGTTCCCCGAAAAACCAATGTGCTGCCGCCGCGCCAGCATGTCCGCCAATCCCACCACCAGCACCATCTGCGGATTCGATATCCCCTGCGTCATCGCCATCGGCGAGGTCCCGTGCAGCCAGATCGCCTGCATAATCATCTGCGGCAGATTCCACGCCTCCGCCAACCGCTTCCCCGCCAACGCATGATCCAGCCCGATGATCCGCCGCTCCACATCCGCCACATCCCCCCGCGTCAGCATCGCCGCTTCGATCACCCGCGAAAAACTCTTCGGCATCGCCGTATCAAATGCCACTTTCCCGATGTCGTGCAGCAACCCGCAGACAAACGCGTCATGCACGTTCAACTTTGGCTTGCACCGCGCCGCCAGCATCTCCGCCGCCGTCGCCACAGCCAATGAATGTTTCCAGAATTCCGCGCGATTAAACGCCGAATCCCCGTTCCCCACCTCCGCGCTATCTTGAAATACTTCGAACACCTTCACTGACAAAACCAAATTGCGCAGCGTCTCGAACCCCAGCATCACCACCGCCTGCTGCACGCTCGTAATCGTCTCCCGCACACCCGTCCCCGACGCCCCGGCCAGGCTCAGCAGCTTGCTCGTCAGCGATTGATCCGCCGACAACAACGCCACCACCTCCTGAATCCGCGTATCAATATTCCCCGTCATCGTTACCAGGCGCAACGCAATCCCCGGCAACGTCGGCAAACTGTCCAACTGCTGCAAAACCAGCTCCACCTTCCGCGTCTTGATCTCGTCCGCGGTGATCTCCCCCCCTGCTCCCACTCCAGCTTTCGCCGCTACCTGCGCCATTCTCAATCCATCCCTGGCTAAAAGCATCCCTGCTTCTTGCGTTTGACTTCCCTATACGTGCCGCACTGCCTCACACCACCAGCAACTCCACCATCCGCTCCACCAGCTTCTCAATATTGAACGGCTTCTTTACGAACTCATCCGCCCCGGCACCCAGCAATTCATTAATCTCTTCCTGGTTCACCACGCCCGACACAATAATGATCTTCATGTGCTCAAACTTCGGATTGTTCCGGATCGTCTGGCACACCACGTTCCCGTTGATGTCCGGCAACATGTAATCCAGGATCATCAGGTCCGGATTAAACTCGTGCGTCATCACGCCCGCGTCATAGCCGCTCGCCGCCGTCTTCACTTCAAAACGCCCATCGCGGTTCAACACATCCACAAATAATTCCACGATCTCCGCATCGTCATCCACCACCAGAACCTTCTTCCGCCCCGTCTCCAGATTGTCCAGAGGTATTTGGTTTTCCTTCATGAACTTCAGCAGCGCATCCCGCGGAATCCGCCGAAACTTCGATCCCGGAACCCGAAATCCATTCAATCGACCCGCATCAAAACACCGGATGATTGTCTGCTGTGAAACTTTGCACACCTCGGCGGCCTCCCCCGTCGTAAACACTTCCTTCGCCGCCCCATTTACTGAAGCCTTGCCACCATTCACTTCTGGCGAAATCGATTGTGGAACATTGTCACTATTATTCACGATGTTCTCCATGGCCATAACTTAGCCTTAAAAGTTGTCCACTTGAGTAATACAGCGGGAAGATTACCCGGCTTTCCTGTCTTACTCAAATAACCTATCTTTACATCGTCCGTCCCCCCCCATTCACTTAATTAAAGTTAACTTGCTCAACTCGCCAGTCTCGAAGCCCCTCGCCGTTTTGACAATGTCCGTTAATATCCGCCCTGAATACCAGATTTCTGCATCCGCGGATACCTTCCCCTCATCAGCGTGACCAGAGTGCTCGCCCTGAGTACACCGCTTTTCCTGCGCTATAACAAAGCGTCACACCCCGCCTACTTCCTCTTCAACTCCAGATAAACAGGCTCTTCCCTCACCGGGATCTTCCCTGACGTCACTCCCGATAACATCCCCACCCCTTCCTTGGCCATCACCATTTCCTCCGCCGCCACTACCTCCCACCCCGCCAACTTCCCGCTCAAATCCGCCACCCCACTCTTCCCATCCCCCGTCGGCCGCCACACCACCACCACCTTCTTTCCCGCATCTTTCTCGTGTACAAACTCATACGCATACACCTCCCCCGCCTTCTCCTCCAGCACCTTTGAAAACTGATAATCCCCCAATTTCTTCTGCATCTGCGCCAGCGCCCAGTACGCCGGCTTCGGCTCAAAATTCCGCGTCAACCCGCTCGACCCATGCACCTGCGGATCATCCTTGTCATTAAAAAAATAAACGTACGCCCGCTCCACCGGCATCGCCGAAAAAACCAGCGCACTCCGCACCAGCCACTCCGCCTGCTGCGTCTCCGTCGCCCCTTCCCACTTCTTGAATTCCGTCTTCGGATCCGGCTTCTTCGTCGTTGCGTCGTACCCAAACTCCGTAATCCAGATCGGTTTCCCCTTCGCTTTCGCATCCCGCCACTTCGCCAACTCCCGCACATCCTTCAAATAATCCAGCCGCCCATCCTCCGGATAACTCCGCTTCCACGTCGGCCACGGCTCCAACTGCGCATACGTGTGAATCGTCAACACATCAAAATCCAACCCCGCAAACAACTCCACCCCTTTCGCATACTTCCCCGACTTTCCCACCACCACATTGCACGTCCCAATCTTCAGCTTCTTGTCCGCCGCCCTCAGCCCCTTCACCATCGCCTTGAATACCTTCACATATTCCTCATCGGTGTAGTTCCCCGGCTCATTCCCAATCTCCACCGTCTCCACCATCGGCAACTTCCCTCCCGGCCCGAACCACTTCGCAAACAACTTCCCATACGCCTCCCCATCCTTCTCCCCATCCTTCCACTTCTTCGGCCCCACCGAATCCATCATCAAACACGCATTAATCCGATACCCCGCTTTCTTCCAGCTCCCATACACCTGCTCCCAACTCACCTTATTCTTCGCCATCGGAAACGTCGGCATCTTCCCCGTATCCTCCCCCAAATCCCAACTCACCGGGTGATAGTCCCGCACCACGGTACACACCGGCTTATACAACTCCGGCCTGAACTGCACCGTATGTCCGTTCACTCCCAAAAAATCCCGCATCACCGGCCGCACGGCCTCCGCCTCCGCCCGCGCTGCCACATCTCCTCCCACCATCCCGCCCAACATCAGAAGAAAAACACCCGCTCGCAGCCAGCCAGCCATATCCACTCCCGAAAAAACACCACCGGCAAATTCCCCTTCACTGCGCTTCCCGCAGCAACCTCCGCGCATCATCTCCCGCCAAAAAATGCAGCCACGTCTCCGATTCCGCGTCGTCCATCACCAGCGCCGTCCGCGTCGTCCCCACCGGCACCAAACCTTCCGTCTCATCTAAGCCCCGCAGTCCAATAATCACATACTCCGCCCGCCGCCCCAGCTTCGCCCCCTGCAGCGGCGACGCGCCCCCTCCAATGTCCTCAACTTCCAACGTCGCCAATCGATGCAACAATCGTTGCCGCACCTCCCGCCCCATCTGTGGCACAGGCGCCTCCGCTCCCTCTACCCCCGCCACGCTCAACCCCACCGCGAAATTCTCTGCAAACCCATAACACACCAGCGACGCCGCCAACTCAATCGCCCGCTCCACCTCCGCCACCCGCTTGTCCTCCGCCAACTCCTTCCAGTGCCGCAAATCCAGTACCACCACCATCTGCGGCGGCGCATTCGACGTCATCTCCCGAATCATCAATTGCCCCGTCCGCGCCGTCCGCCGCCAATGAATCGCCCGGATGTTGTCCCCCGCCCGATATTCCCGCAGTCCATAAAAATCATCATTGCCCCCTCGCACATTCGACGTCATTGACCCCGGCGTTATCGCCTCTCGATACCGCATCGCCAGTTTCCGATTCAACACCCCTATCCGCGGATAAACCACGATTTCCAGCGGCATCTTCAAATGTCGCACATGACGCAAAAATCCAAACGGAAACGAACACGTCAGCCGCACTTCGTTCAACCGTAATATCCCCCGTCGCGCCGCCCCCAACCGCGTCATCACCGTAACCGTCTGCCGCGGTGCTATGTGCAACGCATATCCCTGCGGCTGGATGCTCAGCGGATTTGTCAACTTATCGCCCACCCCGCTCACCATCTCCGCTTCCGTTACCGACACCGCAAAACTCGCCAGATGTTTCCTGGGATTCGTGATCTGATAGTGCACCTCCAGCAACTCCCCCACCACCACGTGATCGTTCACCATCCGCCGCACCCTCAATTTGCGCTGCATCTCCCCCGAAACCACCACCGACACGATCAGCCCCCCTATCAAAATGCCAAACATGAAAAACAACAGATTCGTCTGCGAATTGATCGCCGCGATCATCACAAAAAGCGTGATTCCCACAAACACCAGCCCCGGCAGCGTCACCTCGTGCCGCCTCAGAAATGTAGGCCTGCGCTGCTTCTTCATACCGCGTTCCCGCCAAACCAGTAACCCCGCAAAACTCCTACGCCGGCACCGGCACCTTCTGCAAAACCTGCTGCAGCACCCGCGTCGCCGTTATAAGATCCCCATTCGATAAATGATTCTTCGTGATCACCCGATGCGCACACACCGGCACCACCATCGCCTTGATATCATCCGGCGTCACGTAATCACGCCCCTCCAACAATGCCATCGCCTGTGACGCCTGCATCAACGCCAGGCTCCCCCGCGGCGAAACCCCCGTATGGAGTTGCTCATGCGCCCGCGTCGCCTCCACCACATCCATCAAAAAATCCAGCAACGATGGATCAATCCTGATCTGCGCCGCCTGCCCCTGCAAAGACTGCACATCCGACGTCGACAGCACGGGATCCAGATGATCCAACTTAAACCGCCCCGGTTGCTGCCGCAGAATATCCTTCTCCCGCTCCCGTTCCGGATAACCCAACTGCACCCGGATCAAAAAACGATCCAACTGATTCTCCGGCAGCAGATACGTCCCCTCAAACTCAAAAGGATTCTGTGTCGCAATCACCATGAACGGCTGCGGCAACGCCATCGTCTTCCCGTCCACCGTAACCGAATAATCATTCATCGCTTCCAGCAAACTTGACTGCGTCCGCGGCGTCGTCCGATTGATCTCATCCGCCAGCACGATGTTCGCAAAAATCGGCCCCGGCTTAAAATCAAACGTCTGCTTCTCCGGGTTGTAAACCGACACCCCCAAAATGTCCGATGGCAGCAAATCCGGCGTCAACTGCACCCGCGTGAACTCACAATTAATCGATCGCGCCAGCGATCGCGCCAACACCGTCTTCCCCACGCCCGGCACATCCTCAATCAGCACATGTCCCCGCGCCAACAATCCCACCAGCACTTGCGCCACCGCCTCCTTGCGCCCAAAAAATACCGATTCCATATTCGTTCGCAAACGGGCTAAAACTGACATGCAAACTCCGCTAAATCTCGCTGGAACTCATTCGTAGCGCCGCCAACATTATCCAATAGTATACCCCACATCCATCTTCAGCTCCCGCCTAGTCCAACTTCTCCGGCTCGATCCCGATATTTTTCTCCCCCGCCGCCTTCTTCTCCGCATACTTCCGCATCCACGTCTCCCAACTCTTCCCCGCCGCGTTGTCCCGCCCGCTGAAATTCAACGCTGCAATCTCCCCATACGCAATCGACACCTTCGCATCCGACCCCACCGGTATCATCCGCACCACCGACTTCGCCAGCGTCGTCCCCGTCCGCCGATCAAACAAATACCCCTCCAACTTCGTCCCATCCTTCTTCGTGATCGTCACATCCCCTCTGTAATCGAACGCCTTCTCCAGCGCCACCCGCACCTCTTCATCGCTCGCCAGCGCCGGTATCCACCCCTCCAACTTCTCATGCGCAAACCCCGGCGACAATTCCTGCTCTTCCGGATTCGACGGAAATACTTTGGTTTCCTGTGGCATAGCTCCAGCAACCTTACTCAAATAGAAAAATCAAACGTTGGCCGTCTCACGCTCCGACGACTTCGCACTTCCGTTCGCGCTGATTGTTAGCGGCACCGGCGCACTCGCCGGTGCCCCATGCCCGCCCCCGTGCCCCTCATCATCCTTTAAGGCCGCCAGCGCCGCCTTGTTCGGATGCGTCTTGAACACCATCGACTTCACCGTCTGGTACATCCCCCCCACCGAGCCAAACGTATGATCCACCGCGCTCGCCTCATACCCCGAATGCACCATGCAGTTCGCGCACTTTGGATTCCCGCTCTCCGTCCCGAAATTCTGCCACTCCGTCGTGTCAATCAATTCCTTGAACGTATCGACGTATCCGTCCTGCAACAGATAGCACGGCTTCTGCCAGCCAAAAATATTAAACGTCGGCATCCCCCACGGCGTGCATTTGTATTGCTTCTTGCCCATCAAAAATTCCAAAAACAGCACGCTCTGATTGAAGTGCCACGACTTCTTCCGATTCGACAAAATCTTCGTAAACAACTTCCGCGTCTTCGCCCGCCCCAAAAAATGCCCCTGGTCCGGCGCCTTGTCATAAGAATACCCCGGCGAAATCATCATCCCCTCCACCCCCAACTCCATCATCTCATCAAAAAAAGACCGCACCGAAATCGGATCCGCACCATCAAACAACGTCGTGTTCGTCGTCACCCGGAACCCGCGCTTCACCGCCTCCCGTATCCCCCCCACCGCCACCTCGTACGTCCCATCGCGGCACACCGCAAAATCATGATGATCCTTCTGCCCGTCCATATGCACCGAAAACGTCAAATACCGGCTCGGCTTGAAAAGGTCAATCTTCTCCTTCAGCAGCAGCGCATTCGTGCACAAATAAATGTACTTCTTCCGCTCCACCAACCCCTTCACGATCTCCTTGATCTGCGGATGCAGCAAAGGCTCCCCGCCCGGTATCGACACCATCGGTGCCCCACACTCCTCCACCGCCGAAAAACACTGCTCGGGCGTCAACTGCTTCTTCAAAATATGCGCCGGATACTGAATCTTCCCACACCCCGCGCACGCCAGATTGCACCGAAACAACGGCTCCAACATCAACACCAGGGGGTACCGCTTTTTCCCAAATAACTTTTGCTTAACAACGTAAGACGCTACCGTCCACATCTGCGCGAGGGGTACACCCATGTGCGACGATCCTTCCTGGGTCAAAAACCAAAAGAAAACGACTAGTTAATCGTGATTCAAGTGCCCAGATGATAACGCTTTATAGGTCCCGATCCAAGCTCAATTTCCCTTCCGCATTCTCCGCCCCATCCAAACCGGCCTAAACCCACAACCCCGCCGCACCACTCCCCCCACGCCTCCCTCCACCTCTCCCCACCCCCCCCCTTCGCCTCCGCGAAAAGCGCCCATTTTTTACGCCAAAAACCCCTTGTTATTACGCCTTCCCCCAACCATCGTGATATTCCGTCTTTTTCTAATTTTTCGTTTGCCCACTCGCCTTTTCGGGGGTAAATCTTAACTGCGTTCGCCATCAATGCCCGATCGCAAATCCCCGCCGCTTCCTGCCGCGTCTGTGAAGTGAAAAGTTCTTGAGAGAGAGTGTGTGAGAGATGAAGTCCCGACTGACCTCTTTTATTGCCGTCGAAAAAACCAACGTTCGACCCGAAGCCCGCGCCTTCATTCTCATCATGGGTCTCTTCATGATCGCCGCCACCCTCCTGTCCCTCATCGCCATGCAACTCGCCGTTCACTTCCACTGGCAGGTTTTCTAACCGCCCTTCATTCTCAATCCCCTTCTGATTTCCCCATGCCCTCCCACCCGGCCCCCCACCCTCATAGGTTTCTCCAACACCCCCTTCCCGATATGCCTGTCGCGGAATGGGGTGTTTTTCTTTCCCTCCACCACCCAAATTTCGCATCCGATCCAACACTCAAGAATCTTCGGTTGTGGCTGACCTTACAAGGGGGCTGAACATTCCCAATTCTGAGTCGAGATCGGCTTCCGGTCTACAAAAAATATAACGCACCCCGCAACCCCGCTCCCGCGCATAAAAAACCCCTCCATTTTGAGGGGTTAAGGAAAAAGGAAAGCGGGCGAAGGGATTCGAACCCTCGACCAACAGCTTGGAAGGCTGTGACTCTACCACTGAGTTACGCCCGCAACGCAAGTCCTTTATTTTCAAGTACTTATATTATTAACTTTTGCGTTCTAACCCTTATTTTGGCCTTATTTTCGGCGGTGTGGTAGAATGGGGCAAAGGCTAAAAAAGCTCATCATACTGCAAAGGGGTTGAAAATGGCAATCGGACTAAGGCATCGACATCACATCCCCGCCAAAAACATTCGCGCCTGCGAAAGTTGCGCCCTGCATTCTCTTGTGTTAGCTTCCCCTCCCTGTCGGGTTGCTCGCGCGAACCCCCGTGGTCATCATGAACCCCTTATTCAAGGAGCTTGGCATGGATGCGCAAGCGACCCCGGAGATTCTGCGCGTGCTCAACGAGATCCCCGATCCCCGCAGGCACAACCACCTGCATAA
>JBBRWV010000108.1:0-12893 GCA_038248985.1 Phycisphaerae bacterium
ACGCGGCTCGTATCGTCCTTGAAACTTATTCGCCATCCTAAGGCCTCCTTGCCCGCGTCGTAATTAGTCCTTTCAATGCATCGAACCACAGGCCCCTCTGACATGATATTATTTGACATTTATTGATGCGCCAGCCCTTACTTCGCCAATCGCTCCAAAGCCTCACCGTATTTTTCGTTGATGCGATGCAACGATCGCTCCAACCCCTGGCGCTTCTTTCCCGCCTTCGGCAAAACCTTCTTCTTCGTCGGCTTGGCGCTTGTGCTCATTTGTAAAACTCCCTTGCAGTTCCACTATCCCAAAATCATACGAACTCCCCCCACCTGATTCAATTCCCCTCCTCCCAGGAAGCCCCCGCTCCCTCATTCCCCGCCCCCCGCTTCACTCCGTCTCACATTTCGATTCCCGCGACATCAACTGCGCAATCTCTGACTTCGGCTCCGCCCCCTCGTACAACACCGCAAACAGCCCCCGGCATATCGGCATGTCTATCCCGTGATCCTTCGCCAGCTTGTACACCGCCTTCGTCGTCGGCATCCCCTCCACCACCCCCGCCATCGTCGCCAGAATCGCCTCCGGCTTCTCGCCCCGGCCCAGCCGCTCGCCAAACGTCCGGTTCCGCCCCTCCGGTGAAAAACACGTCGTCACCAGATCCCCCAATCCCGCCAGCCCGTAAAACGTCTCCGCCTGCGCCCCCATCGCCAGGCCCAACCGCGTAATCTCCACCAGCCCCCGCGAAATCAACGCCGCCTTGGCGTTATGCCCCGCATTCATCCCCTGCAAAATCCCCGCCGCTATCGCTACCACGTTCTTCAGCGCCCCCGCCAACTCCACCCCGATCAAATCCGAATTCGTATACACCCGCAGATAGGCACACGTAAAAAGCTCCTGCACCCGCTGCGCCAACACCGCATCATCCGCCGCCGCCACCATCGTCGCCGGCAGCTTCCGCGCCAGTTCCGACGCAATGCTCGGCCCGCTGAAAGCCGCCACCGGCCGCACCCCCAATAACTCCGTGATGATCTGCGATGGCCGCAGCAACGTGCTGATCTCAATCCCCTTCGCCACGCTCACCACCGGCACCCCCGCAGGAATGTGCGGCGCCAACCGCATCAACGCCGCACGAATATATTGCGTCGGCAACGCGCACAAAATAAGATCCGCCCCCGTCAGCCCCGCAAAAACCCGCGCCTCGTCCGCCTCAAAACCCAAATGCTCGGACAGCCCCACCGCCGGTAGATACCGCGCGTTCACCCGCTCCCGCTGCATCTTCGCCAGGTGCTCCGCATTGCGGCCCCACATCGTCACCGGCAACGCCGCCCCGTGCTTCTCCGCCAGAATCTGTGAGCACACGGTAGCCATCGCCCCGTCGCCTATCGTGATGATGCGCATTACTTTTCCTCAGTCGTCGGTTGATTCAGCCATGACAACCTCAACACCAATATTTCCTCAGTTCCCTCTCGCAAAGCTATCATAAACACCCCGCGCCCGCCCGTCATTTTCCGCCGCCTTGATTGTCGCGCTCATCCCCGTTCTACTAATGCGCTCGTTCCCCGCAGCCAAATTCCAAGGAGTCCCCTGTGGCCAAGTTCCCCCCGTTCGAAAAAGAAGGCGCCGTCTCCCCCTGGCACGATGTCCCGCCCGGCGACGGACTCCTCCCCGCGCAATTCAACGCCATCATCGAAATCCCCCTTGGCTCCTCCAACAAATACGAGCTCGACAAAAAAACCGGCCTCCTCAAGCTCGACCGCGTCCTGCACTCCGCCGTCTACTACCCCGCCAACTACGGCTTCATCCCCCAAACCCTCGCCGACGATGGCGACCCCCTCGACGTCCTCGTCCTCGGTGCCGAACCCGTCCCCTCCCTCTGCCTCGTCGCCGCCCGCGCCATCGGCCTGATGACCATGAAAGACCAGGACGAGATGGATCACAAAATCGTCGCCGTCCACGTCAATGACCCCGAGTTCAACAGCTACCATGACGTCCACCAGCTCCCCCCGCACAAGCTGGCCGTCCTCAAACGCTTCTTCGAAGATTACAAATCCCTCGAACACAAACGCGTCGTCGTCGATGACATCCTCCCCGTCGATTACGCCTACCCCGTCATTGAGCACTCCCTCGCCCTCTACGCCAAGTGGAAGGCCGGCGAAGACATCAGCCTCCTCATCCACACCGCCTGACCACCCCCTCCACTCGCCACCGCCCCGCCGAAAACACCGTCCTAAACCCCCTCCCGTTTTAGGCCGATGAAACTCCGGGGAAGAAGTGTCGATTGCCGGAGGCGTGCGAATGGCGCGTTCAAAAGATGTACTCACCACCGGCGAAGTCGCCCGCATCTGCAAGGTCGCGCCGCGCACCGTCACCAAATGGTTCGACTCCGGCCAGCTCCGCGGCTACCGCATCCCCGGCTCCAAAGACCGCCGCATCCCTATCACCCAACTCGTCCGCTTCATGAAATCCAACAACATGCCCCTCGAAGGCATGGTCCACTTCACCAAAACCCGCGTCCTCATCGTCGATGATGAATCCGACATCACCGAAACCCTCCGCGAACTCCTCAACCGCGAAACCAACTACGAAGCCTCCGTCGCCCGCAACGGCTTCGAGGCCGGCACCTTCGCCGAACGCATCAAACCCCACGTCATCCTCCTCGATATCCACCTCGGCGATATCAACGGCCGCGATGTCTGCCGCGCCGTCCGCACCAACCCCGATCTCCAAATGACCAAGGTCATCGCCATCAGCGGCAACCTCTCCGACGCCGAAGCCGCCGCCCTCCTCCAGCAAGGCTTCGACGGCTACCTCAAAAAACCCTTCACCATCCAGCAGGTCATCCAAACCATCGAAGACGCCGTCGCCGTCGTCTACTGACCGCCCCGCCCATCCTTCCCCACCAAATCCTCCCTGTCTGTGGCCATTCCCTCGGGTATGATGAACCGCGTTCAACGCTCCTCAACCGAGATCCTCGTGGACACGATCACGATTAATTACAACCGGCGGAATCTGCACGAGCCGTTGCGCCAGCAAAAGGCCCTCACTGGCCCCTTGCGCTTCTGGGCCGTCATGCTCCTTCTGCTGGGCCTCGTCCTCTTCACGCTCGCCTTCTATTCCCACGTCGTCGTCTGGCGTCACACCTACCTCTCCTCGACCGAAAAGGGCTGGACCACACTCCGCGCCGTCTGGACCTGGTCCATCGCCTGGCATCGCCTCCCCGTCATCTCCCCCTTCCTCCTCGGCCCTTGGGGCCTTGCCTTCGCCTACTTCTATCTCGCTTCACGCCTCCGCCGCCGCCCCAATGATCGCACCGCCATCGTCACCGCCCTCGTACTCTCCATCCTCCACACCCTCGGCGCCGCCTTCTGCCTCATCTTCCTCGTCCTCATTGGCGGCCTCGCCCTCACCCTCGCTAACTTCTCCTTCCAAAATTGCCTCATCCTCGCCGCCTGCGGCATTTCGCTGGCAATGGTGCCCGGCATGATTTATACCAGCATGCGCCTGATGGACGCCCAACGTCTTCGTGTCATCCGCCGCGTCCGCCCCGCGCCACCCGTCGACGCACTCCCTGACGCCGCCATCATACCGCCGTCCAAAACCGATTCCTGAATCATCTGCCGGAGATCCCCATGCCCTTTCGACTCCTCACCATCCCCGCCCTCCTCCTCCTCCTCGCCGCCTGCTGCCCCTGCCCCCAGCCCGATACCCTCCTTCCACTCCCGCCCCCACTCACCCTGCAGGATCAACTCACCCAGTTCAACGCCCGCGCCGCCGCACTCCCCTTCGTCTCCGCCCGCGGATCCGTCAAAATGACCTGGCAGGAAAAAGACCGCACCCGTACCGAAAGCACCGACGCCGTCCTCCGCCTCCGCCAACGCACCGGCCCCGAAGCCCTCACCAAACACGGCGGCGATGCCATCCTCTTCGGCCGCGTCGCCGGACAAGAAGTCTTCCAGATCGGCAAAAATCCTGACCTCTTCTGGTTCCTCGTCCGCCTCGATACCAAAACCGCCTGGCTCGGCGACCCCGCCACACCCCTCCTGCAAAAAAACAATTCCACCCTCCGGGCCGACCTCCTCCTTGACCTCCTCGCCCTCAAACCTCTCCGCGAAGACAACCACCCTCAACAATATTACGTCGTGCAACGCTACACCGATAACCTCCGTCACGTCGAACTCCTCGTCTTCCCGCTTCTTACAGAACCAAATTTGCGCAAAATCACTCAACGATTCCAGCCCGACGGACAACCCTGGACGCCCGCCCAACTCCCCGGCCCCCTCGAACGCATCATCACCCTCGACCGCGCCACCAACCTCCCCCTCCAAGTCACCTATTACAACCCCAACGGCCTCCCCATCATCACCGCCAAACTCTCCGACTACCGCGATGCCCCCTACCTCGATGGCGACAAATTCCGCGCCGATGTCCTTCCCCAAAAACTCCCCCACAAAATCGCAATCACCTCCGCCGATCCCCCCGCCTCCATGACCCTCACCTTCGACGAAATCACCCTCCCCATCACCCTCAAAGACGCCGTCTTCCGCACCCCCAACTTCGATGCCGAAGGCCTCCGCGTTGAACGCCTCAACTGACCACCCGCCCCCTCCACCACCGCAACGGCCTTTCCCCATGACTGATCTCATCCCACTCCTCCTCCTCCTCCCTACCGACATGGGCTACCCCCGCGCCATCCTCGAAGGCATCCGCCACTTCGCCGGTGCCGACAAACCTTGGCGCTTCATCCACGCCCGCCTCGAACTCTTCAACCGCCAATACCTCGAAGACCATAAAATCCGCGGTGCCATCGGCATGTTCTGGCAAGGCGCTCACGTCGCCCAAATCGCCGGCGTCAACATCCCCATCGTCAATGTCTCCTCCGGCCAGCCCGACATCCCACTCCCCCAGGTCATCCTCGACAACCACGCCATCGGAACCATGGCCGCCCAACACTTCCTCCACCGCGGCTTCCGCAACTTCGGCTTCCTGGGACACTCCGCCAGCGCCTATTCCCCCTACCGCCTCGCCGCCTTTGAATCCGCCATCGCCGCCGGCTTCGGGCCCGTCCACTCCTACAACACCTCCGCCGACTTCTTCCCCGGCGGTGCCACCGCTCACGATGACCCCATCTTCACCTGGCTCCACTCCATCCCTCGCCCCGCCGCCATCTTCGCCGTCAATGACCTCCGCGGACGACATCTCTGCGACCTCTGCCGCCAGGCCGACCTCCGCGTCCCCGAAGACATCGCCGTCCTCGGCTGCGACAACGATGAACTCATGTGCGACCTCACCTGGCCCCGCCTCTCCAGCCTCGAACTCCCCGCCAAACGCATCGGCTTCGAAGCCGCCTCCCTCCTCGAACGCCTCATGAACGGTGAACCCGCCCCCGCCCAGCCCCTCCGCCTCCCACCCCTCTCGGTCGTCACCCGCCAAAGCTCCGACATCATGGCCCTCCACGATCAGGACGTCGCCCGCGCCCTCAACTTCATCAGCGCCCGCGCCCACGAACTCATCAACGTCGAAGATGTCGCCACCGAAATGGACGTCTCCCGACGCTGGCTCGAACACAAATTCCGCCGCGCCCTCGGCCGCACCCCCGCCGATGAAATCCGCTGCGTACGCCTCGAAAATGCCCAAAAACTCCTCGCCTCCACCGACCTCCCCATGCCCGATATCGCCCGCCGCGTCGGCCTCCGCGACGCCCGCCGCCTCAGCGTCCTCTTCCGCCAGCAACTCAATTCCACCCCCTCCACCTACCGCCGCCAATCCCGCCTCCACCAATACCCCCCCTCAACCCTCCCTCACCGCCCCCACACCGCGCCCGTACCCGCCGGCACCTTCCCATCCCCATTGTCCACCTCAATCTTCACCCGAAACAACTGACTCGCCGGATCGATAATCGGATCCACCGCCACCACCACCCCCTCCCGCTTCACTACCGGCTCCGTCTGCAGCTCCAGCAGCACCTTGTCACCCACCTTCACCTTCCCAAATACCTGCTTCGGCGGATAAAACACCGCGTTCAACTTCGTGATCTGCACCACCACCACCAGCGGCGTCTCATCCGTCGCCTCCCCCGCCGATTTGTTCACCCGCAAAACACTCCCCTCAATCGGGCTCCGTATCGTCATCCGCTCCAAAGCAATCTGCTCCCGCTGCAGCGCCACCGTCTTCTGCTGCTTCTGCTCCTTCTTCTGCGCCAGCACCAGTTCCGACTGCCTCAAATTCAGCCGCTTCTGCCGCTTCTCCGTGTCCGTCGCCACCGGGCTCTTCTCCCACTTCTCCAACTCCACCTTCGCAAACTCCACCTGCACGATCGCCGAATCCATCTCCGCCGTCGCCTCCACCTCCAGCTTCGCCAGATCCACCGTCGCCCGCTGTATCGCATCGTCCAGCCGCGCCAACGCCTGACCCTTCTTCACCACCTGCCCCTCCGTCACGTTCACCTCCGCCAACGTCCCCTTCGTCTGCGCCGGCACCTCCACTTTCGCAATCGCCTCCGTCTGCCCCCGTATCACCAGCACCCCGCCCGCCGCCGTCCCGCTCTGCCCCACCGCCGAAGCACTCGCCAACAACCACCCGCCCGCCACCCCCGCCAGCAACATCACACGCCCAATTTTCTTAACGCTCATCATGCCCGTACTCCAAAAAAAAAACGCCCATCCCTCTTATCGACCATTCCCACCCCTCTCCCCACCCCCTCCTTGCTACTTGCTTCTCCCCTCCCCGCCTCACCCCTCACCGCCTCAACAACCGAAACCGCTCCGGACTCTCCGCCGCATCCGTCCGATGACTCACCACCATCGCCTCCATCACACTCGCAATCTCCCCCAACCGATGCGCCCACCCCCGCGCCGGCGAGGGCTTCGCCTCATATTGCTCCACAAAACGCCGCAACGTCGCCGTCGCCTGCTCCACCCCGCTCTCCCGATTCGACACCCCCTCGTCAATCACCTTCCCATCCGCATCACAAAACGAATAACGCTCCCCATCCAGCCGCAACGACCCCGCCTGCCCGATCAACAGCAGCTCCCGCCGCGCCGCCACCCGGTCCGACAACGTCACGCTCGCCGTCGCATCATCCGAAAATCGCAGCGTCAGCGACGCCGAGCCCGTAATGTCCGCAAAATCACCGCCCCCTGCCACCGTCCCCCGAATCGTCGCATACACGCTCGACGGCACATCAATCAAGCCCGCCAGCGTGCTCACCGCATCCCACGCCAACGCCGACAAACTCCGCACCGCCAGCTCATGCCGACCCGACGTCTTCGCCAACGCATGGTTCATCCCCAGCCACGTCATGCTCACAAACCGTATCGGCCGCAAATACTCGTCCGCATCCGCGCAATGCTTGTACGCAAACGAATCCGCAAACCGCGGCCACTGATACAATAAATGCGTCTGCGGCTGCAAACTCGCCGCCAGCGTCGCCGCCTCCTGATAGTCATGCACCACCGGACCCAGCGACAACAACCCGATGTTCTGCTCCACGCACACCGTCAAAAATTCAATCGTCGCGTTCTCCGGACGATCAATCAACAACACCTGCGGCTGCGTCTCCCGCAACAACTTCCGCAAATCGTCATACGCCGCCGCCCCCACCCGATCCGCCAAATCCCGCGCCGCCGCCTGCGTCCGATGCCCCACCCCCACCAGCTCCACCTCCCCGCTCGCGCGCAGCCTCCCCACCGCCTCCAGCCAATCCTGCTGAATCCCATCCAATCCCACAATCGCCAGACGTATCGCCATCACTCGCTCTCAATGCACCCGCTGCCCCGGCTGCGCTCCCGTGTCCGGACTCAACACAAAAACCTCCGCCCCGCCCGGACCCGCCGCGCAAATCATCCCCTCGCTCGTCCCGAACTTCCCCATCGTCCGCGGCGCCAAGTTCGCACAAATCATCACCAGCCGCCCCACCAGCGCCTCCGCCGAATACGCCTTCTTAATCCCCGCCAAAATCGTCCGCTGACCCAGCGGCCCCAAATCCACCGTCAGCTTCATCAGCTTGTCTGATTTCTCCAACGCCTCCGCCGTCAACACCTTCGCGATTCGCAAATCCACCGCCAAAAACTGCTCAAAATTGATCGTCGCCGCCACCGGCTCATCCCCCGCCCCCGCCCCACCCGCACCCACCGCCGTCGGCACCGATGTCGTCACCGCCACCACCGGCACCGGCGTCCCACCCCCCGCACCCGTATCCGCCGCCCCACCCGCAACCTCCGCCTTCGCTCCCAAACTCGCTTTCGAATCTTCCACCATCGCCTCCACAGCTTTCATGTCCAACCGCTGCACCAAATGCTCAAACGCATTGATCGCGTGCGGCTCCATCGCGTCCTGCACATTCACCCACGACTGCGGGCCAATCGCCAGACACTTCTCCACCTTCACCGCAAACTCCGGCAAAATCGGCTTCAAATAAATCGTCAAAATCCGCCCCGCCTCCAACGCCGCGCTCAACACCCCCCGCGCCCCCTCCGCATCCACCTTCACCAGCTTCCACGGCGCCTGGTCCTCCACATACTTGTTCGCCCGATCCGCCAGCGTGCAAATCGCCCGCGTCACCGCCGCAAAATTCCGCCCCTCATACGCCGCCGCAATCTCCTCCGACGCCCCCCGTATCTCCCGCAACAACGGCACCGCATCCGCCACCGGCGGCCCCAACTTGCTCTCCAGCAGCCGCGTCAGCATCGGCGCACACCGGCTCATCAAATTCGCCAGCTTGTTCACCAGCTCCCCATTGATCCGACCCGAAAAATCCTCAAACGATAAATCCAAATCCTCCGGCGTCGGCCCCAGCTTCGTCGCAAAATAGTACCGCAAATACTGCGGATCCAAATGCTTCACGTACACGCTCGCATTGATGAACGTCCCCCGGCTCTTGCTCATCTTCTCCCCGTTCACCGTCAAAAAACCGTGAATCGCCAGCTTCTTCGGCACCCGCAACCCCGCCGCATGGAGCATCGTCGGCCAGAACAACGCATGAAAATACTGAATGTCCTTCCCGATGAAATGATAAATCTCCAGCTCCGGCCGATTCCAATATTCCTGCGCCCCCGCCGCATCCAGCCCCAGCTTGTTCCCCATGCTCGCCAAATACCCGATCGGCGCATCAAACCAGTTATAAAAATACTTCCCCTCCTCGCCCGGTATCGCAAATCCAAAAAAACGCGCATCCCGCGAGATGTCCCAGTCCCGCAACTCCTCCTGAAACCACTCCTTCAACTTGTTCGCCACCGGCACGTCCACCATCCCCCCCTCATACAACTTCAACAACATTTCCCGCGCCGGCTCCAACCGCAAAAATATGTGCTCGCTCTTCTTCATCACCGGCGTAGCACCCGAAAACTCCGACCGCGGCTCCAGCAAATCCGTCGGCGAATACGCCTTCCCACACACCTCGCAGCCGTCCCCATACTGATCCACCGACTTGCACGACGGACACGTCCCCCGAATAAATCGATCCGCCAAAAACGTCTTCTCCACCGGATCGTAAAACTGCTCCACCTCCTTCCGCACCGTGTACCCCGCCTCCTTCACCCGCCCATAAATCGCGCTCGACAACTCCTCGTTCAGCGCCGAATGTGTCGTGTAAAAATTATCGAACGCCACCCCAAACTTCGCGAAATCATCCTTGTGCTGCTGCAGCATCTCCCGAATAAACGCCTCCGGCTCCACCCCCCGCTTCTTCGCGTTGATCATGATCGGCGTCCCATGCGAATCATCCCCGCACACATACAAAACCTCATGCCCCATCAACCGCTGAAACCGCACCCAGATATCCGTCTGGATATATTCCACCAGATGCCCAATATGAATCGACCCGTTCGCATACGGTAAGGCCGACGTAACCAGAATATGACGCACCTGCAACAGCATCGAAACTCCTGCTCCAAATTCAACTCCCCGATGATAAGCGCCACCCCCCCCTCCCAGCAAAACCCGCCTCACCCCCGTCGTACGACACCACAACACGGCGCACTCTCCCTTGCGAAACCCACCTGCGCCTACAATGATCTCCACTATTTCCCCAGGATCGCCCTTACTCCCTCACCCCCACAAAAAGAGCCTCCCTATGCGCGACCAACGATTCGTCGCAATCCACCGCGGCGGCCCACTGGATCTCACCCGCCACCGCCTCCTCGCCCACTGGGCCGCCGACTGCGCAGAACGAGTCGTGCCCTTTTCTGCCAAACACGATGCACCCCTGCGCCACGCCATCGCCGCCACCCGTGCGCGCCGCCCACGCCTCCACCGCCGACGAGCACGCCTGGCAAATCGCCCAACTCCCCCCGGAAATCCGCGATCTGGTCCTCTCCGCGCTCCACCACCCACGCTTTAAATCCTTCCCCAAAGCATAATAAAAGCCCCAGTGGAATGACGTAGAGAATGGACTCCATGCTCATATACGCTCGACGCCAACCACGAACTCCGCCAACGCGCGATTATCCTCGAAAAATTCATCCCGGCCTTCCTGCGTGAGCTCACATACGCACCGCTTCTGATTTTCAACGGTTGGAATAATGGGCGTGAGGCGAAACCGTGCGTTCGTCGCAGTCTCCACCTCCGTCTTTGAAATAACTTCCCTTCCACCGCGGAGTGATGGCGGCATGTTGTCTCGCGATCAGTTCAAGCTCACGGCGAAGCAATCACGATGGACGCCGACGGACGCCCGCAGGTGCCGGCGCGGCCGATTATTCCGGGCGTGCCCGTTTTTCCGAGGGAGGACTAACTATGGCATAATACGGGCGTTACCAGCTTGAGGCCGGGGCTCTTTTCAGAAGCGTGCTATGGCAGGGCTTTCCACGTTGAACAAGACGGAATTTGCGCAGCAGATACAGAATCGCCATTTTCACATTACCCAGTTCCTCACTTAAAAAAACAGGAACAAAAAAAGGGACGCGACGGTTTTAGCGTCTCGCCCCTGATTACAGGTGATGTTCGTGCATCGCGGTCTGCTGAAATCTCCGAGGAACTAGGCCCGGCGACGGCGGGCGAGCAAGCCCAACCCGCCGACGACTCGCACCCTTCATACGCCATCGCCACCGCACGCCGAAACTCGACTGAATACGCCATGTCATCGACCTCCTGTCAAGGACAATCAGCACCTACGCAATTGCGCTAGCGCTAGGGCCGAATGAAAAATGCCCTAACCAAGCGATAATTAATCGACATATCTATATGTATACAATAATTAAGCTGTTTTTCCCGCCTGCCGCCACCCTATTGCAGCCAGTCTCATCGATCACCCTTCCCAAACCCTCCCCCTGCCTCCCACGACCCACCAAACCCCAGACCCGCCCAAACCACCCAATGCGTCCCCAGCCCCCCATCTCCCCCACCGCTCCGCCAACCCGTCCCGCATCCCGACGCCCCCCAACCCCTCCTCCCCCTCGCCCCGTCACCCACCCTCCCAAGTTCCCGCCTCCCGCCCGCACCCCCTTTTACTCCCGTCGATTATCAGCCATAGCCCCATCCACCCCCACGCCATCCCCTTCTCCCTTCTTACTATCCGCTACTTGCTTCGCGCCTCCCACCCCCCCAACTCAGTCCTCAGTCCTCCCCTTCCTCACAAAATCTTTCACTTCTTCCAAAATTTTACAGAATTCCCCCCAACCTGCGCGCTATACTCCCATCAAATGAACCGGGTCATGCGCTATTCGCCCCACCCACTGCCCAACCCAACGTCTCACCCCCACCGTGTCACGCAACACTGAACCACTCGCACTGCATAACATAAATAAACCCCACGTCTTACTGAAGGAGAAGGTCATGTCTGAAGCTATCGGTACCAATTTCTCGTCCGCCGCCGACCGCGAAGTCCTCAAACAAAAAGCCGTCGCCGCCAAAGAAGCCGTCGTCGACCTCGCTTCCGAAGCCGGTCGCTTCGCCGCTCACCGCGCCTCCGACCTCAAAGAACACGCCGCTGATTGGACCCACTCCGCCAAAGAACGCGTCGGCGACGTCAACTCCCAAGTCCTCAGCTACGTCCGCCACAACCCCTACAAATCCATCGCCATCGCCGCCGGCGTTGGCCTCCTGGTAGGCATGCTCCTCAAACGCCGTTAACCGCAGGCCCCCAGCCTCTACGAGACGACGAACATGCAACCCGATCCCCCCCACGATGACGTCACGCGGCCGCCCCCGGCGCGCCGCCCCCAGGGTGCTGCGCAACTCCTCGCCAGCGCCCTCCGCCTCGCTGAAATCCAGTGGCAGATCCTCCTCACCCACGCCAAACTCACCGCCCTCCACGTCGCCCTCTTCGCCGCCCTCCTCATCGCCTCCCTCCTCTTCGCCATCCTCGCCGTCATCTTCCTCTACATCGGCACCTTCAAACTCCTCACCGATGTCGCCCAAATGCCTCCCGTCTGGGCCTACCTCCTCTTCGGCGGCACACACCTCCTCCTCGCCCTCTCCCTCGCCTTCCTCGCCGTCCGCAAACTCTCCCGCACATCCTCCCTCCCCTCCGCGCCCCCTCCCGCCCAACCCACTACCACCCCTGCGGAGGAGCCAACCTCATGAGCCTCCAAAAGCAACTTCGCGCCCTTCACGACCAGCGCACCGCCGAGCTGCAAACTCTCCACCGCGCCGCGCGCCGCACCCAGCACCAACTCTCCCCCAAACGCTTCATCCGCCAGAACCCCTACTTCGCCCTC
This sequence comes from Phycisphaerae bacterium, assembly GCA_038248985.1. GTDB lineage: Bacteria > Planctomycetota > Phycisphaerae > WQYP01 > WQYP01 > JBBRWV01. Next base: position 12,645 of record JBBRWV010000108.1, read on the forward strand.
ACCACCGCCGCCGTCGTCGGCACCCTCCTCGCCCCCGCCCCGCGCCCCCTCCCACCCCCCGCTGACCCATCCTCCTCCCCCTCCCGCGGCCCCGGCCTTTTCGGTTGGCTCATCCACAACATTGCCCCCCACATCCCCGGCCTCTCCTCCCTCTTACCCCCCCTCACCCCCCCCTCACCCCCCCTGTCTACCCCCCCATCTACCCCCTCTGCACCCCCCTCTTCCCCCCCTCCAACCCCCCATTCCCTC
>JBBRWV010000109.1:0-12888 GCA_038248985.1 Phycisphaerae bacterium
CGATCCTGTTACACAAGCTGGGGCTGACGCTGCCGCGGAGCCTGGAGGTGGTGGATTTGTAGTGAAGACTTTTAGGAAAAAAGGGCCTTGGCGCCATCGCCAAAGGCCTTTTTGCTCGCAAACTGCGGAAGTTGGGCTAACGCTATGAAGGTGCTGGCATTGTCGATGTCCCCACGCCGGCCCCGGCCCGTTCTTCCAGGAGGTTGTGGACTGGCGAACGCCGCTGCGTGCCGGTTGGCGGAAGGATGCGAGGTGAAATTGTGCTAATGTTATCGGCAGGGGCGACACCCTGAAGCGTGTACGACGCGCGTTGCGGCGTGGCACAGCGGTGGGGGGATGAAATGAACTTTCAGGGATTGAGGCTGGCGATCCGCTCGCGTATTTTCTTGGCTTCTTCGACCCGCGAATCGTTCGGGTAATTCTTGATGAACGTATCGTAAGCCACGACCGCCTGGTCGGGCTGTTTCAACTCCGCATAGCACTTACCCAACTGAAATTGTGCGGTCGCCGCGTTCGGATCATCCGGTTTTTCCTTGAGGGCCTGCATATAGGTGGTGAGCGCTTCTTTATATTGCAGCGATTGCATCTGGGTGTAGCCCTTGGTGTAGGGGTCCATTTCCGCTTTGCTGGCATCGACCTGGATGCCGTCAGAACCGATTTTGAGGATGCCGGTGAACCAGCCCACCGCCCCGGCGATAAGGGCGATCACGAGAACGATACCCAGAATTTTTCCGAGGGACATGACAGACCTCCTGCATAAAAACGCGGCATAAGAGCGCTGCACAAGAACGCTGCAAGTTACGCAATAATTACCGGCTATTTACGGGGGTTGAGAATTGTGTCATACACGGGTACACGCGTGGCGTCTGCCTTGGCGAGGTCGCGTTTGAAGAGAAACTCGGCCACATCTTCGCCTTCAATTCCGCGGACGACGGTTGCAAGAAGGCTGGCGCGATATTGCCAGCCTTGGGTGGCTTCCTCCGTGGGCTTGGCGTCCAGCGGCAGTTCCTGCAGGGCCTTGAGCGCGGCGAGCGATGCGGGCTTGCCCAGTCGTTTCAAAGAAGCTACCGCGGGATGGAATGCTTCGACGGAAAACTCTTTCGCCTTGGTGCGGGTGTTCATGAAGGTGATCTGTGTGAGCAACACCGGAATCGCTTCTTCGGCCCGCAGCGCGGCCAGTTCTTCGATGGCCTCGGTTTTCTTTTGCTGCTCAATAGGCGTACGCGCCTCGGATTTGGCGATGGTCACGCGATGTTCGATCATTTGATTTCGTTGACGGAGAAATGACCCCATGAACGGTTCGAGCGTACTGGTCGGCGAGGCGGTACCCGAATTCATGTTGAGCGTCAGGCCGGCGATGGACTTGGTATTGACCGGTTGATTCGCTATGCCGACCGTGGGAACAGCCGGGGTGGCGGGTTGAACGCGGGCGGCTCCCAGAGCGGCGGGCACGAGCGTTTTGACCGGAAGAAGCTCCTCGAGTTCACTCTGGGGGATGGCGAAATTCAGCGAGCCATCGGGTTGATAGACGAACTGCGCCTGCAGGCCGAGCTCGGTTTTCTTGAGCGCGCGCAGCAGCACGTAGCAGCCGTTGGCACATTCGATGAGGTAGGTGCGCCCTTCGTTGATCTCGGCGAGAGTTCCGGGCGGGAGATTTTTGACTGCGGGTATCTCGCCGGGAAGCTCCAGCTTTTCCGTGACGGCTTCGTAGAGGTACTTGGTGCCGAGGTCCTGGATGCAACCGCTGACGGCCCACAGAGCGCCATCGGTGGTGAACATGAGGTCGGCAGTTTTGGCTTTGCGCAGTTGCTCGCTCAGCTCGACGGCGGTGACCTTCTTGTTCGGATCCACCTTGGGCAGGAAGGTGTATTGCATATCGGAAAATCGCAGGAGGTAGCCGTTGGCCGCGGCGGATGAATCGGGAAGGGGAAGCAACATGCTGCCGCTGGGCAGCTTACAGTTGGCGAAATTTTCCTGCATTTGGTCGGCCGCTTGACTGGAAGCAGCGGAGAGCGCAAGCGCCAGAATGCCAAGTGCCAATGGGGATTTCCAACGAGCAACCATAACCACCTCACGCCACAGGATGTCCACCGGATTCGGTTCATGAGCCGAAACTTAAAGATCAGTGTACCGCGCTCGCGGGTGCTGCGGAAGAATTATCCCGGATGCGGAATCGGGCTGGCCGGGCTTGCATCGGCATCCGTGAGGGTCTTGTTTTGCTCACGGGCGAGCTCCGCGCGGCGCTGTTGCTCCTGCGCGAGAATGTCGGAGACGGTGGGTTTGGAAATGGTTTGACCGCCCAGGATTTTTCGCACGTCTTCGGCATCCAGCGTTTCATACTTCAGCAGCGCATCTTTCACCGCGCGCAGTTCCTCACCCCGGGTGGAGAGAATTTCGCGGGTTTGCTCGTAGGCATTGGTGATGAACTGCCGAACTTCCTGGTCAATCAGATCGGCGGTTTTATCCGAGTACTGTTTGGACTCCATCCCCATGAAGGAGGTATTTTCTTCGGGCGTGAACTTCACCGGGCCCAGGACCTCCGACATGCCCCATTCGCGGACCATTGCGCGGGCGATGGCGCTGGCTTGTTGAATATCCATGGACGCACCGGTGCCGATGTCGCCGCAGTAAAGCTGCTCGGCGACGCGGCCGCCGTAGCAGATGCGCAGGTACGCGAGCCAGTATTTTTTGCCGTAGAACATGCGGTCTTTTTCCGGCAGCGTAAACGCGGCACCGCCCATGCGCCCGCGCGAGATGATGGAAACCTTGTGCAGCGGGTCATATTCCGTTTCGAGGGATTGCACCACGGCATGACCGGCTTCATGCCAGGCCACGATTTCTTTTTCCTTCTCATCGATGACGCGGGACTTCCGCGCCTTGCCGAAGCGCAGTTTGTCGCGCGACTCTTCCAGATCGTTCATTTCGATGGCTTCTTTGTTGCTCATCGTAGCGAGCAGCGCGGCCTCGTTGATGATGGCGGCGAGATCGGCACCGGAAAACATCGGGGTTTGCCGGGCGAGGCGCATCAGGTCAACATTGGTCGCGAGCTTCACTTTCTTCGCATGCACTTTGAGGATTTCATACCGGCCTTTGATATCGGGCAGCGGCACAAAGACCTGGCGGTCAAAGCGGCCGGGCCGAGTGAGCGCCGGATCGAGCACATCATTGCGGTTGGTGGCGGCGATGACGATGACCTGGTCATTGGTGTCGAAGCCGTCCATTTCCACAAGGATGGCATTGAGGGTTTGTTCGCGTTCATCGTGTCCGCCCGAAGCCATGCCGTTGCCGCGACGGCGGCCGACGGCGTCGATTTCATCGAGGAAGATGATGCAGGGCGATGATTCCTTGGCGGTTTTGAAGAGGTCACGGACGCGCGAGGCACCGACGCCGACGAACATTTCGACGAAGTCGGAACCGCTGATGGAAAAGAAGGGGACGTCGGCTTCGCCGGCAATGGCTTTGGCGAGGAGCGTTTTTCCGACGCCGGGCTCGCCGATAAGCAGCACGCCGCGGGGGATGCGCCCTCCGAGTTTCTGAAAGCGCTTGGGATTTTTGAGGAACTGAACAATTTCTTCGAGCTCTTCCTTGGCTTCTTCGATGCCGGCGACGTCGTTGAAGGTGACGTTGGTGTGCTCTTTGGAAAGGAGTTTATGGCGCGATCGGCCAAAATTCCCGAGCATGCCCATGCCCCCGCCGCCGCCGCGCAGTTGGCGCAGGAAGAGGAAATAAATCAGCACGAGGAAGAGAATCCAGGGAGCGACATTGAAGAGGAATGGCAGAAAGAAATTGGAGGTGTTTTTGTATTCCGTTTTGGCATTATAGAATTCTGCCTCGCGCGTCATCAGATCCCAACCGGCGCCGTCCAGGGCCGACATGGGAATACGGGTGGTCATGACGACCTTTTTGTCTTTGGCGGGGCTTGAAACGCCGGCCACGCCATCCTTGAAGGTGATGGCGAGCACCCCGTCGTCCTTGAACTCGACACCCTCGATATGGCGATTATTCAATTCCGTGCGGTATTTGGAGTAGGGAATTTCTTCGAGGGGTTTACCCCGCTCGTGAAATATGACAATGATGAGCACGGCGATGGTGAGGATGAGGATCCAGCCCAGCATGGAGCGGCTGAAGCGCATGTTCCCGTCACCCCCGCCTGGGGCACCGGGGCCGCCGGGTCCAGAGCCTTTGGAATCGGAGTTTGGCGAAGAGGATTTGGGGTCGCGGGGTTCAGAATTGTCGGGTTTGGGATCGCGAATCTCGGGCATGAAAACCTCAAAGGACAAGTACATTCATAAGTGCGGTTATCGGCGGGGTGGATAACAACTCAGACATTATAGACTGCCACACGTTGGTTGGGGAAATGGTTTGGAGTAACCTTTCCGCTGCGGCTTCGTACCGCCGCCTCGGCTGCAATGCCGGCACCTCCGACACCGCGGCCACAACACCACGTCGAGACCCCCATTCCCGGTACCACTAAGGGTTTTACCTACCCCCAGAGCATGTGTCGCGCCGATAGCCCCTTTCTCCCCCGAAGACGATAGTGACTATGGCCAAGTTGTCAGGACCCCGTCTTTTTGCAAACGAGATATTTCATGATGTCCATTCAAACACCCCCCCGGCAATCCCAATCCGAGCACCCCGGTGAACATCAAACCCAACTGGTCAACCTCTTCAATCCCCGCAGCGTCGCCGTCATCGGCGCGACGGAGAACGTCGGCAGCGTCGGCCGCACCGTGCTCGCCAACCTGATCAACAGCCCCTTTGGCGGCACGGTTTACCCGGTCAATCCGAAACGTCCCAGCGTACTGGGCATCAAGGCCTATCCTAATATTGAAAGCGTTCCCGACAAGGTCGATCTTGCCATCATCGTCACTCCCGCGGCCACGGTTCCGAACATCATCGGCCAATGCGCCGCCCTGGGAATCCCCGCGGCGATTATCATTTCCGCCGGCTTCAAAGAACTCGGCCCCGCCGGCGAAGAGTTGGAACGCCTGACGATGGAACGCATCCGCGGCACCAACATGCGCGTCCTGGGCCCCAACTGCCTTGGCGTGATGAATCCGGTGCTCGGCCTCAATGCCACGTTCGCCTCAACCTGCGCCCGCCCGGGCAAGGTCGCGTTCCTGAGCCAAAGCGGCGCGCTCTGTACTGCCGTGCTCGACTGGAGCCTGCGGGAACTCGTCGGCTTCTCCGCCTTCGTGTCCGCCGGCTCGATGCTCGACATCGGCTGGGGCGATCTCATCGACTATTTCGGCAATGATCCGCATACCCAAAGCATTTTGATCTACATGGAATCCGTGGGCGACGCCCGCGCGTTCATGTCCGCCGCCCGTGAAGTAGCCCTCAAAAAGCCCATCATCATCATCAAGCCGGGCCGCACCGCCGCCGCCGCCAAAGCCGCCGCCTCGCACACCGGCGCGCTCACCGGCAGTGATGAAGTCCTCGACGCCGCATTCCGCCGCGCCGGCGTCCTGCGCGTCAACAACATCTCTGACCTCTTCTACACCGCCGAAGTTCTCGCCCGCCAACCGCATCCCAAAGGCCCGCGCCTGACCATCCTCACCAACGCCGGAGGCCCCGGTGTCCTCGCCACCGACGCCATCATCTCCGCTGGCGGCGAACTCAGCGCCCTCTCCTTTGAAACGCAAGCGGAACTCAACGCCATTCTGCCCCCTCAATGGAGCCACAATAACCCCATCGATGTCCTGGGCGACGCCAGCCCCGAACGCTACGCCAAGAGTCTCGAAATCGCGGCCAAAGATCCCAACAGCGACGGCCTCCTCGTCATCCTCACCCAGCAGGCCATGTCCGATCCCGTCGGCACCGCCGAAGCCCTGCGCCCCTACGCCCAACTCGGCACCAAACCGGTCCTCGCAAGCTGGATGGGCGGCAACGCCGTCGCCCCCGGCGAAGCCATTCTCAATCAGGCCGGCATCCCCACGTTCCCGTATCCGGACACCGCCGCCCGGGCGTTCCAATACATGTGGCAATACACGCAGAATCTTCGCAGCATCTACGAAACCCCGGCCCCGCAAAAACGTGGAAAGACGGACGAACGCGTCGCCGCTTCCATCCTCCAAGGCGCCGTCAAACAAAACCGCACGCTGCTCGATGAAGCCGAATCCAAGCAGCTTCTGGCCGCCTACGGCATCCCCGTCGCCCGCACCGATGTCGCCACCACCGCCGACGAAGCCGTCAAATGCGCCCAAGCCATCGGCTTCCCCATCGTCGTCAAGCTCTTCTCCAAAACCATCACCCACAAAACCGATGTCGGCGGCGTCAAACTCAACCTGCAAAACGCCGACGATGTGCGCACGGCCTTCACGCAAATCCAGAGCGATATGGTCGCCGGACCCGGTATCCAGCATTTCCAGGGCGTGACCGTCCAACCCATGATCAAGTTCGCCGATGCCTACGAGATCATCCTCGGCAGCAGCATCGATCCCCAGTTCGGCCCGGTTCTGCTCTTTGGCGCCGGGGGCCAACTGGTGGAAATATTCAAAGACCGCGCCCTGGGCCTCCCGCCGCTCAACGCCACGCTGGCCCGGCGCATGATGGAACGCACGCAGATCTATAAGGCCTTCGCCGGCGTGCGTGGACGCAAGCCCATCGATGTCGCCGCACTCGAATCCGTGCTGGTGGCCTTCAGCCAACTCGTCATGGAACAACCCCGCATCCAGGAAATCGACATCAATCCCCTGCTTGTATCGCCCACGGGAATGATCGCCCTCGACGCCCGCGTGTTGCTCTTTCCCGCCAGCGTCGCCGACCAAGATCTGCCCCGCCCGGCGATTCGCCCTTACCCGGCCGAGTACATCAAGCCCTGGAACACCAAGGACGGAACCCTGGTCACTCTCCGCCCCATCGTCCCGGAAGACGAACCGCTGCTGGCGGAATTTCACGGCACCCTCTCCGATGAAACCGTTCGCGCCCGCTACTTCAGCCAGCTCAGCCTCTCGCATCGCATCGCCCATGAACGCCTGAGCCGCGTCTGCTTCAATGACTACGACCGCGAAGTCGCGCTCGTCGCCGAATGCCGCGATGCCGAGGGAAACCATCCGCACATCGTCGGCGTCGGGCGCCTGGTCAAAATTCCCGGCACGCAAGATGCGGATTTCGCCATCGTCATCGCTGATCCCTGGCAAAGCCACGGTCTCGGCAGCGAACTGCTGAAACAGCTTCTCGTCGTCGCTGAAAAAGAAGGCATCCGCAACGTCACCGGCGACATCGCCCGCGACAACACCCGCATGCAGCGCACTGCCGAAAAACTCGGCTTCACCGTCAACAGCGGCACCGATGACATGTGCGTGGCCCGCAAGCTGATCGAACCCGCGAAGGCCTAGCTTGCCCCGCGTGTCCCGCCCCCTGCTTGGCACCGTGACAGCGCCCCGCAACCACTGCCGCAGCGAACGCCGCACCGTCTATCTAGTGCGATGTGGCGAAGGCCCGGATGCGATCCGCTCGACTCGCCGCGTCCAGTTCCGCGACCTGATCCGCACGCTCATGCGTCGCTTCCCAGTCCGCCACCAATCGCTTGGCGCCGGCCATATCGAGGTGCGTAAAGGTCACGGTGAAATGCGTCGTCGCGAAGTTGTAAGTTGCCGCCACCCGCTGCCACGATAGATATTCCACCAGGTCCCACATGGCATCCAGCGGCACATTCGTATAGGGAACTCCCGATGAGCTACTCTCGAGAATCTGCAATGGGTAACGCATGTCAGCCTCCTTTCGCGCACGCACGCGGCTCGTCGCACGCGGCACCGTCCGTCGGCAACCTTCAATTGTTTGATTGTCCGGTGCCTGACCCGACTTCAGCCGCCACTGCCGCACCTCTAATTGTCCCTAATCCCCCAGAGCAACCCCATCAGGAATTTTACCTGATCGGATCTAAGCAATTTGCTTACCCGGCGCGATTCTCCGCCGCGCTGCACTCGGTGGACCCTTCCCTATGTGAAAATCCCTCGATTCCCTACCGACCGTCCCGGTCGATTGCTTTACGATGCGTATCGAGGGTGCGCCCCTCCGTGACCGCGCGCCCGAACATTCTCCAGTCGTCTTTCTGTCGCTCCGCTTGATCGCCCATCGCGCTCGCCCCTGACCCGCTCCGGTCCACACCACGGCGTCTCCGCACGCCAGCAAGGAAGGTTCTCATGTCTGCTCGTGAAATCGTCATCATGGACGGCAATGAAGCCGCCGCACACGTGGCCCATCGCCTCTCGGAAGTCGCGGCCATTTACCCGATCACCCCGTCCTCCGCGATGGGCGAGTCCATGGATGACTGGGCCGCCCAGCAACGCCCCAATCTCTGGGGCGCCGTTCCCCGCATCGTGGAAATGCAATCCGAAGGCGGGGCCATTGGCGCCGTCCATGGCGCTCTGCAGGCCGGCGCGCTCGCCACCACCTTCACCGCCTCGCAGGGCCTGCTCCTGATGATCCCCAACATGTACAAAATCGCCGGTGAACTCACCGCCTTTGTCATGCACGTCGCTGCGCGCGCCCTGGCTACCCATGCCCTGTCCATCTTCGGCGATCACTCCGACGTCATGGCCTGTCGCCAAACCGGCTTTGCCATGCTCGCCTCCACCTCCGTTCAGGAAGCCCACGACCAGGCGGCCATCGCCCTCGCGTGCAGCCTCCGCTCGCGCATCCCCTTCGTTCACTTCTTTGACGGTTTCCGCACCAGCCATGAACTCAACCGCTGTGAACTCCTCACCGATGATGACCTCCGTTCCATCGTTAAACAGGAATGGATCGATGCGCACCGCGCCCGCGCCCTCACCCCCGACAAACCCGTCATCCGCGGCACCGCCCAAAATCCCGACACCTTCTTCCAGGCCCGCGAAGCCTGCAATCCCTTCTACGACAACCTCCCCAACATCGTCCGCGAAGAAATGGCCCGCTTCGCTCAACTCACCGGCCGTTCCTATTCCCCCTACGAATACCTCGGCGACCCCAACGCCCAGCACGTAATCATCATCATGGGCTCCGGCACCGAAACGGTCGCTGAAACCATCGCCTACCTCAACGCCCGCGGCGCCAAACTCGGCCTGCTCAACATCCGCCTCTATCGCCCCTTCGCCGTCGATATGTTCATCGCCGCTCTCCCCGCCTCCGTTCGCTCCATCGCCGTGCTCGACCGCACCAAGGAACCCGGCGCCACCGGCGAACCGCTCTACCAGGATGTCATCACCGCCCTCTACCAGGCCCACCAGGCCGGCGTTCTTCCCACCGGCGAAATCCCCGTCGTCATCGGCGGACGCTACGGTCTCTCCAGCAAAGAATTCACTCCCGCCATGGTCCAGGCCATCTATGAAGAACTCGCCAAACCCCTCCCCAAAACACGCTTCACCGTCGGCATCGTCGACGATGTCACCCACCTCTCACTGACCGTCGATGACTCCTTCGATATCGAATCACCGGACACCGTCCGCGCGCTCTTCTACGGCCTCGGGGCCGATGGCACCGTCGGCGCCAACAAAAACTCCATCAAAATCATCGGCGATGAAACCGACCTCTCCGCCCAGGGCTACTTCGTTTACGACTCCAAAAAATCCGGCGGTATGACCACCTCCCATCTGCGCTTCGGCAAACAACGTATTCGCGCTCCCTACCTCATCCGCCAGGCCAACTTCATCGCCTGCCATCAATTTCAGTTCCTCGAAAAACTCGATGTGCTCGAAGCCGCCGCGCCCCATGCCGTGTTCCTCCTGAATGCGCCTTATCCCACCGCTCAGGTCTGGTCCATGGTCCCGCGCGAAATCCAGCAGATCATCATCGACAAGAACCTCCGCTTCTATGCCATCGATGCCAACGCCGTCGCCAAGGCCACCGGCATGGGCACCCGCATCAACACCATCATGCAGGCCTGCTTCTTCGCCATCTCCGGCGTGCTCCCGCGCGAGGCCGCCATCGCCGCCATCAAAAAAGCCATCAAGAAAACCTATGGCAAACGCGGTGAAGAAGTCGTCCGCCGCAACTTCGAAGCCGTCGACAAAACCCTCGAAAACCTCCACCAGATCCCCGTCCAGCCGCACGCCGATTCCCCCCTCCATCAAACCAACTTTGACCAGCCCGGCATGCCTTCCTTCGTCCAGCGCGTCACCACCGTCATGATGGCCGGCAAAGGCGATCTCCTTCCCGTCTCCGCTTTCCCCGCCGATGGCGCCTGGCCCGTCGGCACCTCCCAGTTTGAAAAACGGAATATCGCCGCGGAGATCCCCGCCTGGAAACCGGACGTCTGCATCCAATGCAACAAGTGCGTCTTCGTCTGCCCCCATGCCGCCATCCGCGCCAAAGTCTACGAAACCGCCGACCTCGCCGGCGCTCCCGAACATTTCCTCTCCGTACCCTACAAGGCGCCCGAACTCAAAGGCCGCACCTACACCCTTCAGGTCGCCCCCGAAGATTGCACCGGCTGCAATCTCTGCGTGCAGGTCTGCCCCGCCAAAGACAAAACCAGCGCCAAAACCAAGGCCATCAACATGGTCCCGCGCCTCGGCATCCGCGACCAGGAACGCACCAACTACGACTTCTTCCTCAAAATCCCCGACATCGATCGCGCCCTCCTCACCCGCACCGATGCCAAAACCTCCCAGTTCATGCTTCCCCTCTTTGAATACTCCGGCGCCTGCGCCGGCTGCGGCGAAACCCCCTACGTCAAACTCCTCACCCAGCTCTTTGGCGACCGCCTCATCATCGCCAACGCCACCGGTTGCTCCTCCATCTACGGCGGAAATCTCCCCACCACCCCCTACACCACTGACCGCGCCGGCCGCGGACCCGCATGGGCCAACTCCCTCTTTGAAGACAATGCCGAATTCGGCCTCGGCATCCTCCTGGGCCTCGGGGAACACCACGCCCACGCCACCCGACTCCTCCATGAATTCTCCTCCCAGATCGGCGGCACGCTCCTCACCGGCCTCCTCGCCCCCGAGCAACGTGGCGAAAAAGCCATCGCTGAACAACGCGCCCGCGTCCTCGAACTCCGCAAACTTCTCAAATCCATCGACCAGCCCAAGGCCCGCCTCCTCGACAGCCTCGCCGATTACCTCGTCCACAAAACCGTCTGGATCCTCGGTGGCGACGGCTGGGCCTATGACATCGGCTACGGCGGCCTCGACCACGTCCTCTCCCTCCCCTATGACGTGCACGTCCTCGTGCTCGATACCGAAGTCTATTCCAACACCGGTGGCCAGGCTTCCAAGTCCACCCCGCTCGGGGCTTCCGCCAAGTACGCCTCCGCCGGCAAAGTCACCCAGAAAAAAGACCTCGGCCTCATGGCCATGTCCTATCGCAACGCCTACGTCGCTTCCGTCGCCTTCGGCTCCAACGACAATCACACGGTCAAAGCCTTCCTCGAAGCCGACTCCTACCCCGGCCCCTCGCTCATCGTGGCTTACTCGCACTGCATCGCCCACGGCTACGATCTCAAGTGCGGCATTCAACAGCAAAAACTCGCCGTCAACTCCGGCGTATGGCCCCTCTATCGCTATGACCCCCGCCTCGTCGATCAGGGCAAACCGCCGCTGCAGATTGATTCCCACAATGTTCGCACGCCCGTCACCGAATACCTGCGCAACGAAACGCGCTTCGCCATGGTTGAAAAAATAAACCCCCAACGCTTCCGGGAACTCTCCGAAGCCTCCGTCCGCAATACCGCCCAGCGCTTGGCTCTCTACAAGGAACTCTCGCAGATAGCGTTGCCCACGCAAGTCATGAATAACTTCGTCGCCCCCACCGACAATTCCAGCGCCCCCACCTCCAGCAATGAAGGAGCACGTCTATGAGCCTTCTCCGCACCAGCTATCTCGGCTTCGAACTCGACAGCCCGCTCATTCCCGGCGCATCCCCCATGTGCCTGGATCTCTCGGTGGTCCGCCGCCTCGAAGATTCCGGTGCCCCCATGATCATCATGCACTCCATCTTTCAGGAACAAATCCTCCGCGAACAAATCTCCTACGCCTACGGCCTCGAGATCGGCGACAACTCCAATCCGGAATCCGTCACCTACCTCCCGCGCCCCGATGAATTCCGCGTCGGCCCCGATGAATACCTCGAACTCATCGGCAAAATCAAAGCCGCGGTCAAAATCCCCGTCGTCGCCTCCCTCAACGGCCGCACCCTCGGTGGCTGGTCCGAATACGCCAAACAACTCCAGCAGGCCGGTGCCGCCGCCATCGAACTCAACATCTACGATCCCGTCCTCGATCCCGACATCGATGCCGCCTCCGTGGAAAACCACACCCTCGACGTCATTCGCGAAGTCAAACGCGCCGTCACCGTCCCCATCGCCGTAAAACTCTCCCCCTTCTACACCAACTTCGTCCATCTCGCCCATCGCATCGACAAACTCGGCGTCGGCGCCCTGGTCCTCTTCAACCGCTTCTATCAACCCGACATCGACATTGAAGCCCTCGAAGTCCATTCCGATCTCACCCTTTCCACCCCCGTCGAACTCCTCCCCCGCATCCGCTACACCGCCGCCCTCTACGGCAAGATCAAGGCCGACCTCGCCGTCACCGGCGGCGTCCACTGCGCCCAGGATGTCATCAAGTCCGTCATGGCCGGCGCCTCCGCCGTCCAGATGGTCTCCGCCCTGCTCACCTACGGCCCCGAGCTCCTCGTCCGCATTCGCAAAGACATACTTCACTGGCTCGAAGTCCACCAGTACTCCTCCCTCGCCCAGGCCCAAGGCTCCATGAGCCTCACCAACACCCCCAACCCCGCCGCCTTCGAACGCGGCAACTACATGCGCATCCTCCAATCCTGGACCCTCGACTAACCCCCTTCCCACCCCCCCTGCACCCCCGTCCTCACCCCCCTCGCCCCCTCTTTACCCCCCATTTACCCCCCATTTACCCCCCATTTACCCCCCATTTTTCATAGCCCATC
>JBBRWV010000110.1:0-12870 GCA_038248985.1 Phycisphaerae bacterium
CTCACCCGCAAAACCTCGCAAAACACGCCCAAAAACCTCCAAAATCAGCTCCGCGCAATGAAAAACCCGCGGACGAATCCGCGGGTTTTTGGTTGGACGTGATGAACATTCATCACGGCGCCGGGTTATTTCTTCTTGGCCGGCTTCTTTGCTGGAGCCTTCTTGGCTGGTTTCTTGGCTTTTGCCATCTGCGATCACCCCCTTTCGGTTTTCTTGTGATCAGGTGTAGATGTCTGCACTCATTATCAAACGTATCGGGAAATCGTCAATGAAAAAAACAGAATAAGTGCGCGGATTTTTTTATTGCGCGCATTTTTTGCAAACTTTTTTGCCCGCGTGCGACGCAAAAAGTTCCACTTTTCGTCTCTCTGTTTTTCTAATTTCCCACGTTTTTTCCGCGCGCTTTTTTATTCCCCACGCCTCTCATCGCGCCAACCCCAGCGCCCGAAACTGTTTCAGCACAACATCCTCAAAAGCATTGCCAGTATTGGCTGAAACGTAGCTGCACCCATGCGCGTGCGCGAACGATTGCAACTCCGCGATGAACGCCGTCAGCCGTTTATTGTACGCCTGCAGCACCGCGCGATTCGCCGTCACATCCACGCCGACATTTGTCTCCATGTCCACCAGTCGCACGTCGCCCATCAGCTCCGGAGAAATTTCTTGCGGCGCCAAAGTTTGTAGCATCGTTACGTCGTGTTTTCCATACCGCAGACGCTTTACGCCGTCCTCGAACCCCGTGTCCGACAGAAAATCGGAGATCAACACCACCAATCCCGCGCGCTGCGTGCGAATCGCAAAGCGCTGCAACGAAGTGTTCAAATCTGTTTTCCCCCCCGGTTTCAGCACGTCCAGCATCTCCATCAGCCGCAAAATCCCGTGCTTCCCCCGCATCATCCCCGACGGCGGACCCAAATACGTGTCCGACTCCCCATCCACCGCCACCGCCGTAAACGACACCCGATCCGTATTCGCCAGCGCTATGTACGCCAGCGCCGCCGCCAGCCGCCGCGCATAATCAAACTTCCGCGGATGCCCGTAGTCCATCGACAACGAACAATCCAGCAGAATATGCACCGATAGCTCCTGCTCCTCCACAAACAACCGCAACATCAGCGATTCAAACTTGGCGTATGCGTTCCAATCGATCCGCCGAAAGTCATCCCCCTGCACATACGGCCGAAAATCCGCAAACTCCACCGACGCCCCATGCGACAATGATCGCCGCTCCCCCCGATCCCCTCCCCGAAACAACTTCCTCGCCACCAGCGTGAGCATCTCCAGCTTCTTCAGAAACTGCGGAGCAAAAAGCGCATCTGCCATGACCAATCACCACCGAAAACATCAAAATCCCAATACCAAGGCCGTAGTCTAACCACCAAAGCCCCAACACACGATGCCCCCTCTCAGTACGGACGAATGACTTTGAGACCTCTGAAGAGCCGAAAGTGGCGGTCATTGATCGTCACGATGGGTAGGCCAAGGCGGAGCGCGGTTACGGCGATCAGGCAATCAGGAAGGCCGGCCTTGTGAGAAAAATGCAGCCTGCGCAGCGCAGTGAGCCCTGCGATGCCGAATCCGCATCGCTCGTGTGCAGGAGTTCAAATTTTCGGAATAGGCGGTTGAACTTGCCCATCTCTTTGGTGCTGTGCAAGCCAACCAGTACCTCTGCCTGCACGATGGCATGAGTGAACAAGCCGGTGTCGTCCGGCAGACCCGCGAAGTAGGTGTCGGCGCGCGGGTCGCCGCGGAAAAGGTCAATCAGGAGGGTTGTGTCGAACAGGTAGTCAGTCATTGGTTTTGCGCTGCATCACTCGCCGACGGAGCTCCAAGGCGGTTTCAACGGTATCGGTGGGCAGGTCGATACGGTTCCGCCACATACCTTTCGTAGCATCGAGCGCCGTTCGAGCCTTGCCCAGCGTTTTGCGAAGAGGCTTCTTTGCACCAGCCGACGGACGGGACCGAATACGGATGGTACGGAGATAAAGGAGCGATTCCTGGCGTTGTTTGGCCGGTAAGGCTTTGACTTCGCGCGCAATCTGGTCAAGAACGGTCATGGGCACCCCTTTCTTCGCCCCCCATTGTAACAAATCCCCCAACGGCAAGCCTCCCGCATCCCCAATCTTCACCCCACATCCGCCAACGATATCGTATCCCCAAACTTCCCCAACACCTCCTTACGCAACTCCCCATGCGATGCGTCCAGCAACCGCGGATCCGCCGCAATCGTATTAAACGCATCCCGCCGGCTCATCGGCAGCAAGTGCGGATCAAACAGCAAATCCGCAAAATGCAGATCCGTGCTCCCCGACTGCGCCGTCCCCAGCAACTGCCCCATCCCCCGAATCTTCAAATCCTCCTCCGCAATCTTGAACCCGCTCGCGTGCTTCACCATCGCCTGCAACCGCGCAATCGAATCCTCCGTCGCCTGGTCCCCCAGCAAAATACAGTACGACTGCTTCAACCCCCGCCCCACCCGCCCTCTCAACTGATGCAACTGCGACAACCCAAACCGTTCCGCATGTTCGATCACCATGATCGTCGCGTTCGGCACATCCACCCCCACCTCAATCACCGTCGTGGCCACCAGAACATCAATCAGCTTCTGCCGAAAACGCTCCATAATGTGCTGCCGCGTCTCCGTCGCCATCCGACCATGCAGCAACCCCACTCGAAAATCCTTCAGCGGCCCCTTCTGCAGCTCCTCCTGCGTCCCCGCCACCGTCCGTAACTCCAACTCGCTCTCATCAATCGCCGGCACCACCACATACGCCTGCTCCCCCTCCTTCACCCGCGTCGCCACCCACCCATAAATATCCTCCCGCGACGACGACGGCGACAACCGCGTATGAATCGTCTGCCGCCCCGGTGGCAATTCATCAATCACCGATACGTCCAAATCCCCAAACGCCGTCATCGCCAGCGTCCGCGGAATCGGCGTCGCCGTCATCACCAAAATGTGCGGCGTCATCCCCCCGCCCGCCTCCATCGGCTTCGTTCGTATCGCCGATCGCTGCTCCACCCCAAACTTGTGCTGCTCATCAATCACCACCAGCGCCAAAGACTGAAACTTCACCGCCTCCGCCAAAAGCGCATGCGTCCCCACAATCAAATGGATCGACCCCTCCGCCAGCCGCTTCCGTACCGACTCCTTCTCCTTCGCCCCCATCGACCCCGTCAGCAACGCAATCTTCACCTTCTTCCCCTCCAGCAGCTTCTGCAATGTGATCGAATGCTGCTCCGCCAAGATCTCCGTCGGCGCCAATAGCGCCGCCTGATGCCCCTCAAACGCCTCCCCCCGCCCCACCGCTCCCTTCTCCTTCGCATCTTCCTGACCCCTCACTGGCCCCTGACCCCTTCGTGTGGCCGCCGCCGCCAACATCGCATACAACGCCACCACCGTCTTCCCGCTCCCCACATCCCCCTGCAAAAGACGATTCATCGGCTTCGCCCCGCCCAAATCTTTCCGTATCGACGCCACCACCCGATCCTGCGCCCCCGTCAACGTAAACGGCAGCAACGCCCGTATTCGCCCGTCCACCGCATCATCCACCCGCAACGGCAACGCCGGATTCGAATTCCGCGCATGATAGCGCTTCAACGCCACCGCCGTCTGATGCAAAAAGAACTCGTGATACGCCAGCGTCCGCCGCGCCGCAATATGCTCTGCCCGCGTCCGTGGCTGATGGATCTTCACCAACGCCTCTCGCCGCGTCATAAAATTCCGCTCCGCCAGATGCCCCGCCGGCAACCACTCCGCCACCTGCCCCACCAACTCCTCCAAACACCCCCCAATCAATCGCCCCATCACCGCCGACGTCAACTCCGTCGTCGCCGGGTACACCGCCTCAATCCGCTCCCCCGTCTGCCCCGCCGACTCCCCATCCGACACCTTCTCCCACTGCGGCTGCACAATCTGCGGCCGATCCCGAAACACCGTCACCTTCCCCGTCACCCGAATATGCATCCCCGGCTGCAACTTCTGATCCAACCCATACGCATTAAACCAAGTCAACACGCACCGCCCCCCTGCTGACCCCGACGCATCCTCCAGCAACGCCTCAAACCGCCGTGGCTTCCGCGGCACCGCGATCATCCGCGTCTGCAGCAAAATCCCCCGTATAGTCGCCATCTCCCCCACCTTCACCGTCTTGATCGACGCCTCCGCCGTATACGTCAAATAGTCTCGCGGATAATGAAAAAGCAAATCCCCACACGTCCGAATATTTAACGCCAGCAACTGACCCGCCCGCGCCGGCCCCACGCCCTTCACATACTGCATCGGTGTCGAAAGTGTCAGCGGTAATGCGTCTGCCATGCAGCTAATAATGGATGAAGACGCCAAAATGAGCAATCCACCAATCCCCTCGCACCCCGCCCACTCCTCACTCCAGAATTCGCACCCCATAAGATTGAAACGCACTATCCGTCGTCATGATCGCCAAACGCTCGCTCACCGCCTGCGCAATGATCATGCGATCGACCGGATCGCGATGATGCCACGGCAACTGATGCGCCAGTAACGCATGCTCCAGCCTAAGCGGCGCTACTTCAATTCCCAACAACCCGACCTGCTGCGGCACAAAAATCTCCGGCGCCACCGCCAAGTCCAGCTTCTTCATCGCATACTTCGTCCCAATTTCCCACACGCTCGCCGCATTCATCACCAAATCGTTCGCCCCATTTTCCAAATATTTCCGCATCGACACGGTCAACCGCTCCGGCTCCAGCGACGCCCAAAGAAACACATGTGTATCCAGCAGTATCTTCATCGACGACGTTTCTTATTCCGTTCCCCCGCCTTCACCGGCGGAAAAACCGAACCGCTGTAAAACGCGTCCTCAATCTCCGCATCGGGCGCATTAAAATCATCCGCCACGCGCCCCATCCCCACCCCCGTGCCCAACATCCGCTTCCCCTTCACTTTGCCCGCCGCCAGCACAATCTTCGCAAACGTCTTGCCCGACTTCGCGATAAACACCTCATCCCCCCGCCGCACCTGCTCCAACAGCCGAGAAAGCTGCGTCTTCGCCTCATGAATGTTGTAAGTGCGTGTCATGCCATCAGGTTAGCTAATCTCGTGGACTCATTCAAGCAAACGTCCTCCCCGTCAACCTCTCATATCCCTCCACATACTTCGCCCGGGTCTCCCTCACCACATCCGACGGCAACTCCGGTCCCGGCGGCACCTTCCCCCAACTCAACGTCTCCAGATAATTCCGCAAATACTGCTTGTCAAAACTCGCCTGGTCACGCCCCACCTCATACCCATCCGCCGGCCAAAAACGCGACGAATCCGGCGTCAACGCCTCATCAATCAATATCGGCGTCCCCCCCCCATCCACATCCGCCCGCGTCCCAAACTCAAACTTCGTGTCCGCTATCAATATTCCCCGACCCGCCGCATAGTCCGACGCCCGACTATACAACCCAATCGCCAGATCCCGGCACTTCATCATCAACTCCCGCCCAATCTGCCCGCACGCATCCTCAAACGCTATCGGCATGTCATGCCCCGCCTCCGCTTTCGTCGTCGGCGTAAAAATCGGCTCCGCCAACTTCTCGCACTGCCGCAAACCCTCCGCCAACTTCACCCCCGACACCGCCCGCCCCGCCTGGTAATCCTTCCAACCCGACCCCGTAATATACCCCCGCACCACACACTCTATCGGCACCACCTGCGTGTGCTTCACCACCACCGCCCGCCCCGCCAGCCACGACGCATGCGGCCGCAAAAACCCCGGAAACCTCCCCGCCTCCGTCTCCACCAAATGATGCTCAAACCGAAAACCCTTCCCCAACAACTCAAACCAAAAATTCGACAACTGCGTCAAGATCCGCCCCTTGTCCGGTATCCCCGTCGGCATAATCACGTCAAACGCCGAAATCCGATCCGACGCGACAATCAACAACAAATCCCCCGGCAGCGTGTAAACATCCCGCACCTTCCCCCGACGCACAGGTAATTCCGGTATCGAAGAATTCAGCAACGCAGGCATTTATCACCTCTACGCCAGAAAAAACCACTTCGCAAACCTCAAGTTTCAAGGTTCCCACCCCAAACTTCAAGCGCCCAACACCCCTCCCCCTACAAAATCCCCCCTCCCTCATCGTCCCTCCCCAAAATTGCTGCTAAAATCCCTCACCTGACCCTTGGCCCCTGCCCCCCCCAAAACCTTGAACCTTGAACCTTGAACCTTAGAAATTTGATACATGCCCCTCATCCTCAACATCGCCGCCTACCAGTTCGCCCCCCTCCAGAACCTCCCCGACCTCCGCGCCCAACTCGCCCAACTCTGCTCCCTCCACCATCTCCGCGGCTCCATCCTCCTCAGCACCGAAGGCCTCAACCTCTTCGTCGCCGGTGAACGCCCCGACATCGACGCCCTCCTCGCCCGCGTCCGACAAATCCCCGGCCTCGAACATATCCCCGTCAAAGAGAGCCTCAGCTCCCACCGCCCCTTCAACCGCATGCTCGTCAAAATCAAACGCGAAATCATCGCCTTCGGCGTCCCCGGCATCGACCCCTCCCAACACACCTCCCGCCGCATCTCCCCTCAACAACTCAAAACCTGGCTCGATGAAGGCCGCCCTCTCACCCTCCTCGACACCCGCAACAATTTCGAATTCCACGTCGGCACCTTCCTCCACGCCCTCCCCGCCAACATCGAAGACTTCCGCGACTTCCCCGCCACCATCTCCCGCCTCCCCACTTCCCTCAAAAATCAAACCGTCGTCACCTTCTGTACCGGCGGCATCCGCTGCGAAAAAGCCGCTCCCCTCCTCGAACGCGAAGGCTTCACCGACGTCTACCAACTCGATGGCGGCATCCTCAAATACTTCGCCGACTGCGGCGCCGCGCACTTCCACGGCCACTGCTTCGTCTTCGACCAACGCGTCGCCCTCAACTCCTCCCTCCAACCCGCCGACCTCCACCAATGCTTCGCCTGCCAATCCGTCCTCTCCTCCGCCGATCTCACCTCCCCCCTCTACACCGAAGGCCAGTCCTGCCCCCATTGCAGTCCCCACCCAGCCTCCCCCCAATAGCCCCCTCACTGACCCCGATCGCCTCCCCAAATCCATCTCCTATCACAATTCTATGAATTAACCGCCCAATGGTTTTGTTTTTACGACATTTATCACTATGATTCATTCCGGTTGATTACATACCAACCCACTAGGCAACCCCCTTTCTGGAGTCGTAACATGCCCGCCGAACAAGGCTCCGTCACCACCCCCGATGGTGCCAAAATCAACAAAGTCGAAGCTATCAAAAAGGCCAAAGACGGCCTCGACATCTGGAACGACATCTTCCGCTACGGAAAAATGGGGGGGGCAGACGCCCCCGCACTCGACGAATCCAAAACCGCCGCCTTCCTCCAATCCGGTGGCATCCCCGCCGATCTCCAAAACGCCGCCCGCCAGGCCGCCATCCCCGAAGAAGACTTCGTCCGCATGCGCTGGTACGGCATCTACCAGCAACTCCCCAACAACGGTTACTTCATGCTCCGCATCCGCATCCCCAACGGCTTCCTCACCCCTCCCCAAATGCAGGAGATCGCCGCCATCTCCCAAAAATTCGGCCGCGGCTTCGGCGACATCACCACCCGCCAGTGCATCCAAATCCATTGGCTCACTATCGAATCCTTCGCCGAAATCTTCCCCCGACTCGAAAAAGTCGGACTCGTCTCCAAATTCGCCTGTGGTGACACCCCCCGCAACGTCGTCGGCTGCCCCATGGCCGGCCTACTCGCCGCCGAAATCATCGACCCCACACCCGCCGTCCACGCCATCAACCAAATGTTCCTCGACGGCGGCAAAGAATTCTCCAACTTCCCCCGCAAATTCAAATCCGCCATCGCCGGTTGCCACCTCCACTGCCACCAACCCCAAATCAACGACATCGGCGTCTTCGGAGTCAAACGCAAAAATCCCACCTCCGGACTCGAAGAATCCGGCTACGGCGTCATGGTCGGCGGCGGCCTCTCCACCGCCCCCTTCTTCGCCCAGGGACTCCGCGTCTTCGTCCGCCAAGATCAACTCCCCGCCGTCGCCCGCGGCATCGCCCACGTCTTCCGCGACCACGGCTACCGCGAAAAACGCACCCGCGCCCGCCTCAAATTCCTCATCTCCGACTGGGGCTGGCAAAAATTCCGCGATACCCTCGAAGCCGACCTCGGCTTTACTCTCGAACACGATGACTCCATCGTCGGCCCGCCCGCCGCTCCCCACACCGACCACATGGGCACCGGCCCCCAAAAACAGCCCGGCCTCCACTACGTCGGCACCCCCATCGAACGCGGACGCATAACCGCCGATCAAATGGCCCTTTTTGCCAACCTCGCCGAAAAATACTGCCAGGACCACCGCGCCCAAATCCGCCTCAGCAATAAACAAAACCTCATCTTCGCCAACGTCCCGGTAGAAAAAGTCGACGCCCTCGTGAGCGAACTCACCTCCGCCGGCCTTCCCCCACACGCCCCTCTCTGGCGCACCAACCTCATCTCCTGCACCGGCACCCAGTTCTGCAACCTCGCCATCGTCGAAACCAAGCAACGCGCCGCCGGCATCCTCAAATTCCTCGAAGAAGAATGCCAGATCGATTCCCCCATCTTCGTCTCCGTCACCGGCTGCCCCAACTCCTGCGGCCAGTACCAAATCGCCGACATCGGCCTCATGGGCGTCGTCTGCAACTTCCGCGGCGTCCGCGGCACCGAAGCCTACAACATCCTCCTCGGCGGCGCCCTCGGTGCCGATCAACACTTCGCCTCCCTCACCCTCAAAAAAGTCCCCGCCGACTACGTCAAAAACGCCATCAAAGGCCTCGTCGACGCCTACAAGGCCAACCGTACCGACCCCGAAGAAACCTTCCGCCAATTCGTCGCCCGCCACACCCCCGACCAACTCAAATCCTGGCTCACTATCCCCGAAATGGCCGAAGTGTTGTAATCGACGCGCGCCGGCCCCTCCTGTTTGTTGTTCAGCCTTTAGGCTGTTCGGTAACAACATGGCGATCTGCATTCTTTATTGACTCGCACCCCACGCGTTCCCATATTGATTATCTATGCTGCCCGTCATCGAACAACATCTTCCGCAAATCGCGGCGCTCTGTCTCAAGCATCGCGTCACCCGCCTTGAACTCTTCAGTTCAGCCGCACGCGGAAGCTTCATCCCCCACCAAAGCGACCTCGACTTCTTCGTCGAATTCGAGCCCCTCGGATGGAAAGGTTCGTTCCAGCGCTACATGGGCCTGAAACTCGATCTCGAAGACCTCCTGGGCTCCCCTGTCGATCTTGTGGAACCTCAAACCATCGCAAATCCTTATTTTTCCCCAGTCTCTTTCCAACATCGTGCGCTGGTCTATGCCGCCTGAAACCCCCAAACTTCTCCACGATATGCAAACTGCCGCTCAGGATATCGCGGACTCCTCCGCCGGACGCACCTACGAACTATTCCTCCTTGATAAGCAACTTCGCATGGCAATTGAACGTGCCTTCGAAATCGTTGGCCAAGCCCTTACCAAGCTCCACAAAATTGACCCCTCCACGGCCACTTCCATAACCGATTGGCGCGCCATCATGGGTTTTCGCAATGTGCTGATTCACGGTTACGCCATCGTCGATCCGGCGAAAACATGGGATAACCGACACGGTATCCAGGGAGCGGCGGGTACGAAGTGTCAGTTGATTCGAGCCGCTCGGGGGGGGCGCTCTGCCCAGACGTTCCGAGTTTTCTTTGAGTGACTGTGTCAGTTGATTCGAGCCGCTCGGGGGGGGGCGCTCATTTCGGCGGCGTCAACTCCTGCAAACAACTCAAGTGTCAGTTGATTCGAGCCGCTCGGGGGGGGCGCTGGCCGCACTCGCAACCCTTGAAACTACGGCCATTTGCGAGGCCGCTGGCGAGTGAGACATGGTTTTGCGCAAAGTCACGGCGTTTCCTTCAAGGGCCCGGCGTGCAGGTATCGGCTCTGCCAATGGTTGCAACGCCGCGAGCGTCCCCGGCACCCCCCTGCGGCACCAACACGCTCGCAACCCGACTTGTCAAAGATCCCAAGCGAACGAATCAACTCACTGCGTGTCCACGCCGCCGCAGACGGGGCAAGCCCGCCATCTTGTCAAGCTCCCATAGGCGCAAGCGCCGTAGGATCAGCATGTATTGACACTCAAACGCAGTGCTTTCGTGGCTACCGGCCAGCCTATAGCTCGCCAGCGGACGGTCGTTACCCCGCCATACTCCACGCGAAGGATGCTACCGCGCCACGGCGGAAATGCAATCAAAAAGGCGTTTCCATATCAAAGGGTGGACAGCGATGCAGTTTCCGCAAAGGGTCTCGTAGATCCCGCTCCAATGCCGCGACTATTTCACGCTTCTGCTTTTCGCTTTCATTTTTCCATGCGAAAAATCGCGCCATGGCGTTGTTGCCTTCAAAAAAGGCGCGGTGAAGATTAACCGAAGCATTGTGGTCGGCATTGGCGTGATACCCGCACCCTGCACACGCAAACAACTTCTCCACCCAACCAAAGCGAATATCCAATCCTCGGCTTGGTTCGCTACGCGCAATTGAGTAGCGCCGCCCCAAAGCCCCGCACTTCGAGCACACTTGCGATGTCCCCGCCGGGTGAACTTCAAACACGCGCCCTTTGTACCCACAATCGATCGCCATTTCCTTGAGGCGCGTCACCAATTGACCGCGATTCCATGACGCCAACGCCCTGTTAATACCGCGTTCTCGCTCCGCATCCGGAATGAAGCCCGCCAATTTCTCCAGAACAATCACGTCGGCTCGTGGGTAGGCGGCGGACTCCTTGGCGCAGGCCCCGTCCACATTCCATGCAAAGTTAAGTATCGCTCGTGCCGCCTTCTTGAATCGGTCCTCGCTCATGTTTGTTATGTGCGCCTGTAGCTCCAGGTGCGATTCTTCGCCTTCCACCGGCTTGCCACGTTGCCGCCGCAACTGCCGGATGGTTCGCTTGTGCAAACCTATCGCTCCCAAGTCCGGCCCACCCGCTTCACCATCCAGCCACAGTGTCCGTGACCGCAAAACCCTTGGCTTCCCATTCTCATAGACACACAACGTCGCAAATCCCACGTGCCGCAATCCCAAATCGACGGCACACGCGACTAATCCCTCCGGTAGTTTTCGTGATTTCCGCGCTTTGCCCAACTTGGTTAGTTCACCCGTGTCCGACCATTCAATTTTCTTCGCCCGTTCGGTCAATGGCAGGTCGTCCGTGCTACATGCAAACACCAGATAGGGCGTACCCGAAAGTAGCGACCCATCCGCATTGAACTGCAGATTGCGAAAAATGAGCTTGGCACCACTTATTTCCGCCGGTCGCCAAATATGCAGATGCGGATCGCAAAACTCGTAGCCCTCCGCGCTCTTGGTTTGCCCCTTTGCCTTTCCTCGATTCACCTTCTTCGTTTTTTGTACCCGCCGAAACTGCGATAACCTCGGATCCGCATGAAACCGCAGCCGTACCCAATCTGCCGGGCACTTCCCTTCGCTGTCTTTTTCACCCTTTAGGAGTTGCAGGTCGATGCTGCCCCTCTCGCCCGGACCCGAAGGCAACACCAACTCCCGATATCCCGCCGGATTTGTCTGCGGCGCATTGAACACAAACCATCGCGGATGATGTATCGCGTGCGGCAAGGTAAAAGTGGGCCTATGATCGAATCCGTCCACGTTTTTCTTGGTCTTACGTCGTCGCACAAACTCCCGTTCGTAGTCCCCGTGCAGCCGATCCAGTTCCTTGAGTTCCGGATTACTATTCCAGAATTCCTCCGCCTCCACAGATCGCGTCTTCCACGGGTTGGCCTTGCGAACCCGCGCCTTTGCTTCGGGCGATATTTCTTGAATGGTCGCCGCCCCGCCGCGCCATGCAGCCAGGTCCGGATTCTGCCTCAGCCAGTCTAAATAGAGATGCCACCGCCCCCGCCGCTTCCCCGCCTTACCGTGTGGGCGCTCCGTCCCAGGAACGAATGATTGTTCAAAGCCTTCGAACTTCGGTCGTAGCGCAAGGTACTTCTTGTGCTCGTCGGCACCCTCCCATTTTGCTTTTTCTTTGATCCATTCCTCGTGCGCCTTTTCCCAATTGGCGACCAGCTCGTCGTGCCCGCTGATGACGGCGACGCACTCGCGATTGAGCATCTGCCGCAGGCATCCGGGAAGATCCCCAGCCAGTTCTTCTTTATCAAAAAGCAGTCTGCCTCGCTGTGAGAGAATCGCCGCTTCATCCGCCCAACTCTCCCCCGATATTTCGATCAATTCTCCCGCCGCATTCTTTGTTTTAATCTTGTACTTTTTTGCACTGTCCTGCTTCCATCCCTTCATGCTGATAGAATTCATCAGATAGTCCGCGTTCTGTGCGGAATAATTCGTGATGAATTTTCCAACTCGCTGATATAGATCGCGTTCCTTTTTCGTCCCCTCGCACTCGCCGCGCCGCATCTTGAACAGAATCGAAAGCACCTTGGGCAATCGTTCGTTGAACACGCGATGTGTCCGCCAAAGATGCGCTAGCGCCTCCCGATCACATTCAATCCGCGCCTGCAATGCTCTGACTGCCATGGTCCTTCTCCGTCATGATGTGTTTCAACAGCATCCTATATTACCACAATGCCCCTGTCAGCCTCCGGCAAGCTCTCGCCGAGCACCGCATCACTTCGGCAAGAGAAAACTTGCTGCAATCATTTTACAGTCTTGGTCCTCCCCCCGCCCCCTTCGTACCTTCGTGGTAAAAAAAACTCCCCGACGCGCGCAGGAACGCTTCGTGGTTATGTTAACCTCGTCGCGTCATCCCAAAGACCCAATCCAATTTTCGCGTCTTTCGTGTCTTTCGTAGACAGTTCCCCCTGTCTCTTGAGACC
>JBBRWV010000111.1:0-12715 GCA_038248985.1 Phycisphaerae bacterium
CCTCCATAACACGCCGAAACACCCTCGCCCCCATCTTGCTCCACCCCGGCGCGCTCCGTCCGGAAACCCCAGCATCACTATGTGAGATAAATCACAATCTATTGTAAAAATCGTCCCTGTGACGAATTTCACAACTCCTTTAAAAATAATGACTTACAGTCAAATTTTGACTTTACTTTTGCCCCTCTATCGAGCATATAACACTCCGTGGCCACGCACTCGAGTCCCGCCGAGTTGAACGCTTTAAATCCCCTTCACAACCTGATCTTCCCCCGTCCCTTAAGTCTATGCGCATCAATAGCTTAGGAGCCCCCGTATGCCCCTGATCCTCGACCACCCCCTCTTCGATGCCCTCGGACTCGGCCCCGACACCAAAAACGTCGGCCTCCCCCAAATAAAACTCGACCGCCAAGGCCACGCCTACCACGATCAAGCCGTCACCGAACCCCCCGAAAAACTCTGGCGCGATATGGAACACCCTGTAAATAAAGTACTTACAACCGCCGCCGCCTTGACCGCCCCGGCCACTCCC
This sequence comes from Phycisphaerae bacterium, assembly GCA_038248985.1. GTDB lineage: Bacteria > Planctomycetota > Phycisphaerae > WQYP01 > WQYP01 > JBBRWV01. Next base: position 533 of record JBBRWV010000111.1, read on the forward strand.
ATGCTCCTCAGCTACCACTCCGGCGACGATGCCGAACTCGCCTTCATCCCCAAAACCCTCGCCGGCTTCGCCATCGGCACCATCTTCATGGGCCTCTGCATGAACCTCTCCACCATCATCTTCTTCAACAACGACGCCGTCGCCTCCTTCCAACCCACGGTCATCACTCAACTTGCGCAAAAATTCGTCTTCATCATCGGCCTCGCCTTCGTCGCCGCCTCCCTCCTCCTCGTCGGCCTCAAAGTCCGCGCCGACCACTCCCCCGTGAACCTCCACTCCCACCACTGGATCAACTCCATCATCACCGGCGCTATTTTCTCCCTCCTCGTCTGGGGCCCTTGGCTCGCCATCGAACGCGGCATCCACATCGACCGCTTCCTCCTCGCCCTCTTCTGGATGGCCCTCTTCATCTTCCCCGCCCTCGCCGCCAAGTGGACCGTCGGCCCCGCCAAAGGCTACGGCACCTAACTTCCCCTCCCTCCCACTCTTATGGTATATAACGCTCCCCACCGGCCCCGCGATTGTCGCTCGCCGGTGTCGTTCCTTGACGTCCCGGAGCCTTCCATGCAACGCCACGATCCTGACGGCATCATCCTCCTCTGCGACTTCTGCCGCCGCGAATGGGACGGCCAGGAAGCCATGATGGAAGGCCACCTCGGCTCCATCATCTGCCTCGCCTGCCTCAAAACCGCCCTCCCCAACCAAATCACCACCCTCGAAAAATTTAAATGCACCCTCTGCCAGCGTTTCAACATCCCCGGCTCACTCCGCTATTGGCCCAGCCCACAGGATCCCGAAACTTTTGTCTGTCACGACTGCCTCATGCAAGCCGCCGGTACGTTCTCCAAAAACCCCGATGTCGACTGGACTTGGGATCGCACCACCGGAAAATAAAAAACACAGTGCAATTTGCCTGACTCCGCCCCCTTGAATTTCGCACCAATACCCTCGAAACTTGACGCTCGATACTTTTTTTACAGGAGCCACCATGACTCTCAAACCGCTCGCTTTCACCTGCCTTCTCGCACTTTCTGCCGTCCTGTGCGCCGCCGATGTCCCCGCGCCCGCCCCAGCCCCAGAAGAATTCGCCGGTATCTCCAAACCCAGCCAGGATGTCACCCTTTCCTTCGCCCGTCCCGGCCGCATCGATTCCGTCCCAGTCAAAGAAGGCGACATCGTCAAAAAGGCCAACTCGTCATCAAGATGGACAGCCGTGAAGAAACCGCCGCCCTCGAACTCGACCGCTTTAAAGCCCAGGACGCCACCAAGGTCGAAGCCCAAGTCGCCATCCTCGCTCAGAAAAAAATCGATTATGAAAAATTAAAAAACACCGGCGTCGCCACCCGCTTTGAAATCGACAACTCCAAGCTCGAAGTCACCATTGCCGAAGCCAATCTCAAAATCTCCCGTTTCGAACACGACCAGGACGGCCGCAAGTATGAGCAAACCAAGGCCACCGTGGAGCGGCTCACCCTCTACAGCCCCTTCGACGGCATCATCGAAACCCTGCTCGTCAAGGAAGGCGAAGGCGTCGATCAACAAAGCAAGGTCATGCGCATCGTTAAGATCGATCCCCTCTGGGTTGAATCCCCCGTCCGCCTCAGTGAAGCCAAAAAACTCAAAATCGATCAAGCCGCACAGGTGAAATTTTCCGACGGCCAAACCCGCGACGGTAAAATCGTCCACATCGCCTCCGTCGCCGATTCCGCCAGCGAAACCATCCTCGTCCGCATTGAAATCCCCAACGACAAAAAAACTCCTGCCGGCGAACGCGTCAGCGTCCGCTTCACGCCCGTCGCACCGCCCCGGCAATAACCCCGAAAACCGTGGGGGGGATAACTTACCGTGGGCCAATTCATTTCGTGTGGGAATTCTGTTAAAGTGGAGAACTATGTCTACCTATAATGTGACCATCCCCATGAATCCCAGCCGTGCTCAGCAAGTGCTGGTGGATGAAAAAGTCCTCGCGGAACTCCAGCAGGAACTGGCCCGCCGCGGCACCGAACTCGACCGCCTCAAGGCCGCCATGGAAACCCTCGCCGCGATCAACACCCCCGCACGCTTCCTCGCCGCGGCTATGGCTCTCTGCAACGAACTGGCGACCCGCTTTTCCGCTGAACGCGTCGGCATTGGCTTCCTGCGCAATCGCTACGTCTGCCTGCAAGCCCTCTCCCACACCGAAAAAATCACCCGCCACATGCAACTCGTTCAGGACATCGAATCCGCCATGGAGGAGTGCCTCGATCAGGACATCGAAGTCATCCTGCCCCCCGTCCGCGACGCTTCCTACGTTTCCCGCTCCACCGAAAAACTCGCCCAGCAGCACGGGCCCAGCGCCATCACCAGCCTGCCCCTCCGCCGCGATGGTGCCGTCCTCGCCGTCCTCACCCTTGAACGCAAGGCCGACCGCCCCTTCGCCCCCGGCGAAATCGAAACCCTCCGCCTCATCTGCGATCTCATGACCGCACGCCTCGCTGATCTCTACGAACAGGATAAATGGATCGGTGCCAAGGCCGCACGCGAAACCCGCAAAAGCCTCGCCTGGGTCGTCGGCACCAAGCACACCTGGACCAAGGTCATCGCCATCGCCGTCTTCGCACTCCTGGCCTTCGCCCTGTTCGTCGACGGCACCTACCGCGTCGAAGCCCCCTTCATCGTCGAACCCACCGAACGCCAGGTCCTCTCCGCCCCCTACGATGCCATCCTTCGCACCGTTAACGTGCAGGTTGGTGATCTCGTCTTCACCCCGGCCACCCGTGCCGATTTTGACGCCCTCGCCGCCGCGCCCCTCGTCTCCTTGCTGCCCCCGCGCCCGTCCACCGTCCTCGCCACGCTCGACACATCCGAACTCCTCAATCGCCTCGCCGGTGCCCTCGCCGAAAAAGACACCGCCTTCCAGCAGGAAAAAATGGCCCGCCGCGAAGGCATCATCAAAGAAGCCGAAGCCCAGATGGCCCTCGCCCAGGCCGCCAAGGCCCAGGCCCAGATTGATCTCCTCCAGTGGCAAATCGGCCACGCCGCCATCACCGCCCCCATCGACGGCATTATCTTCGCCGGCGACCTCAAACCCAAAATCGGCGCCCGCGTCAAAGTCGGTGATGAACTCTTCGAAGTGGGCCGCCGCGAAGGCCTCCGTGCCGAACTCTCCGTCCCCGAGGATCAGATCACCGAACTGCGCATCAATTACCCCGGCGAACTTGCTGCCTCCAGCTACCCCGGCAGAAAACTCAATTTTATCGTCGAACGCATCAACCCTGTCGCCGAAGTCAACCAGCATCACAATGTCTACAAGGTCCGCGTACGCTTCGTCCATTCTGACGTCCCCCAATGGCTCAAACCCGGTATGGAAGGCATCGCCCGCGTGGATGTCGGCGAAGCCCGCTACGCCTGGCTCTGGACCCACAAACTCGTCAACTGGGTCCGCATGAAGCTCTGGGTCTAGACCTCGTCCACCCTCCCCATCCTTTTTCCTTTCCCCTCAATTACATTATCTCGATAGTTGATAAAACTACCGATGAAGGTTAAAGTTTCCCCACCTTATGGCCGAAATTTCATTACGGCCCACTTCGGTTGTGGCGGATTTCCGCCGGTGTTTTATTTTTGTCCCCACCCCAAGGAGCGATACATGGCAGTCTTCGAAAATTACGCCGCAGCAGTCATTCAGACCCTTCAAACCAAGGGCCTCACCGGCGAGTGTCCCATGTGCAAAAAGAACCAGTGGGTGGTTCACGAAGTCCCCATCTCCGTCCCCGTCTATGAAGTCTCCGGCCAGGTAAAATTCCCCGGCACCTCCATGCCCATGGCCGCCATGATCTGCCGTAACTGCGGGTTCTCCGCCTTCCACTCCCTCGGCGCGCTGGGCCTCATCAACACCGGCGGAAACGCCCAGCAGACCGGCACCGAGCCTCCCAACGTCTCCGCTCCGGTCGCCCCCGAAAATCCCTGATCTGCTCCGCCCTCCCCCCGCAAAAATCCGCCAGCCCGCTCGAGTTCCTCGACCGGGCTGGTATTTTTTTTCGTCTCACGTCGACAACGCCTGTGAATCCGTCGGCGTCTTTGCAAACGCCCCCAACTTCCGATCACGGTAATAAATCAATCGATCGATCACCGACTTCGGCAGCATCCCTTTCATTCGCCGCGGATCCCCTCCCAGCGTCACGATCTGCTTGATCAGCGACGAGCTCGTATATCCAAAATCCTCCCGTGTCATGATGAAGATCGTTTCCACATCCGCCACCCGCCGGTTCGTCAGCGCGATGCGCGATTCAAAATCCATGTCCGTCATGTTCCGCAATCCCCGCAATATTGCCACCGCCCCGCGCCGCTTCACAAACTCCACCGTCAGTCCTGAATATGCCTCCACCGAAACATTCCGATGGTGCTTCACCAGCTTCCGAATCATCTCCAGCCGCTCCTCTAGCGGAAACATCGCATCCTTCTCCGGATTCTTCCCGATCGCCACGATCACTTCATCAAAAATCTTCCGCCCGCGATCCACAATATCCAGATGCCCCAGCGTGATCGGATCGAACGTCCCCGGAAAAATCGCGATGCGCCCCACCGCCCTTTTGCTCCCGCTCGTCGCCTTCTTTGTGCCCATAATCTGCTCCCTCGCGAAGTATTTCTCCATGGCCCCGCCGGCCAATTCCGCTGCAGTGTAGAGACCTCCCGTCCCCCCACGCAACTGCCCCTCATGAATTTTGTCCCCGCACGATTGACTTGTTGCAAAATGTGCGTAAGGTACCGCCGACGAAGGGCCGATGGGGTCCATCTCACGATTCGCGACGCAAGCGATGGCGTCGCGGGAGTTTTTTTCACAAACCGCTCCGATAACCCTCGCATTCGATGCTCAGGAGTGACGACAGATGCTCATGCCAACCCTCAAAAACCTGGCTACCCACGGCCCCGGCGATACCGCCCTCCTCTCCACCCACCCCCGACATGCCGCAGCTGTCGCCCGCATCCTCCGCGAAGCCGGCATTGAGTGCGCTATTACCGGTCCCGCCGAAGGACACGGCCTCCTTGTCTCCGTCTCCGCCGATTCCCTCCACCTCGCTCTCACCATTCTTGCGAAACGCCGCAAGGATGTGGAGGAGGAAGGTGAATTGGACGATGAGGAAGAGGAAGACGAAGCCGAAGACGACGATGATGACATCGACGACGATGAAGACGACGACTTCGACGATGAAGAAGAGGATGAAGAAGACTTTGAAGAAGAGTTCGCCGATGACGAACTCGACGACGATGACGACGACATCTTCTATGACGAAGACGAAGACGAATAACCGCTGATCCGCTTGGCTGTGTGTGCCGCCGCGGGCGGCGACCTCCGGGTACAGCCCAGCGGAGTCCTTACATGACCAAAAATAATCCCCCTGAGTTTGCTGTCGGCGCTACGATCCATGGCGCGGCCACCCCTGTCGATCCTGTCACTCTCGACAACGGCTCCCCCGCTGCGCCAACAGCCCCCCTCGAACCCCAAACCGACCGCCGCCAGTCCGATGCCGCCTACGTCGCCGGTGAACGCCGCCAGACCGTCGTAGACCGTCGCGCCGGCCTCGACCGCCGCGTGCTCGACATTGGAGCCCCCACCGGCCTCGAACGCCGCCGTGGACCCGGTCGCCGCCGCAATGACGACCGCCGCTCTGCCGAGGAAGGCGAGATGACCGATGAACAATTCGAATTCGTGATGGCCGTCGACACCTACAAACGCCTCAACAAGCGCCCCTTCCCTTCCTGGACCGAAGTCCTCGAAATCGTCAAGCAACTCGGCTATCGCAAGGTCGCCGCCAGCTCCGTCAACCTCCCCAACAACAACGGCCGCGCCGTCCAAAACTAACACGTCACCGCCCCCGCGGATGCTCCTGCGTCACCACAAACTGCTCTGCATCCGTACAGTCAATATGCACCGAAAAAAATGACTCGTGTCGCCGCCGCCCCGCGTTCAACATCGTCGAATACTCCCGCACCAGCGGCCAGATCACCTCCACGTCCGTCTTCGGTATCTCCAGCTTCTCCACGATGATCGGATCCAGCCACTCCAGCACCCCCTCCTCCATCTCCCGCCCCGCGAAATTCAGCGGCCGCATCACCTCAAAACAAAACATCAACCAGTGACTCGACGGATTCGATCCCGCAGCCGCGCCGCCCGCCGCCCCGTTGGCGTACCCCTTCTCCGAAACGATCCCCAGCAAATGAATATCCTCCAGCGTCAACGCCACCCCAATCTCCTCCTCAATCTCCCTCAGCGCACAGCCATACGGCGACTCCCCCGTCCCCTGCTCCAGCTTTCCCCCGATCGGCGAATACAAATCCTTGTTCGGAAACTTCTTCCGCCGCAGCAAAAGTGTCTTCCCCTGGTCATTAAACACATACACCAGCACCGCAATCTTGTACGCCATCACGCTCATGCAATTTCTCAAACCAAAACGCGCTTCAAAAAAACTACTGCGGAATCTCGTCCGGAATAAGCATCCACTTCGGCATCGTCGCCGGCTCCGTTGTTGGCATCGTTGCAGGCTCCGTCGTCGCCGGCCCCTCCTGCAGCCTCATCACCCGCGACGACGCCTCCGCCTGCATCACCACGTATTGCCGGAAACGCTGCTCCATCGCCTGCATCTCCCCGCTCGAATAATTCTGCGCTCCCGCCAGAATGATCGCCTGCTTCATCACCTCCACCGCTTCTTCAAACTGCTTCGCCTGCCCCAACGCCTGCGCCAGCATCTCTAGGTACGTGATGTTCTTCCCCTCCGACAACTCCACCGCCAGCCGCGCAAAATCCACCCCCTGCTCCGGATTCCGCACCTTCACATCCGTCGACATTGACCGCACTTCCGCCAGCGCCGCCGCCGCATCCGCAAACTGCGGATTCAACAACAGGGCCGTCCCAAACGCCGCCGCCGCCTCCCGCTCCCGAAAATCCTTCATGAAGGCCTGCCCCAGATTGTAGTAATACCCCGGGTTCTTCCGATCCAAATCGATCGCCAGCCGAAACGCCTTCAGCGCCTTCTCCTTCCGCTCCGTAAACTGGTACGCCGTCCCCAGATTATTCCACGCCGCCGCAAAATCCGGCTTCAATTGCACCGCCCGCTCCAAATAACGCGTCGCCTCTAAAAACCGCTTCTTCTCCAATTGCTGCCCTCCCATGTTCGCAAACGTCACCGCGTTGTTCGGCTCAAAGTTGATCGCGGCCCGATACGCCTCGATCGCCTCCTCCGGCCTCTTCAACATCGCATACGCATTCCCCAGATTGTTCCAACTCGTTGCATTCTCCGGATCATCCTTCACCGCCTCCTCCATCATCGCCAGCGCCTGCCCATTCAGCCCCTGTGTCATCCACAAGCTCCCCTGCGTATTCCGCATCATCGTCAAATTGCTCCGCGTCTCTTTCGCCTTCGGATACCTTCTTCGCGCTTCTTCCGCCCGCGCCAAACCCTCCGCCAGCATCTTCTCCGCCTCCCCATTTTTCCCCATCGACAAATACAGCGTTGCCAACCCATTGTAGGTCTGCACATGACTCGGCTTCAGCTCCAGCGATTGCTTATACAAACTCTCCGCCGCCTCCATTCCATCGTTCGTCCCCTTCAACCGCGCAATCACGGCCAGATTCCCGTACGCCATCCAACACTGCTTATTCTTCCCCACCGTGTCCCGCAGCAGCGTCTCCTCATCCCGATACAACCGCGCCTGCGCGTTCGTCAAAAGTCCCAGCACCACCGCCAGCGGCGCCACCACGCTCGCCCCCGCAACCCACCTCGGCCCCTCGCCCCGCACAATCTTCCGTACAACCCACCCGCCCGCCCCCACGATCAGCGAGATCAACCCGATCGACGCGAAATATTGAAAATGGTCCGCCACAAAACTGTACCGCATCGGAAAAAACGCAAAAAATCCCGACGCCGGAATCAGCATCACCAAAAATATCCCCACGCCCGCCAACGCCCCCCGTCCAATCCGCTTCGCCAATAACGCCAAACTCCCCACCACCGCCGCTACCCCCGCCGGCATCAGCCACCACCTCCAACTCCCCGTGTCCGGCGTCCACCGCTCATAAATGAACGTCAGATGCACCGGCGCCACCAGCTTCTGCGCATAAAAAACCACCGCCCGTCCCGCCACCAGCACCCGCTCCCCCACGCTCAATTCCCAATCCCCTCCGCTCGCGCCCACCACCTCCCGCTCGATCCGCGACGTCATCCACCCCATCAAAAACGCCACCACAAACATCGGTGCCAATTGCACACAGTCCCGCCATTTTACCCGCCCCCGCACATACCACGTCACCACCAAGAGCGCCGGCAGCAACATCACCGTCACTGATTTGCTCAATAGCGCCAGCACAAACAGCACCTCAAACATCCGGAAAAAAGCCCCGTTCCTCCCGCCGCCCTCTGCCTCCCGAGACCTCTCCTCCTCCTCATCCAACCGCGCCCACTTCACATACATCAGCGCCGCCCCCAGCATAAAAAACATCGCCAGCGTATTCTTCCGCTCCGCGATCCACACCACCGATTCCACCTGCACCGGATGCACCGCAAACAACAGCGCCGCCGCCAACGCCACTCCCGCCCCCAACCGCAACCGATACGAAATCGCCCACAGCAACAGTGCCGACATCCCGTGCAAAATCACATTCGTAATATGAAACCCCAGCGCCTGCCCCGTCCCCCACATCTGGCTCTCCAGCCACAACGTCGTAAACGTCATCGGATAATACTGCGGCGTCGCATTCACCGTCTTCGCATTCCACATCCACATCGGCCCCCACGTCCATATCGCCGCCAACCCCTCCGCGCTCTGCAAACTCGCATTCTGTGTCACATACAGATCATCATCCCACACAAACCCCGCCCGCCCGTTCAGCGCCGGACAAAACGCCGCCGCCACCGCCCCCAGAATCAGCACCACACCCATCCACACTCGCAGCTTCGACGGCTTATTCACTCGTGTCTTCCTGTAGAACTCTCCAGCCCCCAAATTTTACCCCCAATCCTCCCCCAATGCGCGATCCCACCCGCCCGCGTCCTCGTCACTCACTCTCCAGCCCTCGCGCCTCTAAACCAAATCCCAGTTCAACACCCCACCCCCATTTCGTCGCCTTTGTGGCCACTGAACAAATCAACGAATGAACCAAAATCCCCCTCATCGATTCTGTTTCATCACCTTGGCAATATTCCGTTTATCCTCCCGCTCCTTGATCGAAGCCCGTTTATCAAACTGCTTCTTACCAATCGCCAGCCCCAGCAAAACCTTCACAAACCCCCGTCGAAAATAAAACTCCAGCGGGATCAGCGTCGCCCCCTGATTCTTCGCCAGCGACTGCCCCAACCGCCGAATCTCTCGCTTGTGCAGCAACAACCGCCGCGTCCGCGTCGGGTCATGATTCAGTTGATTCGCCTCGATATACTCCTCGATATGCGTCGCCATCAACTGCACTTCGCCGTTCCGAATGCGTGCAAAGCTCCCCGCCATCTGCACTTGCCCCTTCCGTACTGACTTCACCTCCGACCCCACCAACTCAATCCCCACCTCCAATTTGTCCAAGATCGAATAATCAAAATACGCCCGCCGATTCTGTATCCGCGGCGCCAATTTATGCGAATCCACACCGCCCCCCTTCGCCGCCCCCTGCGACTGCTTCTGCTGCGGCGGATGCGGTGCCCGTGATGCTTCCGCCTGCTTACGATTATGGGACATTTTTGACATAGCACCTCAGTATACGCTCCCTTCGCCTCAGGCTCACCTGCCCCAGCCATCTTCTTGCCAACATTCTCCGCGTCCCCAGGCCCATAATGGAGAATTTTCTTGACCCCCGCTCCACAAATGCCATACTTCTTACATGCGAACTCTTTCTGATTCCAAAGCCATCTTCCAGCAACTCGCCGCCACCCCCGGCTCCATGGGCGTCCAAACCATCATCGAAAACCATGACGCCTGGCTCAACAACTCTTCGATCATGAGGGAAGTCTCCGCCGCCATGCGTGCCCAAATCACCGCCGCCCCCCGGCATGTCGCCATTTCTCAACGCATCCAAGAGCAACGTACCCGCCTGCAATCGCTCGTCACCCGCCTCCCTATCCGCATTGCCTCCGCCGGCTGACCACGTCTCCCACCTCACATTTCTGATCCGTCAAAGCATCCCCCTGCCGCCTCCCCGCTTGCATTCGCCTTCGCAAGCGTCCAAACTCCCCTCTTCAATTTCATCCGCCCAACCCTCCATCCACCGGAGCTCTCATGCCCACCCTCCACCTCCTCCCCGCCCCAAAATCCCTCCGCTTCACCGGCGGCCACTTCCTTCTCCCCCCCGAACTCCACATCCTCCTCGGCCCCGCTCCCGCCGCCAAACACATCTTCGCCGCCGAGCGTTTCGCCCAGGATCTCGCCATCCTCGCCACCACCGCCGCCAAAGTCATCGTCTCACCTGAATCCGTCACCCCCTCCCATGAACTCCGCACCCACATCGATGAAACCCTCCCCCACGAGCAAGCCTATCGTCTCATCATCAGCAAATCCGGCATCGACATCCAGGCCCGCTCGCCTGCCGGCACCTTTTACGCCTTCCAGACTCTCACCCAGATCCTCCGTCAAACCGCCTACGCCGCCCGCAAAAAACCCCTCAAACTGCCTTGCCTCACTATCGACGATCATCCCGACTTCCCCCACCGCGGCGTCTACCACGATTGCGCCCGCGGCAAAGTCCCCACCCTCGAAACCCTCCTCCAACTCATCGACGATCTTGCCGGCCTGAAAATCAACGAGCTCCAACTCTACGTCGAAAACAACTTCGAATTCCGCAAGCACCCGCAAATGTACGATGACACAACCCCCTTCACCGCCGAAGAAATGCTCACCCTCGACGCCGCCTGCCGCGCCCGCCATATCGACTTCATCCCCTCACTCACCTCCCTTGGCCACTTCGAAAAAATCCTCCGTCGCCCCGCCTTCCGCCATCTCTCCGAAGCCGAACCCGCCGATCTCCAAAAAGACGACATCCCCACTTGGTGCGATGTCCCTTGGACTCTCTGCACCACCGACCCCGCGGCCCAGCAACTCCTCAAAGACATGTACGACGAATTCCTCCCCAACTTCACCAGCCCCGCCTTCAACATCTGCTGCGATGAATCCTGGGACCTCGGCAAGGGCCGCTCCAAGAAACGCGCCGCCAAAATCGGCACCGGCCAAATGTACGTCGACTGGATTAACTACTGCAACTCCCTCGCCAAAACCCACGGCCGCCGCATCCAGATGTGGGGCGACATCATCCTCAACCATCCCGATCTGCTGTCCCAACTCCCTGAAGACGCCACGCTGCTGGAATGGGGTTACGAAGCCCACCACGATTTCGACACCCACTGTGCCCTCTTCGCTCAACGCCTCGCGCCCTCCGCCCCGTCCGATTCCTCGCCCTCCACTCCGTCCACGCGTTCCTTCTACGTCTGCCCCGGCACCAGCTCCTGGCTCACCCTCGCCTCGCGCACCCGCAACGCCTTCGGCAATATCCACGCCGCCGCCACAGCCGGCCTCAAACACGGTGCCGTCGGCCTCCTCAACACCGACTGGGGCGACATCGGCCACCAGCAATTCCTCGCCGTCTCCCTCACCTCCTACGCCTACTCCGCCGCCGCCAGTTGGAACCTCGCCTCCGTCCCCAACCCCGCCAGCACGCAAAAACCCGACTGGTCCACCGGTGTATTCCCCGAAGGCTCCCGCACCGCCGATCGCGCCCTCCAACCCTTCCTCCAGGCCGCCTCCCTCCATCTCTTCAACGACCCCGCCGCCCAGTTCGCCACCCTCGCCTACGAACTCGGCCTCACCTACGAACGCATCGGCTGGCAGCGCTTCAACGGTGCCCTCGAATGGTACATGCTTCGCGAAAAATGGGATTTTGCCAACTACGTCAATCGTGCCGATCCGCAAAAACTTCCGCGCATCGTCTCCCTGTGTGAAAAACTCCTCTCACAATTCGAAAAATCCGACCTCCTCCGCGACGACGCCGACATCCTCCGCGCCGAAATGCTCCTCACCATTCAGCAAATAATTCACGGCTGCCAGCGCACCCTCCTCCGCCAAAAATGGCTCGCCGCCGATCCCCTCCGCCGCAACCCCGAACACCAAATCCTCCGCGCCAAACCCCCGCAGCCTCTCCCCAAATCCTTCCCCTCCGACATGAAAAAACTAGCCGCC
>JBBRWV010000112.1:0-12712 GCA_038248985.1 Phycisphaerae bacterium
AGTGGGCGGCGGTTTCGAGTTCAAGGAGCGAGCAGTTCTCGCCGTTGGGCATAGTGGGCTTCCGTGCCATGCCCGCCACTAGAACACATTATTCGCATTCGCGCAAGTCCATATGTGAAATATTTTTGGCAACTGCTCTAACGCTTGGACTGCGAGTTTGGACTACAGGCACCGGGGGCGAGGGGTTTGGCTTGACAGAGTTCGGACGCTGATGGACGCTACCGGGGGTTCGTGGTCTATTTGGGAGTGGACAACTATGCTGGCGAAAGTGCATTCATTTGTGTTGCGGGGGATTGATGCGTTGCGTTGCGAGGTGGAGGTGGATTTGAATTCGAAGGTGCAGGGGGCGATGGGGGAGGCGCTCAAGCCGACGATTGTGGGGTTGGCGGATGTGGCGGTGCGGGAGGCGATGGATCGGATACGTTCGGCACTTTTTAATTCGGGATATGTTTTTCCGGAAGGGAAGGTGCTGGTGAATTTGGCGCCGGCGGATTTGAAGAAGGAGGGGTCGGCGCTGGAGTTGCCGATCGCGCTGGGGATTTTGGTGACGAGCAAGGTAATCAGCGGGGACAAGCATAAGAAGTTTTTGGTGGCGGGGGAGTTGGGATTGGATGGGAGGACGCGGCCGATCAAGGGGGCGTTGTCGATGGCGATGCTGGCGGCGGAGTTGGGGATGGAGGGGGTGCTGGTGCCGCCGGAGAACGCGTTGGAGGCGGCGGTGGTACCGGGGGTGCAGGTGATATCGATTGGGAGCGTGGCGGAGTTGGTGGGTTTTTTGAATGGGATGTTGAAGATTGTGCCGACGCGGGTGGCCGAGGGGAAGGTGGATCCTGCGACGGGGGAATACGATGTGGATTTTGCGGATGTGCGGGGTCAGGAGTTGGCGAAGCGGGCGCTCATGATTGCGGCGAGCGGTCGGCATAATTTGATTTTGCTGGGGCCGCCGGGTGCGGGGAAGACGATGTTGTGTGCGCGGTTGCCGACGATTTTGCCGGCGTTGACGCGGCAGGAGGCGTTGGAGACGACGCGGATTTATTCGGCGTGCGGGTTGATGCCGAAGGGGGAAGCGTTGCTCAGGACGCGTCCGGTGCGGAGTCCGCATCATACGGCGAGCGGGCCGGCGGTGATTGGGGGCGGGACGATACCGCGTCCGGGGGAGGTGAGTTTGGCGCATCACGGGATATTGTTTTTGGATGAGCTGCCGGAGTTTCCGCGGGGGGTTTTGGAAGTGTTGCGGCAGCCGCTGGAGAGCGGGGTGGTGACGATATCGCGGGCGCATTCGTCGATCAGTTTTCCGGCGCGGTTCATGCTGGTGGCGGCGATGAATCCGAGTCATTCGGGGAAGGGGAGCGTGGATCCGCGGAATTCTTCGGCGGCGGCGACGGTGGCGATGGAGAAGTATTTGAGCCGATTGAGCGGGCCGCTGCTGGACCGGATTGATATTCATTTGGAAGTGCCGGCGGTGACGTACCGGGATTTGACGAGCAAGGCGAAGGGGACGAGTTCGGCGGAGATGCGGGTGCAGGTGGAGCGGGCGATTGGGGCGCAGCGGAAGCGTTTTGGCGAGGGGAGCACGACGACGAACGCGAGCATGAACACGAAGCAGTTGGGGGAGTTTTGCGTACTGGACGAGGCGTGCCAGTTGTTGATGAAGCAGGCGATGGAGGAGTTGGGGCTGAGCGCGCGGGCGTTTGACAAGGTGCGGAAGGTGGCGCGGACGATTGCGGATTTGGAGGGGAGCGAGGGGATTTCGGCGAGCCATGTGAGCGAGGCGGTGCAGTATCGGTTGTTGGATCGGAAGTGGTGAGCGTGAAGGGGCGGAGGGATTTTAGCGGGATTTGCGGCGCACCAGGAGCGTGGTGGATGCGAAGGCGAAGAGGGTGAGGGAGGCGGGTTCGGGGATGGGGAGGGCGGCGGCGAAGACGCCGAAATTGTTGCCGTTGTAGCGTTCGGTGCCGGGGCCGGGGCTACCGTCGGATGCGCCGCCGGGGATATTGAAGAGGTGAGGGTTTCCGAGGGAGTCGGCGTAAGCCATGGAGGTGGAGCCGCCGCCATCTAAATTGATGCCGGTGTAGGCACCGAAGCGGAGGAGCCACTGGCCGAGTTCTTGGGCGGTTGCGCCTTCGGAGATTCCGGGCTGGCGGCCATCGACGGTGAGGAGGTAGAGGTGGTTTGCGGATTGATCGAGGCCGACGGCGGTCCGGGGATGGACAGCGCCACCGGTGGCACCGGTTGCGCCATTTGTGAGTACGTACCAGATGCCGGAGACAGCGGTGAAAGTGTCGGATGGGTAGCCGTTTTTGGGTTTGGAGATTATTTGAGCCTGGTTTGCGGCGTTGATGACCAGTGAAGGCCAGTCGTAATCACTGGAATCCGGGTAGCGCGGCCCGGAGACGACCGTGCCTTGCGAAATTGCCAGACCATTGAGGTCGGCATTGGTTTGTGTATAGAACGAGTTGGGCGTTGCGGACCAGAAGTTGGCATTGATGGCGACAGCGAGATTGTATTGATCGACGAAGTCGGTAGTTTTTTGCGTAACGGTTTCAAGATGGAGGCTGTTGGCGGCGAAGTAACTGGAGGTAGCGTCGTCGACTGGAGTGATGTTGGCGGGTGTGGTGAAGAAGGAGATGCCGGGAGCGTGGAGGTCGATGCGAAGGGCGTTGACTTTTTGAAGGCGGGGATTGCCATTGGTGGGCGTCATGGTGCCGGTGGCGTGATAAATGCCGACGAAGAGGGGGGACCACGTGGACTGGGTGATATCCGCGTGGGCGGAGGTATACACGGCACCGACAAAAAGAGCAGTGATGAGTGGTACGATTTGACGGGTGGTCATTGGATAATCTTCCTACATTGAGAATTCATGCGATTGCACTTTCGCTCTTCTCCACGAACGATGGTAACAAAGATGCTGACAGGGCCAAAGATAAATATCTATTTTTTTTGAGTAGGCTGTTTTCTAGGAAGTCGATGTGGAGAATGGAAATTGGGGATTGACGGGACGAGGCGGCGTTGCAAGTTTGGGGCGCAGGGACTATCGTTTCTGTTCTTCGTTATTTTTCGGAAGTTGGATTTAGAATGACGCGATTTGGCGCGAAGATCAGTGGAACGGGCTCGGTGTTGCCGGAGCGGCGGCTGACGAATGCGGATTTGACGAAGCTCGTGGATACGAGTGATGAGTGGATCGTGCAGCGAACGGGGATGCGGGAGCGGCGGATCGCGGGGGAAGGGGAATCGACGGCGAGCCTGGCGGCAGAGGCGGGGCGGCGCGCGATCGCGGACGCGGGGCTGACGGCGCAGGACATTGATTTGATTATCGTGGCGACGTTGACGCCGGACCATGTGACGCCGGCGACGGCGTGCATCGTGCAGGATATGCTGGGGGTGAAGAAGCACATCGGGGCATTTGATTTGAACGCGGCGTGCTCGGGGTTTGTGTATGGGCTGGCGACGGCGGCGCAGTTTTTGAAGACGGGGGCGTACAAGCATGTGCTGGTGGTGGGGGCGGAGACGCTGAGCCGGATCATTGATTACACGGATCGGAACACGTGCATTTTGTTTGGGGACGGGGCGGGGGCGGTGGTGATGAGCGGGGTGGACGATCCGACGGTGGGGTTGCAGGCGTTTAACCTTGGGGCGAACGGGGGCGGGTGGCAGTTTATCCAGGTGCCCGCGGGGGGGAGCAAGACGCCGGCGACGAAGGAGACGGTGGAGGGTCGGCAGCATTATTTGAAGATGAACGGGCGGGAGGTGTACAAGTTTGCGGTGCATCAGATGACGGAGAGTTTGCGGCTGTCGATGGAGAGCTGCGGGCTGACGGCCGAGACGGTGAAGCTGGTGGTGCCGCATCAGGTGAACACGCGGATCATTGATTCAGCGACGGAGAAGATGGGCTTTCCGAAGGACAAGGTGTTTTTGAATATTGAGAAGTACGGGAACACGAGCGCGGCGAGCGTGGCGATTGCGTTGGATGAGGCGATGCGGGAGGGGCGTTGCGGGCCGGGGGATTGGATTATCATGGTGGGGTTCGGGGCGGGGTTGACGTGGGCGGGCGTGACGGTGAAGCTGTAGCGGGGCGATACATTTGATGGGCGCTGCAGAGGAAGAAGCGAAGCAGAAAAAACAATTCGCTGGAGATAAGGAAGAAGATGACAACGGCACTGTTATGTCCGGGACAAGGCGCTCAGCACGTGGGGATGGGGAAGGATTTTTTTGCGGGGTTTGGGGTGGCGCGGCGGGTGTATGAGGAGGCGGACAAGGCGCTGGGGTTTGAGCTGTCGCGGCTGTGTTTTGAGGGGCCCGAGGAGCAACTGAACAAGACGGATATTGCGCAGGTGGCGATATTCACGACGAGCGTGGCGATCTTTGAGACGCTGCTGGAGTTGGGGAAGGCCAAGGCGCCGGATTTTGCGGCGGGGTTGTCATTGGGGGAGTACACGGCGCTGCACCTGGCGGGGGTGATTGGATTTGAGGAGGGTCTCAAGCTGGTGCGGGCGCGTGGGCAGTTGATGCAGGCGGCGGCGGAGGCGGCACCCTCGACGATGGTGGCGTTGATCGGGGGCGATGAGGCGACGGCGGAGGCGATTTGTCAGGAGGCGCGCGAGGGAGAAGTGCTGGTGCCGGCGAATTTTAACACGCCGGGGCAGATTGTATTGAGCGGTTCGGTGGGGGCGTGCGAGCGGGCGGGGAAGGTGGCGGAGGCGAAAGGGGTGCGGGCGATTCCGTTGAAGGTGGCGGGGGCGTTTCATTCGCCGTTCATGCAGGGGGCGTCGGAGAAGATGGCGGAGGTGTTGGAGGGGGTGAAATTGGGTGATGCGGCGGTGCCGGTGGTGAGCAATGTGACGGCGCAGTTGCATGGGGATGGGGCGAGCATTAAGCGGTTGCTGGTGCAGCAGATTGTGGCTCCGGTGCGATGGTATCAGAGTGTGGCGACGTTGCAGGGGTTGGGGGTGACGCAGTGGGTGGAGGTGGGGCCGGGACGGACGCTGACGGGGATGATGAAGAAGATTGATCGGAAGGCGGGGGTGGAGAATTATTCCAATACGGAGGGATTGGCACCGGAGACGGGGTAGTGGTTTAGCTCGTTGAATGGCCAATGGAACTTCGAGATTTTTGACGGTTCGCGATACTTTTTTTCTGATTGGGAAGGTTTGAACATGGCAAATGAAAAACGGGTTGCGTATGTGACGGGTGGATCGCGGGGGATTGGGGAGGCGATTGTGAGGGGGCTGGCGGAGGCGGGATTTCATGTGGTGGCGATTGCGCGGAACAAGGAAAAGCTGGAGGGGGTGGTGAAGGCGGCGGGGGAGAAGGGGTGGAGCGTGGAGGCGGAGTCGGTGGATATCGGGGACAGTGCGGCGCTCACGGCGAGCATTGAGAAGGCGATTGAGACGCAGGGGCGGCTGGATGTGCTGGTGAACAACGCAGGGATTACGCGGGATGGATTGTTCATGCGGATGGAGGAGAAGGATTGGGACGATGTGCTGGACACGAATTTGAAGTCGGCGTTTGTGTCGTGCAAAGCGGCGGCGCGGACGATGATACGGGCGAAGTGGGGCCGGATTATCAATATCACGAGCGTATCGGGGATCATGGGGAACGCGGGGCAGGTGAATTATTCAGCGAGCAAGGCGGGGTTGATCGGGATGACCAAGTCGATTGCGCGGGAGCTGGCGGGCAAGCAGGTGACGGCGAACTGCGTGGCGCCGGGGTTCATCACGACGGACATGACGGACGTGTTGCCGCCGCAGATCAAGGAGAAGGTGGTGGAGTTGATACCGTTGCGGCGGTTTGGCGGGACGGCGGACATTGCCAGTGCGGTGGTATTTTTGGCTTCGGAGAAGGCGGGGTATATTACGGGGCAGGTGCTGGCGGTGGATGGGGGGATGTCGATGTAAAGCTGGAAGCGGCTTACAGGTGGCGGAGTATCGGAGAGGGGAAGATAATCGCCATCCGGGGTCTCGAAGCTTTTTCTGAACCGTTTGCCAATTGGTGTGATTTTCGTTAGTGTATCGCGTCTGTCTCCGAGTGGCTCGGCCCTTTGGAGAAACCTAGAAACCCTTACCTCAGGAGGCACGCTGACATGCCTGAAGTCGATGAAGTAGAACAAAAGGTAATTGATATTGTGGCCGAGCAGATGGGCGTCGATAAGGCGGAAATCTCGCGGGAGACGAGCTTTATCAACGATCTGAACGCGGACAGCCTGGATACTGTCGAGCTGGTCATGGAATTTGAAGACGAGTTCGAGATGTCGATTCCGGACGAAGAAGCCGAGAAGATTCAGACGGTGTGTCAGGCGATCGATTACATCAAGGGTGTGATCGCGAAGCAGAAAACTCAGGAGTAAACGAGGGGTCAGGGGCCGGGGGGTCAAGGGTCGTGCGGAAGCGTTGACCCCCTTGACCCCGAGGCTTCTGGCCACTTTTATTTTGCCATGCAAAAACGTCGCGTTGTGCTAACGGGTTTGGGTGTAGTGACCCCGCTGGGCGAGGGGTTGGAGGCTTTTTGGAGCCGGTTGATCGCGGGGGAGAGCGGGATCAAGATGATCACGCGGATCAAGGGGATTGAGACGTACCCGGTGCGTTTTGGCGGCGAAATCACGGACGCGGATTTTACGCCGCTGAACTCGATTGAATTCAAGACGATGAAGCGGCTGGATCGTTTTTCGGTATTTGGTTTGTGTGCCGGGATTCACGCGGTGAAGGATTCGGGGCTGGATTTCAGCAAGGAAGATCAGCATCGCTGCGGGGTGGTCGTGGGATCGGGGATTGGGGGGATTGCGACGATGGAAGAAGAATATGATGAACTGCTGTCGCGCGGGGTGAAGAAAGTCAGCCCGTTCACGGTGCCGAAGCTGATGGTGAATGCGGCGGCGGGGAATTTGTCGATACAGTGGGGTCTGCGGGGTCCGATTTCGGCGACGGCGACGGCGTGCGCGACTGCGGGTAATGCAATCATCGATGCGGCCAAGACGATTCAATATAACGATGCGGACATCATGCTGGCGGGTGGTTCGGAAGCGGCGTTGACGAAGCTGGGGCTGGCGAGTTTTTGTGCGTTGCGGGCCTTGAGCACGCGCAACGATGAGCCGCAGAAGGCGAGCCGGCCGTGGGACAAGGGGCGGAATGGATTTGTGATTTCGGAGGGGGCCGGGGTGGTGGTGTTGGAGGAGTATGAACACGCCAAGGCGCGCGGGGCGCGGATTTATGCCGAGTTGATTGGGTATGGGGCGACGGGCGACGGATGCCACATCACGGCACCGGATGAAAACGGCGCGGGTGCGGCGGCGGCGATGGCGTTGGCGATCAAGACTGCGGGCATTAATGCGGAGCAGATTGGGTATATCAACGCACACGGGACGTCGACGGAACTGGGGGATCTGGCGGAAACGAAAGCCGTGAAGACGATTTTTGGGGCGGCGGCGCGGAAGGTGCAGATCAGCTCGACAAAGAGCGCGCTGGGGCATTCACTGGGGGCCTCGGGCGGGATCGAAGCGGTCATCACCGCCCTGGCGATGACGCGTGGGGTGCTGCCGCCGACGATCAATCTGGACGAGCCGGATATCGAGAGCGGGTGTGATCTGGATTACGTGCCGCTGGTGGCGCGGGATGCGGACGTGAAGTATGCGATGTCGAATTCGTTTGGATTTGGCGGGCATAACACGAGCTTGCTGATGGGCAAGGTTTAGGCCGCCCCAACTTCCTGAAACAACACTGCGGGGTGACGCCACCTTTCCATAGGGCTGGTCAGGGGCATGGTGGTGCATCCTATTGCTGTTTGGGTGGGTGGCAGGTTGTCCGGAAAAATGGGTTCAGCATCCGCAAAATGACGCGGCGACTTCGCGGCAGCGTTACGCAAAAATAGAAAATTTATTGCTGCGTTGTTTGCATTTGCGGATGCGCTGACGCGGATGGCCGAATACTGCGCCTGGAGATGGGAGATGCGGACGGTCATTTGGCCGGTGAGGAACGTTTGGGCTTATTTTTGCTTATAGCGATTCAGGCATCGTGCCTTCTCCAATGCCAAACCGGCAAGGGGAGATTGCACACGGATTTAGATATGGAGAATTAAAATGGCACATTCTTCTTATTGGCAGACCGGCGTTTCCGTGCCGGAATATCCGGTGCTGGATCGCGACTTGACGGTGGATGTGGCGGTCATCGGCGGGGGCATCACGGGGATCACCGCAGCCTATTTGCTCAAGAAGGCGGGTGTGAAGGTGGCCCTGTTTGAACGCGGGCGATGCGGCCAGAGGGACACGGGACACACGACCGCCCACCTGACGCATGTGACGGATTTACGACTGGGGACGCTGGTGAAAAATTTCGGGAAGGATCATGCGCAGGCATTTTGGGAAGCGGGCGATGCGGCGATCAGTCAGATCGAGAGCCGCGTGGAGGCCGAAGAGATTGAGTGCGAGTTTCAGCGGGTGCCGGGATTTTTGCTGGGATCATTGAAGAGGAAGGAGCCGACGGATGAAGGATTTTCGCAGGAGGCGGACCTGGCGCGGGAGATGGGTTTTCATGGGGAGTTTGTCGAATCGGTGCCGGTGTTTGGTGAAGCGGGTGTGCGCTATTCAAACCAGGCGAAGTTTCATCCGCTGAAATATCTGGCGGGGTTGCTGAAAGCGATTGAAGGGGACGGGAGTTTTGTTTTTGAAAATTCCGAGGTGAAGGACTTCTCCGACAAACCGCTGGGATTCAAGTGTCGCGGCCACAAGGTGGAGTGCGGACAAGTGGTGATCGCGACGCATGTGCCGCTGATGGGCAACGAGCATTTGCTGGGCGCGACATTGTTCCAGACGAAGTTGGCGTTGTATTCCAGTTATGCAATTGGTGTGAAACTGCCGCGCGGGACGGCGGGCGCGGCGTGTTTCTGGGACACGTCGGACCCGTACTATTATTTGCGGGTGGAGAATTATCCGACGCATGATTACGCGATTTTCGGCGGGGAGGATTGCAAGACGGGGCAGGAGGCGAAGGAATTTGATCCTTATGGGTCGCTGCAGAAAGTGCTGGCGAAATATGTGCCGATAAATGAAGTGGACAAGCGCTGGATGGGACAGGTGGTGGAGACGTTCGATGGGTTACCGCTGATCGGTGCGATGACGGAGAACCAATTTGTGGCCACGGGTTTTTCCGGCAATGGAATGACGCTGGGGTCGATCGCGGCGGAGATGGCATGCGATGCGGTGATGAAGCGGAAGAATCCCTGGCAGGATTTTTTTGATGTGCGGCGGAAAAAAATCCTGGGGGGAGCGTGGGACTACATCAAGGAGAACGTGGATTATCCGTATTACCTCGTGCGCGATCACCTGCGACAGGCCGAAGCGGAAGGAACGGCATCGATCGGCAATGGGGAGGGGAAGATTGTGAAAATGGATGGACAGAAGGTGGCGGCGTATCGAAATCGGAATGGGAATCTGGTGACGCTTTCGCCGGTGTGTACGCACATGGGATGCATTGTGAAGTGGAACGGAAACGACCAGACGTGGGATTGCCCGTGCCACGGGTCGCGGTTCAAGCCGACGGGGGAGGTGATCGGGGGGCCGGCGGAGACACCGTTGAAGCAGCATGTCGCGAAGGATGAGAAGAAGTGATTTGAGGAAGAGAACTCAGAGGCCGGGGAAGGGGGATTCGCCGGGGCGGGGTTCGAGGAGGTGCTTGTTGGCGCGGACGACTTCGAGGATGCGTTTGTAGGCCAGGGAGAGGGAGGCGTCGATGTGCTGTTGGATTTCATCGTCGGTGGGCATGTCGAATGGGGAGTTGATGCGGGTGTCGATGTGGAAGCCGGCGTCGTTGGCATAGGCGGCGAACCATTTGTTTTCGCCGACGAGACGCATGGGGGCGGAGGTTTGATCGAGGTGTTCGCCGAGGGCGGCGAGGAAGCGTTGCTGATCGGGCGTGAGTTGGGAATTGGCGTTGAAGATCTTTTTGGCCATGCGGTAGGCGCGTTCGGGGTCGGGTTTGATCGAGGGATGCGGGAGCTGGCCGGAGATTGATTTGAGGATGCGTTCAATGTCTTCTTCGAGTTCGTAGGGGTAGAACTCAAAGGCGGCTTCAAGGTCAAATTTCTCGGCATCGGAGGCGGAGGCCCAGGCGGCGAGGAAGGCGTCGGCATTGGGTTCGATGCCGAGCCAGCGGAGTTTGGAATCGATATGGCTGCCCCAGGGGGTTTGCCATTCTTTGATCCACTGGGTTTCGCGGAGGAGTTTGAGCATATTGCGGGAGACCTTTTTAACCACGAAGATACGAAGTTTTTTTTGACGGGTTGAGTTTAGCTTGTTTGGGGGTTTATTTCGTGGGGGAGTTTTGAGTGATTTTCTTTAAGCCAGGCGATGGTGCGGCGGAGGGCTTGGCCGCGGTGGGAGATTTTGCTCTTAGCGGCCATGTCGAGTTCGGCGGTGGTTTTGTTGAATTGGGGGAAGAAAAAGAGGGGGTCGTAGCCGAAGCCGTTGGTGCCGCGGGGGGCGCGGAGCATGGTGCCGCGGACGTCGTTGACGAAGACGGCGAGGTCGGCGGTGGGGAGGGAGAGGGACATGGCGCATACGAATTGGGCGTGTCGCTGCTCGTCGGGAACGGGTTCCAGCTCGGCAAGTATTTTGGCGTTGTTGGCGGCGTCAATGGCGTGGCGATCGCCGCCCCCCCCATTGGCATTGGCGTAGCGGGCGCTGAGGACGCCGGGGCGGCCGTCGAGGGCGTCGATGGCGAGGCCGGAGTCATCGGCGAGGGTGAGGGTGTTGGAGTGGGTCGCGAAGTGGCGGGATTTTTTGGTGGCGTTGCCGACGAAGGTGGGACGGTCTTCGACGCAATCGGGGTAGGGTGGAAAATCGGCCAGCGCGAGAATGGTAAAGGAATCGGCGAGGCCGGCGCGGGCAAATTCGTGGTGGATTTCTTTGATCTTGCCGGGGTTGGTGGTGGCGATGAGAAGGTTCATGGAATTTCCGATTTTCGTTTTTCAATGGGGGAACTGGCGGCAGGGTTCATTTTTGCTTGAGGCGTTTTTCGACTTCAAGGATGCCGGCGAGGATGTCCTTGGCGGATTTGAACTGGGCGTCGGCGGTGTCAGTGGGGCGGAGGATGAGTTCCGTGAGTTTGCCGAGCTCTTCGGCTTCGCGACTTTTGGGGTCGAACTTCACGAGGCCTTTGAAATCGGGATTGCTGTGGGGCGAGTTGATCTGGACGGCGAGATAGAAGAAGTCGACGCCTTTATCGATGCGGCCGTAGCAGGAGCGGATTTCTTGGGAGGTGACCATGCCGGTGTCGGACATTTTTCCGAGCATACGTTGGATCTGGCTGGTGCGCATCATTTCTTCGAAGAGGGTGTTGAGGAGCGATTCTTCGGGGAAGTGCTCGCCGACGCGGACGGCCGAGCCGAAGTCGACGAAGCCGACGCCGTCGGGAGTGATGACGAAGTTGTCGAGACGGAGATCGAGGTGGATGACTTTGGCGTCATCGTGCAGGGCGGTGAGGAGCTCGGCGGATTGCTTGGCGAACTCAATTTGGGAGATCGGCGCGCCGCCGTTGCGGAGCCAGTTGAGGTGGAGCGTGCGGATGTAGCCTTGCTGGTCTTGATCGGCATGGAGGACGCGCGGGACGAGGTGGCGGAATTGTTTGGGGAGATCGCGTTGGAGAAGTTTGAGGATGGCGGTTTCACGCGTGAGGAATACGGGGAATATTTTTTCCGTGAATTTGCGGGCGCGGCGGCGCAGGGTTTCAAGATCGGCTTCGGGAAATTTGTCGCGCAGGCGGGCGAGCACGCGTTCCGTGGAGGGGACTTGCTTGATGACTTCGTATTCGGTCCGTCCGGGGTTTTTGGCGAGCATGACGTTGTAGGTGAAGCGGTCGGAAGAATCGCCGGGGCGGACGAGAGCCACTTTGCGGGCGACCAAGAAATGGACGCGGGTTTTGAAGAGCAGGAAGCGGAGATTCAGCGGATATTTTTTGAGCGTGGTGGGGGGCGTCTCGATGACCCAGCCGCCGCCCCCGCACCAATCGCGATAGGCTTTGGCGGCCTGGTGGATGGAAGCAAGGTCGCGGCTGACGACGACTACCTGGCCGCCCCAGCGCAGGAGGGGAAAAATATTTTCAGGATCGTGAGTTTCGGCGGGCGTGAGAATCAGCAAGTCGACGAGGTCGGGGAGGGATTGGGTGCCGACGGCGTGGGTGGTGCGTTGAAATTCCGGAGTGCGGGTGAAGCGTTTTTTGATGAGCCATTGGACCATGCTGGCATCGGCGGCCTGATCTTTGGGGCTGCGATGATTGCGCGGTTCGGGCGTTGCATCGTGCGCGGATGCAATTCGACCTCCACTGACGCCTATCTGGACCTGTGCCAATTAAACCCCGGATACGTTGAAAATACTGCGTTGGGCGCGCCCGGCAATCAGGCATTCTCTCTGCTTATCGGCCAGTTTTCGTGGCTGGATTGCACGATATCTCATTGCACGATGCAAGTCACGCAGAATGCGGGGGAAGAGAGAGGGAAGACAGGGCAATCGCATGTGTTCATCCCCGCCAAAACCATTCGCGCTTGCGAAAGTTGCGCCCTGCATTCTCTTGTGTTAGCTTCCCCTCCTTGTCGGGTTGCTCGCGCGAACCCCCGTGGTCATCATGAACCCCTTATTCAAGGAGCTTGGCATGGATGCGCAAGCGACCCCGGAGATTCTGCGCGTGCTCAACGAGATCCCCGATCCCCGCAGGCACAACCACCTGCATAA
>JBBRWV010000113.1:0-12405 GCA_038248985.1 Phycisphaerae bacterium
CCCTGACTTTTCGAGTACCCATGCCCACCTCTCCCATCCTTTCCCTCCCCCTCAGCGACTTCCTCGCCGCCACCGCCGCCAAAACCCCCACCCCCGGCGGAGGTTCCATCGCCGCCCTCACCGGCGCCCTCGCCGCCTCCCTCGCCGCGATGGCCCTCGAATACACCGTCGGCAAAAAGTCCGCCCTCCCCCACGACGCCCTCCTTCGTGCCTCCCTCGCTTATTTCCAAACCGCTTCTAACCTCTTTCAAGAGCTCATCTTAGAAGACATCGCCGCCTACGCCGCCCTCTCCCCTCTCCTCCAACTCACCCCCGAAGAGCGCCTCCAAAACCCCGCTTTCCTCCCCACCCTCCTCGCCGCCATCCGCGCCCCCCAAGCCGTCGCCGCCCTCGCCGCCAACATCCTCACCCGTGCCGCCTCCCTCCTCGATATCACCAACAAGCACCTCATCACCGACCTCGGCATCGCCGCAACCTACGCCCACGCAACGGTTTACGCCTCCCAGCTCAACGTCCTCATCAACCTCCCCCTCCTCCAGGACCCCCTCGAATCCGCCGCTATCAAATCCGCCACCTCCGCCCTAACCGCCAGCGCCGACGCCACTTACGACACCTTCCACCAATCCCTCCTCGCCCGCCTCTAATCTCGCAACTTTCATCCCATTTCCACCCGATAATCCCCTCATGCCTTCCCACACCCATCCTACTTCCGACCCCCGCGACTACATCCTCGACCTCTCCTCCGCCCCCACCCAGTCCGCCGCCACTGATTCTAAACCCAGCAGCCCCAGCACCTTACGCACCCCCTTCATCTCCATCTTCTTCCGCTGCTGCAAAATCTACTCCCCCATCTACCGCAACCGCGACGCCACCGCCTACGACGGCCACTGCCCCAAATGTCTCCGTCCCGCCAAAATCCCCATCGGCCCCGGCGGCTCCTCCTCCCGCATCTTCGAAGCCACCTGAAATTCGCCAAATCTCCCAAAACCCCGCCCCTCCTTACCCGTCCAAGCCTCTCCAATTCCACCTTCTATTGAAGGAGAAAAATTGTCTAAACCCCTATTCCTTCTAGACTTATGTGCCATCATCACCACCGCCACCCTCGCCCACGCCAAACGCGCCACCTCCCCCCCGCTCAAAGACCGCGTCGCTCGATCCCCCCTCATCGTCACCGCCAAAATCACCGCCGTCGCCGAAATCGAAATCGACAAAATCAAATACCACAAAGTCGACCTCCCCCGCCGAAACCCTTCAAGGCGATGCCCCCAGGTCCCTCTCCTTCCTCGAGCCATTCAGGCCAATCACCAAGCACGACGCAGACCCACCAGAAAAAGACCTAGACTATCCGGAATTTTCAGAGCAGCAAGCGATGATGAGTCTGTCCTGAAATTCGCGAGATCAAAAGACCTGTATGCAATTCAGCGCCCTTCAGAACTTGCGACGGATGCCGCTGCAACTGATGCCGCCTTGAGGCACGCCGTCCGCCATCTCCGGAAAAACACAGCGTCTGTCCCGGAAATCGTCGTCATGCTTTATGGCGACGTTCCCATCCGCGTCAATGTGATGAAAACTTCCGTGCTGATGGCTGCGGAAAATAATCCCGCCGACCCCCACGCATTCCTCGGTACCGATCGCCGCGGCCTCGTTGTCTCTCCCGAAAACTCGGTGGATATCGATACCCCCAAGGATCTCTTCATTGCCGAACCATGCTGCCATCCACACACTAACTCACATCGCAACCAGCATTCCCTCTGCCATCAAGCCCGGACCAAACCCAATCGCCACGCACAGGCCGCTCTTCTTTTCGCGTGCCAATTTCTGCAGCAGAAACAAAACCGTTGCGGAACTCATATTTCCATGCCGCGCAAGCACATCGAACGACACACGCAAATCCTCCTCACGCAACCCCAATGCCTCCCGCGCAGCATTCAATATCCGCGGCCCCCCGGGGTGGATCGCCCACAGATCAATATCGTCAATCGTCAGCCCCAGTTTTCCCAACCACCCTTCGCACCACGAACGAATGTGCGTTCCAATCAGCGCCGGCAGTTCCGCGCTCAGCGTCATTTCAAAACCATTGTTGCCAATCTTCCACGTCATCGCATCCAAACTGTTCGGCAGCAACAAACTTGCCGTCTCCAATAATTCACAACCACTCCCGTCCTCGCTTGAACTCCCAACTACACACGCCGACGCACCATCCGCAAAGAGAGCATTCGCCACTAATTTTTCCGGCCGCCATCCGTACGAAAAATGCAAGCTGGAAAGTTCTACAGAACAAACCAAAACCTTTGCCTGCGGATTGGCACGCACCGCATCCTGGGCAGCGCCAAGTGCATTGAATCCCGCATGACAACCCATAAATCCCAAATGCATTCGACGCACATTCGCCGGAAGTCCCAAGCGATTGATCAGCTCAACATCAAGCCCGGGCGCGGAGAAGCCCGTACACGAAACCGTAACCAGATGCGTAATCGATGCGGCTTCCATGTGCGCCTCCTCCATCGCCGCTCGCGCCGCTTTTTCGCCAAGGATCGGAGCCTCGCGCGCATAGCGCTCCATGCGGGCAGCCGTGGTCGGCCCGCTTTCACCGATGATCTTCCGGTTCTGGTAAAACGTGCGAATGCCATCTTCTTCGCTCAGCAAAACGCTGCCGCGATTCTCCACTCCGGACCGCAAAAAGACGCGTTGCAGCCACGCCCTCTGGCCGTCCGTTCCGCAGGCAAAGCCTTCGCTGATGGCCGCCGCTTCCTTTTGGGAAATTCCTTCGGGCACCGCCGTTCCCATACCCAGCAACGCAACCGCCCCTTTTCTCAAACCCGTTGTGTCCCGCATTTCTCGATCAATGACTGTCATACGTGCTCCAAACTGTCTGCTTCGGTTCCAGTGAAACGTTCATCCGCCAATCCTCTCGGCTACTCGTTGAGGAATGCTCGGAAACCACTTACCCAATTGCATGCACGCCGCCGCCGCAGTCGGCATTCGTGTGAGGGCTTGAAGCATCTTACACCAACCCTGGCGTCTGGCCACTTCGTTTGCGTACGCCGTCTTCCAAGCAAGCGCAAGGTCTTCCGTCCACGCCGGCCCACTTTGGGTGAGCAGGTGCGCGAGACTGCACGCCCCGCGAATGGCCCACGCGATTCCCTCGCCGGTAAACGGTTCGACGTAGCCACATGCATCGCCAACTGCGAGTATACCCTCGCCCGCAACTTCGCGCTGACGTGTCATAGGTCCGATGCCGGTGATCTTCTCGTTGAACTGCGGCGAAATCCCATTTTCTATCAGAATCCGTTGAGTGAGCAATGCGGGGCTCCCGCCAGAAATGCAGGATTCAAGATGCAAAGCGGCACCCACATGAACAGTCGTTCCGCCTTGCCGCACCAGCCCAACGTATCCGCCAGAACCCACGCACATGGTGATGGTCCCCGCAGGAATAGAATCGTCGGTAACAGTCGTGGATAGCCCGATGGCGGCATTTTCCGCAGTTTGCCATTTGGCCCACGCTTCGTCACGAAGACTCGAACCTTGAATGCCATCGCACGCAAGCACGAGCGGGGCGTGAACAATCGCAATTCGATTGTCGTGCTCGATACTGACTTCTCGGAACGATCTGGAACGGCGCGGAAGTAGAGTCGCTTTCGCCCGGTCAACAAAAAATGCTCCCCGAGAGATCGCTTGCTCAACGAGACGGCCGTCAAAAGTTTTTCGATCAATCGCCAACCCCGGCGGGGTCGACACAGACAAGTGGCGATTACCAAGCCGCACTTCAAGCCGGTGAATCGGCGTAGCCCCTTCAAGAGCAGAGCCCAGCCCGCTCGCCCGCAGGAGTCGGATCGCCACAGCGTTCAGGCATCCACCGCATGCTTTTTCGCGTGGCCACGCTTTGCGCTCTAGCAGAAGGACGTTCCAACCTCGTTCAGCCAGCAGCGCAGCCGTGATAGACCCCGCAGGTCCCGCGCCGATGATGACCGCATCCCATGTCTCGTGACAATTAAAGTCGCTCGTCATGGCCGCTCCCACGTCAGAAGCATCCGCCACGGAAAAATCCGCACAATTTTCGCATCCCCCATCCCCGCCTTCTCCGCCATCCGCCGCATCTCGTCCATCGAATACGCCGCCCGCACGCTCACCGGCCCATCAAAATGCACAATCTTGCTCCGGCTCAAAAATCGGCAACCCACCCACGCCGCAATCCACCCCCACAGACTCCTCCGCAAATCACTCACCACCAACAATTTCCCTGCCCGCTCGCGCATCGCCCCCAGCGCCGCCACCGCCTGCTCCTCACTCAAATGATGCAAAAACAAACTGTTCGTCACCACATCAAAATCTCCCCCTCCTCGCGGCCGCTCCGGCAACCCCTGCGGAACCTCTCCCACCACAAAATCCGCCTCCGCCTTTCCCGCCCTCGCCCGCAACGTCGCCTCCCCAATCGCCGTCTCACTTTTATCCGCCAGCGTAACCCGCACCTTCAATCCTTGCTTTCCCAAAATCTCCCCCACTGCCAAAGGCACATCCCCCCCGCCGCAGGCCACATCCAATATCCGAATCTCACCAAGCCCCTTCTCCCTTGCCATCTTCAAAATCGGCCCAGCAATCCGCTCCGCCGCCCCGCTCGCCCGATTGATCAGCGCCAGTCCCTTCAGCGCCTCATGATGCTCCCGCGCTCCAAGCCCCGGCGCATCCATCAACTCCTCCACCACCCGTCGCTCTTGCAAAGGCAAAATTCCCATCCCCCCATCATAGACACCCCACCTCTCCCCGTCCCCAACAACTTCCCTTCTTTCAAACCCTTCGCCGTTTCCTTACGTTACAATGCGTCTTGCCGGACTCCTCCCAAAACCCCACTTCGGCAATTTGAACATGCCCGCGTCATCGTCGTGCTCCGCAAACAATTCTCTCCCCCCCTTTGCCGCCTCCTTCGGGGCCGCTCCCCACGCCGCATTCTCGATATCGAAGACACCCTCTTCGTCTCACCATCATCAACTTCGCGGACGTTCCTGGTTTCGTGGTCACCGTACACCCCCTTTCCCAAAAAAGGCCCGCAAGACCCCTTGCCGTACATCACACAAGAGATCCTGCGGACCACAAGATAATTACACTCTCTCGCTCACCTACCC
The DNA here is from genome assembly GCA_038248985.1 of Phycisphaerae bacterium. Taxonomy (GTDB): domain Bacteria; phylum Planctomycetota; class Phycisphaerae; order WQYP01; family WQYP01; genus JBBRWV01. The sequence continues at coordinate 5,121 of JBBRWV010000113.1, forward strand.
AGGAAATGAATCAGACTCTTACTTCGGAAGCATGACGGCATCAATCACGTGAATCACCCCATTGGTGGTGACGATGTCTGTCTTGGTGATTTGGGCGCCGTCCACGGTTACCTTCCCGTTCGCCACCTTGATCGTCAGGGACTGCCCCGCGACCGTCTTGGCCTCGGTGAGCTTGACCACATCGGCGGCCATGACCTTTCCCGCCACCACATGGTAAGTAAGGATTTTAACGAGCTTATCCTTGTTCTCGGGTTTTAGCAGATCCTCGAGCGTGCCGGCGGGGAGTTTGGCAAACGCCTCATCAGTGGGCGCAAAGACGGTGAACGGACCGGCGCCATTGAGTGTTTCCACGAGGCCTGCGGCCTTTACCGCGGCAACCAGCATCTTGAACGAACCTGCGCCCGCGGCGGTATCGACGATGTCTTTTGTCGCCGGCGTCGTCGTGGCTTCGTCGGCGCGGGCCGGCGACTCGACCGTGTAGGTCACTGCCGCCGCCGAACCGATAAGGATGGCTGCCGCGAACAAACCCTTGATCGAAGTGATTTGCTGAAACATGAACTGTACTCCTAAAAAAAGAAAAGGTACTCTTCAAAAACGTCCAAAACGTTCATATTGATTATTTGCATGCTGACCAGAGAAGTCAACTTTAAAATCGTATAAAATCATTTTTAGGAGAAAATTGCCGAAAAGATACCCTTTGACGATCCAGAAGGCGGCGGATATCCTTTTCTATAACTCGTGCAAAACGTCCGAAGGATTCTTTTATGCAGCGTTTCCTGTCCCCCCACGAACTGGCCCAGACCGTCGGCGTCAGCGAGTCGTCAGTCAAACGCTGGGTCGATGAGGGCCGGCTGACCGTGACCCGAACCATTGGCGGACATCGGCGCATCGGGTTGCGTGAGGCCCTGCGCTTCATCCGCGAAACGCGTTTGCCGGTAGTGGATCCACAGCCCTTGGGCGTCCCGGATCTGGTGCATCTCAAGCCGAGCCCAGCTCCCGATGCCGACGCAGCGCTCCAGGAGGCCCTCCTGGCGGGGCGTGGCGAGGAAGTCCGGGGTCTGACGCTGGCGATGTACCTGAGTGGGCGCGATGTCGCGGGAATCTGCGACGGACCGCTCACTGCGGCTCTGCACCGCGTTGGCATGCTCTGGAAGGAAGGGCCCGCCGGAATCCATCGAGAGCACCGCTCCACGGAACTCTGTGCCCAGACGCTCTACTACCTCGGAGCCCTGTTGCCGACGCCGCAGACTCAGGCTCCCCTCGCCCTCGGCGGGGCGCTGGAATCCGATCCTTACCTGCTGCCGTCATTGATGGTGGCCACGACTCTGGCCTCATTGGGCTGGCGTGCGATGAACCTGGGACCGAACCTGCCGTTCGACGCCCTCCTGGCCGCAGTCGACCTTCATTCTCCGGACCTGGTGTGGCTTTCCTGCAGCGTTCCCGTCCTTCCCGAGCAGCACACGCGCGCCCTGCGGAAGGCGGCGCGGGTTCTGGACGATCGCGGTGTGGAGTTGGTCGTCGGCGGGCGAGGCTGGTTGCCTGCGTCTATTTCGCAGTCCCCCCTCCAGACGGTGCGATTCATCCGCACGATGCGCGAACTGGCCGCCTTCGCCGAGGGATTACGCATCGGGGAGAAGAAGTGAGCCCCAAAGTTGAACGGTAGGCTCCCATGGACAGTACTCCGTTGCTCCCATGCCCTTGAGCCCAAATATTTTCGGCAACTTCCGCAGTATGTGCCCAACCACGTCGCGTCTCACGCTCTGCTGGAAACGTGCGTTACCCGTTCTGCAGCTCGTCCGCTTCCGCGGCAATCGATTCCACCGCTTGCGCGATTTCCTGTGCCGCCTTGTTCGCCTCCTCCGACGCCGGGACGCCTCCCGTCGTCGCCCGGCTCGTTTCCTCCGCGGCGCTGCTGATCTGCTGCGACGCTGTCGCCACGTTCTGCAATGCCTTGAGAGACTCCTCAGCACCCCGGCTGATCTCCTCCACGCCCGTCTGCACCTGGGTCATGTCCTTGGCACTGCCCGGTTTTTCGATTCGCCCTCAACGTTGTGTTCGCCTCGTCCGCTAAACTGCTACACCTTCAGCCAGCCACGAAACGCCCGGACCCCGTAGTAGGATTCCGCCCCGTTGTGATACAGGAAAACCGTGCCGAAGCGGCGATCACAAAAAAGGGCCCCGCCCAACTCCCGAATGGCCGACGGTGTCTTCACCCAACTTGACGTCTTCGTGTCAAACTCGCCAAGTTCCTGCAACTCGCGATATTGCTCCTGCGTCAACAGCTCGATCCCCATGGCTTCCGCCATACCCATTGCGGAATCCTTCGGCTTATGTTCCTTCCTTGTCTCAAGCGCTTCACGGTCGTAACAAATACTTCTGCGGCCCTTGGGGCTCTCCTCTGAACAATCAAAAAAAACGTATTCGCCCGTCTTGTTGTCCAGTCCCACAACATCCGGCTCGCCGCCGGTTCTTTCCATTTCGTAAACCGACCAGAGCTTCTCTGCCTGCGCCTCAAGCCGTGCTTGCACCTTGGCCCATTCCATCCTCTTATGGAGCCTCAGGTTCTTTTGAAAACGATCGCTCAATGTGCCGAGCAGTTCTCCCCTCAACTCGGGCGTCAACGTCTTCTTCTTACTCGTATCTGTCTTGGCCATGGACCAATACTCCAAAATAAAACGCGCTCAAATCACCACATTCACTGGCCGCGCCGGCTAGCTGCCGTCGGCCGCCAACCACGCAACCACCGCGGAAAGCGGACCCGGCATCTTCGCCCAACGCTCCCCTGCGACGATCATCGAACCGCCTGGAATTATACCCCGCACCGAAAGGCTAGAAATACTGGCCTCACAAAATTGGATTATTATTGCATTCAACCCCAACGCCGCGTAATATTTTCTTCGATATCAAGCCTCGCCGCCGTCCTGCTCGTCTCCCCGACAGCTTGTAGCTGGAGCGCCCCACTCTCCGGCATCACGGCGGCATTTTTATGCGCGGCGCGCCTCTACCTTGCAACATATCCAAACCACCCGCACTTCCCGACACCCCGCCACCCCACAGCGCGCAACGCCCCCGCGCACCGCCTTGGCTCAACCGCCGGTTGCGCAAAACTCCGCTCTACTTATCGAAACCTGACCTTTACGTATACGACATTTGCACATCGAACTGTGCATCATTATTCGTCACCGCCAAGGCTGTATTCACGAGCCCGCCACCCGAGTAGGGGTTTCCCGTCTTAAGGCGAACACTCTGCGTACTCGGAAAAAGAACAAAGTAGGTAACCGTCGGATCAAGAGGAACGCCCGTGAAGGTAAATGTGCGCGAATACGTGCTGCTGCCAAACATCCCGCTTCCATCGGTGGTTGCCACGTCACTCGTTGCAAGACTGCCCGTTCCCGTGCTCAGGTCTGAGCTGGAGGGAATGGACGTATAAATATACGCCGTTGTTGCCCGGCCGGTGGTGCTGGAGGAAGGATACCCAATACTTACACTCGCCAAGCTCACGGATGTCGCCGCCCCCGGACTGCCGACACCATTCGGACCCGGAACATTCGGCGTAAAACTCTGCCCGTAACAACTGTTCGTTCCAGAAGCAGCAAAACTTCCCACGGAGAATGTTGTCATCGCAATTCCCTTCAAAAAGAAAGTGTGGATAGAAACTCAACATCTTTGCAGTAGCGGTCTTTTCCCGCACTCGTTCACGTTACTTTGGCAAAACGGCCGCACCCTCCCGGGTCTTTTCTTCCAGAAATTTAAGCCATAGCTTTTCCGTCAACGTCAAATCCGTGCGGCCTGCCAGCGCGGTACGCAACTCAGCATACGCCGCCGCAAACTCATTGAGCCGCGCATGACACCGCGCTAACGCCAGCGACGGCACCTTCCCCCCCAAACTCCGGCTCCGCCTGAACCCCTCCGCCGCCAATCGATCCGCACCGCAAAATTCCCACCACCGTGCGATTACCAGCAACGCATCTCCATCCACCGCCCCGTGCTGCGCCTTCCCAAACGCCAAATTGGCCTCCGCACTAATTTTTCTCTCCAGCTCCGGACGACCAAATTTCCAGGCCCGCACGCTCCCTTCCCCTCCTCCCGTAACCAGAATCCGATGATCCTCCGTCCCATCCATGCACAGCGACGACGAGGGAACATCATCCAATCGCCGGACTTCCACACCCCGCTGCATATCCCACACCCGCAGGCTTGCATCCTTTGCCACCGACGCCAGCATCCGATCATTCGCCAGCGGGGAAATCCCAACCACCTGCGCCGAATGTCCCAACAACACTGCACGCGCCTTGCCCGTTTCACTGTTGCCTATTCGAATCCCCGGGCGCAAATTCTCTTCGTAAGCAAAACTCTCGCGGCCTTGTGCGGCCACTATCGTCGGCCCGCCCTGAACCGCCTGCAATGTCCTCACCGGGGCTTTCAGTGAATCCAAACGATACACCCGCCCCTCGATGTCCGTGGCCAAAATGGCCCCATTGGGCAGCTCCACCAGCCCCGTAAGCGTCGCCTCCGACAGCTTTATCGTTTGGATCACCTTGTTTTGCCGCAAATCCCAGACATCCAGCTCCGCAGGGCTCCTCCCCACAACCATCGTGTGCCAATCCTTCAGAACAACAATCTGCTGGATCGATGCTTTATCGTCGTAAGCAAACTGGCGATGTTCCAGCGTCTCCAAATCCCAAACAACCATCGGCCCTATCCCCATGCCCCCAAACACCAAACGACCATCCGGCGACATCGCGATGCAATTGAGGCCCGTGTCGCACTCAAAACGATAAAGCTCAATTCCCGAAGCCACATCCCACACGCGGGCCGTGTTGTCCCTCGCTACGCTAAAGGCCAGCTCTCCGCTGCGCCCCACAACCGCAAAACGAACATCACGCGTATGGCCCACAAAATCCTGCCGCTCCAGCGATGCGCCCAGGTACCACAGCGACAGCTTCCCCCCTTCGTCCCCCTGCAGCAAAATCTTCTGATCGCTTGAAACGGCGAATTGCTGTACTCCCTTCGCCGCAATCGAGAGTTGTACCGTTTCCAATGCCGGATCAAAAATACTGATCTGGCCCGCAAACACGCTCGCGATCTGGTGCGGCCCGACAAACTCAAAATGGCGGCCCACACGCTTCTGAATCGCCGAGAGACGAACCCCGTCGCTCACCCGCGTCACCACCAACTGCTGGCTCTCCCTCGAAATCAGTTGCTGACCATCCGGCGAAAAAGCCAGGCAATAGGCTTGATTTTCTTCACGCGGATAACTTCGCAGAAACTCACCCGAGGGAATCTTCCAGAGTTTCACCTCTTTCATGCCCCCCGTCGCCAGAACTCCCTCCCGCGAAATCGCCCCCGCGTGAAACCCCTCTCCGTCAATAAATCGATACGGCTCCCCTTTTGAGCCCACCGGCCATATGTGCGTTCCTGCAACGAGATATTTGTCATCGGCTGAGAAAACCAGCGGTACCGCTCCCGGCAGTTGCGTAGACAAAAGCTCCGCCCCCGTGGCCGTCTCCCAAACCTTCAGCTTCCCACCCACCGCCGTGGAAGCCGCTATCACACCATCATGCGACACCGCCACTCCCACAATGGTGCCCTTATGGTCTATACGAAACCTCTCCGCTCCTGTAACCAAATCCCATACCCGCACCATTCCATCGTTTCCCCCGCTGATCGCACCCAATCCGTCCGGCAAAAATACCACCGCACCTACCATCCCCGTTGACTCACTCTGCCACTCCCGAATAGCCCGCTTCTGCCGAACATCCGCCTCCCACACACCCAACTCCGCCGGCAACGTCGGCTCCCCAAACGACTCCAGCCTGTTCCACGCCGTATTGTAAATTGCCCGCGCCTCCGGCACGCGCGCACTCAGCAACAACGCATCCGCCTGCGCCATCATCGAATCCGTCAACCGCATCTCCGCGTCCCGCGCATTGGCCTTGGCAATGATCGCCTGCCGCGCCGTCGCAATGATCCCAACAGTCAGCGTCAGAATAATTCCCGCCACCGTGCCCACCAGCGATCGGTGCCGCCGCACAAACTTGCGCGATCGGTATGCCATGCTCGGTCGCCGCGCCTGAATCGGGTTGTCCGTCAGATAACAGCGGATGTCATTGCTGAATTCCTCAACCGTCGCATACCTCCGCGCCGATACCTTGTCCAACGCCTTCCCCACAATCGTATCGATATCCCCCCGAAATTGCTGATCGATCGAACTCAACGGCGAAATCTCGCTCATGCAAATCATGTGCATCGCTTCCAGCGGCTTGTCGATCGGCGGCGTATAAGGCCGCCGCCCCGTCAATAGCTCATACGCAATTATTCCCAGCGAATAAATATCCGCCCGCACATCCACCTTCCCCGCGCTCGTCACCTGCTCAGGACTCATATACGCCAGCGTTCCCAGCAGTTGCCCCGGCTGCGTCAATACCGACTCCAACCGATCCTCCACCTGCAACGCCAGCGAAAGCCCGAAATCCAGCACCTTCGGCTCCCCCTGCGAATCCACCAGAATATTCGAAGGCTTCAAATCCCGATGAATCACCCCATGCTCATGCGCATACTGAATCGCGGCGCACACCTTAAGCAATAGCTCCAACCGCTGCCGACTGCTCAGCTTCTCCTTCGCCGCGTACGCCGTCATCGGCAATCCGTCGATCAACTCCATCGCCATGAACGGCATCTTGCTCCCCCCGTTATTCGCTTCTCCCGCCGCATAAATCTGCGCGATCCCACGATGCTGCAACCGCCCCAGTACCTCCGCCTCCCGCTTGAATCGCCGCAACGCATCCGGCCCCGCGCGCTGCGCCTTCAAAACCTTCAACGCCACCAGCCGTTTGGGATTCTCCTGCTCCGCACAGTAAACCACCCCCATCCCGCCCTCTCCCAGCAGGTACCGTATCTGAAACGATGCGATCGGCCCCGGGGCAATCTCCGAATTCAACTCCGTGGAAACCGCATTCGACGCCACAAACAACGACGCCGTCGAAACGCACGGCAACGGCTCAATCCCGCGCGCGGGTGTATCGAAAATATCGGACCCTGTACTCAGAGTGAACTCCCGCTGACAACCCAAAACAATACCGTGGCTTTGCCCAGATCAAGGACGTGCCGGAACCATTATGACATCCACTGGCTCTGAAATGGAGCTAAGGGCCGGCGCATCAATAAATGTCAAATAATATCATGTCAGAGGGGCCTGTGGTTCGATGCATTGAAAGGACTAATTACGACGCGGGCAAGGAGGCCTTAGGATGGCGAATAAGTTTCAAGGACGATACGAGCCGCG
>JBBRWV010000114.1:0-12300 GCA_038248985.1 Phycisphaerae bacterium
ACCCTGCTTCGTGACGGTCGTGGGAGACCGAGGCACGATCGGTCGTGGGCCGGCCGCCGCGTCCGCATGACTCCTCGCTCCGCTCGTCGTCACGCGGACGCGGCGGGGGTAAGTAGACACGATGGAGGGAAGGTTGGCCATAGGCGTGGTTAACATACAAGGCACGAGGGCACGAAGAGTGCCTATGAAATTGAGCCCGGGGACTGCGTAGGGGCGGTCTCCGGGCTTTTTTGTTTAATGGATGGGTGGGATTTAGCCACGAAGGATTTTAACAACGAAGGCACGGAGGCACGAAGAGTGCCTATGCGGTGGAGGCTGGGGATTGCGTATGGGGCGGTCTCCGGTTTTATTGTTGAGGGGATGGAGGACGGATTGCGGCGGGGGCTGCTTCGACTTTTTTGCTGGTCGACGTACAATCCGGGGGTGGATTTTTTGAATTAGAAGACAGGGTGTGATTTTATGGCGGTCATTTCTCCATTGCAGGCGATTCGGTATCCGGAGGCGAAGCAGAGTGGGTTGATCGCGCCGCCGTACGATGTGCTGAGCGGTAAAGAGAAGTCGGCGATGCTGGCGAAGGACGGGCACAATGTGGTGGCGATTGATTTGCCGCACATACCGCCGAAGGAGGCGGGTCCGGATGCGGCGTATGCGGCGGCGGGTCACACGCTGCAGACGTGGCTGGAGGCGGGGATTTTGAAGCGGGATGCGAAGGCGGGATTGTATCCGTACCAGCAGACGTATTCGCATGGGGGGGTGACGTACAAGCGGCGGGGATTTTTTGCGCGGGTGCGGCTGGAGGAGTTTTCGCCGGAGTCGATGATTCATCCGCATGAGCAGACGTTTTCGGGGCCGAAGGAAGACCGGTTGAAATTGATGCGGGCGACGAAGGCGAATTTGTCGCCAGTGTTCGGGCTGTACGACGACGCGAGCAACGATGTGACGGACCTGCTGTTTGAGGCGGTGAAGCTGGAGCCGGCGCTGGCGACGGCGGAGTTGCCGAGTTTGGACGGGAAGAGCGCGGTGATATCGGAAGTGTGGCAGGTGACGGATGCGATGGTGATTCGTGACGTGCAGGTGATGATGGCATCGAAGCATATTTATATTGCGGACGGGCATCATCGGTACGGGACGTGTTTGAATTATCGCGCGGAGTTGTCGGCGGCGGCGGGTACGCCATTGGTGGGGCATCATCCGGCGAACTATGCGTTGTTTGTATTGATGGGGATGCAGGATCCGGGATTGATCATCCTGCCGACGCATCGGGTGTTGTCGGCGGCGAGCCTGGAGAATTTTTACCTGGAGAAGTTTATGGAGGCGGCGGGGGAGTTGATGGAGGTGGTGGAGACGAAGTTGCGTGGGGATTCGCTGGGCCGGCTGGAGCATGAGTTGAAGGGGTATGGGCTGCACGCGATGGGGGTGTACGATCCGGTGGAGGATGCGGCGGTGGTGATTCGGCCGCGGGCGGCGGATGCGCTGGCGCGGTATACGGACGATGAGAAGTTGCAGGGGAAATCGGCGGCTTGGCGGGGGTTGGATGTGGCGTTGTTGCAGCATCTGGTGTTGGAGCGGATTGTGGCGCCGAATTTTGTGCCGGAGGGGCGGCAGATGAGTTGGGCGTTTCCGCACGAGGCGCACGAGGTGACGGAGTTGTGTCGGAGCGGGCAGTACCGGGTGGGTTTTTTGTTGCAGCCGACGCCCTTGGAGGCGGTGCGGGATTTGTGCAATGCGAACGAGTTGATGCCGCAGAAGAGCACGTTTTTTTATCCGAAGCTGGCGACGGGGATGGTGATGAATTCGTTGGAGTGAGTTTGGTATACTCCATGTATGTGAGGTGTGAATATGACGACGATTCATGTTGAGATTGACGAATCGCTATTGAAAAAGGTTCAAGAACGAGCAACAGAAACCGGTGTCTCGGTTCAAGAATTAATACGTCAAACGTTGATCAAGAGTTGCGCAACGGATCCTGAGCGATGGTACAAGGATCTGGTTGAAGCTACGGAGCGGCTGGGGGGAAATTCAGGTGCATGGAAATGGAATCGCGAGGAGCTATATGACCGCAAGGTACTTCGTTGACTCTAACATTCTGATTTATCTGTACGATCATTCATTTCCGGAGAAGCGAAGGAAAGCTATGGATACAGTGGGGTGGTTGATTCAGGTACCTGGGTCGATGGTCATTTCGGCGCAGGTGCTGAGCGAGTTGTGCAATGTGACTACGCGCAAAATGAAATTATCCCCTGTGGACATTGAGGTGGAAGTACAGCGATTTTCACAGTTTGTAGCATTTGGTGCGGATATTGATCTGGTACTTGAATCGCTTCGATTGATGGGTGTGACGAGTATCTCGTTCTTTGATGCGATGATCGTCGCGTCTGCTCGGCGAGCCAACTGCGAGGTTTTACTTACAGAAGATTTGAATGATGGTCAGGTGATCAGCGGGGTGAGGGTGGTAAATCCATTTAATCCTGCAAATCGGGAATTGCTGGGTGTTTGAATTGCGTTGTGAGTAAGGGGAAAGGGCGAGATCTTCCCGTGGTGTCAATTCAGGGTTGCAGGATAGTGTGCTAAGGGGGACGGAGGGTTAGCGGTCGAAGCGGAAGAGGGGGGCGTCATCGGTGGGGCGTTGGAGGAAGGCGTCGCGGAGGAGTTCGGCGGCGATGAGGCTGAAGAGGATACCGTTGCCGCCGTAGCCGAGGGCGAAGAGGCCGTGGGGGAATTGGCGGGAGGGGCCAATGTAGGGGAGGCCATCGGGGGTTTGGGCGAAGGTGCCGGCCCAGGCGAATTGGGGAGTGATGGGGATGTGGGGAAAGAGGGCGGAGAATTTTTGCGTGAGGGCGGCGATTTTTTGGGGGAGGAGGGCGTCGCGTAGGGCGGGGTCGTTGTGCGGGATGTCTTCGCCGCCGATGATGGCGCGGGAGTCAGCGGTGGTGCGGGCGTAAAGGTAGGGGCGAGCGGATTCCCAGATCAGGCAGTGATGGTACCAGCCGGGGGCGGGGGAGAGGGGCTGGGTGACGAGGGCGAAGGTGGTGTGGAGTTGGACGTGGAGGCGGAGAAATTCGGGGGTTTCGTAGCCGGTGGCGAAGACGATTTTTTTAGCGCGGATGGCGAAGCCGGTATTGGTGCGGAGGGTGACACCGGCATCATCGGGAAGGTATTGGACGGCGGCGGTTTCGGCGAAGAGGGCAAGGCCGCGGCGGTGGGCGTTGACGAGGAGTTGTCGGGCGAATTGATAGGGGTCTATTTCGAGGGCCAAAGGGGAGAGGAGGGCGGCGGGGCGGGTGAACGAGAAGCGCTCGGTGATCTGGGCCGGGGAGAGGAGTTCGAGGGAAATACCGCAGGCCTGGCGGGCTTGCCACTCTTGTTCGAAGTCGGCGGATTCATGGGGATGGGCGGCGAGGAAGAGACTTTCTTTGGCGGTTAGATCGCAGGAGATTTTTTGAGTTTCGATGAGGTAGCGGATTTTGTGGAGGGCTTGGAAGCAGAGTTGGTAGGCGCGGAAGGCAGGTTTTCGGCCGAAGGTTTTTATGAGGTCGCAGAGGGAGGCGTCGAGTTCGTATTGGAGGAGTCCGGTGCTGGCGGAGGTGCTGCCGTGGCAGAGTGGGCCGCGGTCGATGAGGACGGTTTCGATGCCGGCGTCGATGAGGTGATGGGCGACGAGTGCGCCGGTGACGCCACCGCCGATGATGGCGACGGCGCAATGGAGGTCATGGTCGAGTGGGGGAAAGACGAGGGGGGAGGGGTCGAGGCGCATCCAGAAAGTGGAGTTGGATTTGAGGTCCATAGAGGGCCTTGTCGAGGGGACAGGAGGAGGCAGAGTGCGGTTGGTACGGGGTAATTATAGCGCGTAAAAGGTGGGCAGAGGAATGGCGGGGAGGAAAGTGCGTTATGACTGGGGAAGGATATGCGGATAGGATGGCGTGATCTTCACGAATGAGTGATGGCTGGATGAGTTGATGAGTACAATCGCTGCAATGCAACTGGAGTTTCTGGGGCAGACCCTGTGGTGGGCGGGAGTGGTGGGAGTTACGGGGTTGGCTTTGCTGCTCTATGCGGGGTTGTTGTTGCGGGAAGGGATGCGGGAGAGCGGGGCGGGATTTAGCGCGGGGAGTGGTGTGGAGGAGCGGGTGAGGGTATTTGGTATGCCGTTGATGGGGGCGGCGGTGGTGGCGGGGTTGGCGAGTTTAGCACTGACGCCGCTGGTTTTTTTGCTGGGGGAGACGCGGGGGAGTTTGCTGGCGGCGGGGTGGACATTTTTGATTTTGATGGTGGGGACTTATTTGTTTTACAAGCGGGTGTTTCGACACATGCCGCGGTTTCGGCGGTGGATGCTTTTGGGATTGCGGGGCGGGGCGATGGGGTTGGTGGTGATGTTGTTGTTTCAGCCCTTGCTGGCGTTTGTGAAAGCGCCGGATACGCGGCAGAAGTTGTCGATCGTGGTGGATGCGTCGGAGTCGATGAGCATTGGGGATCAGCCGAACGAGCCGAACCGTTATCGGCAAAGCGTGCTGGCAGTGCGGGGGACGCTGGTACCGCGGTTGAGCGAGCATTATGACCTGCAAGTTTTTGTGTATGACGGGAAGCATGGTTCAGCGTTGAAGAGCGGGGAGGAGTTGGAGGCGATTTCGCCGAACGGGAAGACGACGGATTTGCCGGTGGCGGTGGGGTTGGGGACGAGCAGTGGGGCGGCGCAGACGATTTTGTTTTCGGATGGGATACACAATGGGCCGGCGGCGGTGGCGGCGGGGATGAGCGCGACGGGGGGCGGGGTGGTGCCGGTGCATACGGTGCGGGTGGGATCATCGGTGACGGAGCCCGCGACGGTGCCGGACATTGCGGTGGTGGGGGTGGAGGGGCCGCAGACGGCGACGGTGAACAATGGGGTGGTGCTGACGGCGTCGATCAAGAGCACGGCGATGAGCGATCGGACGGTGCGGGTGATATTGCGCGGGGTGAAGGGGCAGGGGTCAGGGGCCAGCAATGGGGGAAGTGACGAGGTGCTGGATGAGCAGCGGGTGGTTTTGCGAAGCGGGCCGACGCCGCAGACGGTACAGTTGAAGTTTACGCCGGAGAAGGTGGGGAGGATGGTGGTGAAGGTGAGCGTGCCGGTGGATCCGGGGGAGCGGAGCGATGCGAACAATATGCAGGAGTATCCGCTTCTGGTGACGGATTCGAAGTTGGCGGTGTTGTATGTGGAGGGGCGGGTGCGGCCGGAGGTGGGGCCGTTGCGGAGGACGCTGGAGCAGGATCCGAATATTTCGGCGATCAGCATGGTGCAGACGCAGGCGGGGAAGTTTGAGTTGCGGGGGGTGAAGGAGGGGGATGATTTGAAGGGGTTGCCGACGACGCTGGCGCAGTGGAAGCGATTCAAGGTGATTATTCTGGGGGATTTGGATGCGACGTTTTTGAATGGGCAGCAGTTGAAGGATGTGGAGCAGGCGGTGCGGGAGGGGGCGGGGTTATTGATGATCGGGGGGCAGAATAGTTTTGCGTCGGGGGGCTGGGGGAAGACGGTGCTGGCGACGGCGTTGCCGGTGGGGTTGGAGAAGGTGGAGCCGGCGCAGATCAATGCGAAGTTTGTGCCGCAGTTGACGGCGACGGGCGCGGTGCATCCGATATTTCGGAACATCGCGACGTATTTTATCGGGACGGATGGGAGCAAGGCGGCGTTGCTGCTGCCGGATTTGTCGGGATGTGTGGCGTTGGGGAAGGCGCGGGCGGGGGCGACGGTGCTGGCGGTGCATCCGACGGCGAAGGTGAATGGGGAGGCGGCGATTGTGCTGGCGGTGCAGCAGTATGGGAAGGGTCGGAGCGCGGCGTTTGCGGCGGACACGACATGGAATTGGAATTTGTCTTTGCGGGGGATGGGGAAGGATTCGCCGTACAATCGGTTTTGGGGGCAGATGGTGCGGTGGTTGGCGAGCCAGGAGGATTTGCAGAAGAAGAGCGGGCCGTCGGTGACGGCGATGATACCGAAGGAGCGTTACGAGGCGGGGGAGGCGGTGATGCTGCGGGCGGCGGTGACGGATAAGGATGGACAGTCGACGGCGTACGCGGGGGTGTGGGCGGATGTGGAGATGCCGAACGGGAAGACGGTGAAGGTGCCGCTGGCGGCGGTGGCGGAGCAGGTGGGGATGTATGAGGCGACGTATCGGCCGCAGTTTGCGGGGGTGTTCAAGGTGATGTTTCATGCGGGGAAGGAGGGGTTGGATCTGGGGAAGGATGGGAGCGGGTTTTCGGTTTTGCAGGCGGCGGGCGAGGGGGCGGTGCTGGCGGCGCAGCCGGCGACGTTGCACGAGATTTCGACGATGACGGGAGGGAGTTACGTGGAGTTGAGCGGAGTGGGGGCGTTGGCGGATCGGTTGGTGGCGAGCGTGCCGACGGGGGCGGTGGCAGAGAAACGGACGGTGCGGTTGTTTCATTTTCGAGGTTTCTTTTTGGTGGTGGTGGTGATGCTGGGGGCAGAAATATTTTTGCGTAGGAAGTGGCAGTTGCAGTGAGGGTATGTTGGGGGAGTTTGGGGTTGCCAGGGCGGAATGGCTTTTTGGGGTGGTGGGGTGGGAATTGGGGGGAGGGGACGGGTGGGTAAAATTTTGCAGAAATTTCAGGCTGGCGCGCAGGAATGGAGCAATTACTCCGTATATATAGATGACAACGGGATTTTGCCTTGCGCGATGAGCTGGGCGGCAACGGGATGCAACGGGACTGCGGTGAGACGCGCACACGGGCTTACGCAGCCCCGCCGCATCGAAGCACGTGGAAGCAACAGGAAAGGCGCTGGAGAAGATTCTGAAGAGGCATTTTGACGGCGATTGAGAGACCCCCGTGAGAATGCTACTGAAGAGTCTTCGCAATCGGCCGCGTGTTTCGATGCGACGGGGCGGGGGAGGAAGTTGGGCAGATGGGGGGTTGGTGGTTGGGAGGCTAGCGGGGGAAAAGGGTGCGGGCGGGGTGCATGGCAGGGAGTGCGTACCATTCTTTTTCGTGGCTGGATGGAGCAAGAGAATGTTGTGTGGGACGGGTTGGGGAGACGGGTGGAGCGGGGGGGCGGAGATATTTCATTACAGATAATTCATATCAGGCTGTGGGGGTTGGCGAGAAACGGGCGGAGGGGGTTAGGGGAGAAGTTGGGGGGGTGAGGAGGCGGGTTCAGGCGCGCGGGCGAAATCAAACTTTGCTCTGACTATTTTGCGCTGTGCATTTTGCTCTGACTGAGCGGGGAGGTGATAATGGGTGAGTGAGCCTAATAACAAGCCTCATAGCAGAGATTTTACTGAGGATTTTTCATGGCCAACGTGTTGTCGACGGTTCATCAAGCTACGCCGGAGCAGTTGGAGCAGATCGGGGCGATTGCCGCGGGGATGGTGCGGAATGGGGATCGGGTGGGGTTGGGTTCGGGGCGGGCGGCGTTGTCGTTTGTCCGGGCGTTGGGCAAGCGGATACGGGAGCAGAAGTTGAAAGCGATTGGGGTGGCGACGAGTTTGTTGACTGAGGAGGTGGCGCGGGAGGCGGGTGTGCCGACGACGACGCTGGTGCTTGTGGAGGCTTTGGTTATTGGGGTGGATGGGGCGGTTGTGGTGGATCCGTTTTTGTTTTTGCGGTTGGGGGGGGGCGGGAATTTGACGCGGGAGAAAGTGGTGGCGTCGATTGCGTCGAAGTTTGTGATTGTGGTGGGGGAGGAGAAGGTGGTGTCGCGGCTGGGGACGCATTTTCCGGTGTTTGTGGAAGTGATTGAATACGCGCGGCCGGTGGTGACGCGGCGATTGCACACGCTGGGTGCGACGGTGGTGCAGCGGCTGAATAAAGATGGCACGCCGTTTTTGACGGACAATGGGAACCCGTATTTGCAGGCACGGTTTGGTACGGAGGGGAATTACCAGTTGCATGATCCGTATGCGTTGGATTTAACATTGCACGCGGTGCCGGGAGTGGTGGAGACGGGATTGTTTATCAATATGGCGGATGAGGTGATAGTGGCGCATGCGGATGGGACGGTGGAGCATAAGACGTGAGGGAGGACGAAGCTAAGTTTCTCGCAGAATTTTTTTGCATATATTTAGATGACTGTTTCCGACAATAAAAATAAATATGAAGGCAATGAATCTATCCAATCCGTTACGATTAAAACATTGGAGATGAGATATGCAGACAAAAATGCTGAAATCGAAGCTGCTTTTATTGCTTTTCTTCGTGATCTTTGGAATTTACACTCATGCCCAAGTGAATGAACCAGAGGGCGGGATTTTATGCATGAATGAATTGTAGCGAAAGCGTGTACCCCGCAAGTGGGGTCGCTACTGAGGGAGTGTGCATGAGGGTTGATGGGGGTCAGCGTTCTTTGATCCAGAGGCGGGCGCGGGAGACTTCGGCTTCGATGTGGATGGGGCGGAGTTGGGGGTCGAGCTCATCGACTTTCTGGGCGACGGATTCGTCCATGCGGTAGCCCCAGGATTGGAGAGTGGCGGGGGAGGGGCGGTCGTGGCTGGCCCAGAGGTAGTTGTCGATGGCGAGGAGGGTGCCGAGGGGGGCTTCGGCGATGTGGTTGAGGGTGAGGGTGCGGAGGTCGCCGGGGCCATCGAGTTTCATATTGAGGGCATAGAGCAGGTAGGGGTGGCCGGCGATGACGCGGGATTCGAATTCAGAGGGTTTGGCGAGTTGGCGGATGCGGTCGGAGACGACATCGAGGCGGCGGGTGACGAGATTCTTGGAGGTGGGGAGGTAGTTTGACCAGATGAGGAAGGCAACGAGCAGAAGCGGGAGGGCGAAGGTGCCGACGCGGACGGAGGTGGGGAGGAAGCGGGTTGGTCGTTTTTCGAGGTAGATGAGGCCAAAGACGGCGAGGATGGCGGACATGGGGGAGATGCAGATGAAGTAGCGTGGGAGTGAGAGTGAGCCGAAGAGACCGAGGTTGCCGAGGATGCCATGCATGAGGTACATGCCGAGGACGGGACCGCCGAGGAGGAGGAGGGCGTCGGCCTGCCAGCCCCATTGTTTGCGGCCGTGGGAGGTGCCGGAGCGGGTGTCGCGGATGAGGCGGCGGAGTGCAAAGAGGATGGGGATCCAGAGCCAGAGACCTTGTGAGACGACGAGGGCGACGAGGAAGAGGAAGCCTGTTTTGCCGAACTGGCTTTCGGCGGGCCAGGGCCAGTAGTCGATGAACCAGGTGAATTTTTGGACGACGAGGGCGCCGGCGATGTACCAGCCGAGGGTAGGGAGGCCGGCGAAGAAGGTGGAGATGAGGACTGGCAGTGCGAGTTGTTTGATATGGACTGGAGGTTGTGTGGAATCGTGGACGGGACGGGCGAGCCAGATGGCGGCGATGATGGGCCAGCAGGCGATGGCGATCCAGCCTTCAGGTCGCATGAGTCCGCCGAGGCCGACGACGAAGGCGGCGGGGATGACGCCGCGCCATTTGCGGTGGTGTTTGAGGACGAGGACTGCGGCGGCCCAGATCCAGACGGCGGCGAGGAGGATTTCGGTCATGACGGTGAAGCTAAAGAGGGTGAAGAAAGGTTGGGCGATCATGAGGAGCCAGAGTGCGGCGACAGCGTGGCGGGCGATGAAGGAGCCTGAGATATCGAAGGGGTGTTTGTCGGCGGCCATGCGGCGGAAGAAATGTTTAAGGACGATGGTGGCGGCGAGGCCGGTGCTGATGGTGGCGAGGACGGCACCGAAGCGTGTTGCGCCCATGCCGAAGGGAGCGAAGAGGCCGAAGTAGGCGGTGCAGCCGATGCGGGCCCAGATGTTGATGAGGGTTTGGAGGTCTGTAAAGGCGCGCTGGGCGTAGAGGTAATGGACGATTTCGTCGTAGTGTTCGATGAAGCCCTGGGAGGTGAAGGCCATGATGGTGAGGAAGATTGCGATGAGGGTGGGGACGGCCCAGCGGGAGTGGGGCGGGGGGGAGGGGTGAGTGAGGCTGGGGCGTGGCGGAAGGAGGGTGTTGGATGGAGCTGAGGTTGCGGGCGCATCGAGTAAAGTCATGGTTGAACTCGCGTTCGTTCGAGGAAACCGGCAAGGGTGAGACGTTGTGGGGGTGGTATGGACGAAAGCGTGAAATGGCGTTTGCAGAGACGGTTGGCGGTGGTTCAGGCGGCGAGGGCCTCGGCTTTTTCTTCCACTTCCTGGAGGGCTTCGACGTGGGCGCGGTGGGTGAGCCAGCGGCTGTGCATGGTCATGAGGCCAACGTAGAGATAGCCGACGGTGAAGATGACGAGGAAGGGGATGGTGCCGATGGCGCTGCGCGTCCAGACGGCGTAGAAGGTGCAGAAGGCGAGGTAGAGGCCGAAGGCGATTTCGATGAAGGGGAGCCAGTCGAGTTTTTTCTTGAAGGAGCCGGCGCGTTTTTTCCATTCGTGGCCTTTGGCGCCGGTGCCGTATTTGGGGGTGCGGACGAATTCGGTATCGCGGCGGCCGAAGAGGCCTTCGAGGACGGCGAGGCCGTTGATGACGCTGATGCCCATACCGAGGGCCATGAGGAAGGGGATCATGCCGAGGGTGGCGAGGGTGCTGCGGCCGACGGCTTTTTGGCTGAGCATATAGAAGGTGCCGGCGGAGCAGGTGAGGAGGCCGCAGAAGCTGGCGATGGCGAGGGCGATAATTTTGCTGGAGGAGTCAAAGAGGTTGGGGGCGAAGAGCCAGGTGGGGAAGAGGACGAGGGACAAGACGACGGCGGGGAGATAAACGGCGGAGTTGGTGAGGTGGAAGAAGGCTTCGAGCTTGACGCGCCAGGGGTAGGGGGAGCGGAGGATTTGGGGGAGGAGTTTGACGGCGGTTTGCACCTGGCCTTTGGTCCAGCGGTGCTGCTGATGTTTGAAGGCGACGATTTCGGGGGGGAGCTCGGCGGGGGCTAGAAGTTCGGGCATGAAGATGAATTGCCAGCCGCGGAGTTGGGCGCGATAGGAGAGGTCAACGTCTTCGGTGAGGGTGTCATGCTGCCAGCCGCCGGAGTCTTCGATGGCTTTTTTGCGCCAGATGCCGGCGGTGCCGTTGAAGTTGATGAAGCGTCCGGAGCGGTTGCGGGCGGTGTGTTCGATCATGAAGTGGCCATCGAGGAAGATGGCTTGGCAGCGGGTGAGGAGGGATTGTTGGCGGTTGATGTGGTCCCAGCGGGTTTGGACGCAGCCGACGTTGGGGTCGGTGAAGAAGTCTACGGATTTGCGAAGCATGTCGGGGTTGGGGACGAAGTCGGCATCGAAGATGGCGATGAATTCACCGGTGGCGGAGGCCATGCCGGCGGCGAGTGCGCCGGCTTTATAGCCTTGGCGGTTGGTGCGGTGGACGTAGAGGACGTTGTGGCCCAGGCGGCGCATGCGGTCGCAGGTTTCGCGGGCGACGTCGGCGGATTCATCGGTGGAGTCATCGAGGACTTGGATTTGGAGTTTGTCGCGCGGGTAGTCGATCTGGCAGGAGGCTTCGATGATGCGTTCGGCGACGTATTTTTCGTTGTACATGGGGAGCTGGACGGTGATGCGGGGGAGGTCGGCGAATTTGCTGGCCGGAACAGGGGTTTTGCGGTGGTGCTTGTAATACAGATAGACCTGCAGGTAACGGTGTAACCCGTAGACTGTCAGCACGGCCAAAGTCGCCACGTAGAGGGTGACGAGGGCGAAGTGTGTTACCTCAAACATCGACGGCATAGGCTTGTCGACTCCAAAGACCCCGTTGCACACGCGTGGATAACATCCCCCGCCGCCGCGTGCTGAAAAAGTTCATGCGTCTAAACAGGAGAGGACAATCCGCTCCCGTGGTGATCGTTCAGGGGTACTTAGTGTAACATGGGGGGCAGTGTTTGCAATGCGTTAATGAGGAGGAGAGGCGAAGGTGGGAAAAACTTGGTGGCATTTTGGTAACGCCTCATAAAAGGGTGATTTACAGTGCTATTTGGGGATGTTTTGGGCGATGCGGGCGGCGAGTTGTGGGGCGGCGGCCCTATCGAGGGTACCGGGGAGCCAGGGGATGTGGAAGGAGTCGGCGGGTTTTCGGGGGAGGATGTGGTAGTGGAGGTGGAGGACGGATTGCTGGGCATCGGGTCCATTATTCGCGAGGACATGGGCGGCGGCGGCACCGGTGGCGGCGAGGACGGCGGAGATGAGTTGGGGGAGGCGGCGGTTGATTTCGGCCAACAGATCCGGGGGTATCAGCATCATGTTGGGGTAGTGGGACTTGGGGATGACGAGGGTGTGGCCGGGGACGAGGGGTCCGATGTCGAGGAAGGCGAGGAGGGTGTCGTCTTCGTAGATTTGGTGGCAGGGGATTTGGTGGGCGATGATTTTGCAGAAGAGGCAGGAGGGGTCAGAGAGG
>JBBRWV010000115.1:0-11882 GCA_038248985.1 Phycisphaerae bacterium
AGGGGGGGGTAGAGGGGGGGTATAGGGGGGGGGAGGTGGGGGTGGACAGGGGGGTAGAGGGGGGGATATTGGGGGGAAGAGTCATCAGCCAAGCTCCTGCTTGCGGATTGAGAGGTAGCCTGCGGCGATGAAGGGCAAGGCGAACAATATCACTAATGCGAAGTTTAATCCGACGGTGGTCCAGGGGGTATTGCGGAGTTCGACGATGTAGGCCATGGAGTCAAAGCGGGTGAAGTTGGGCATGATCCAGACGAGGACTTCGAGGAGGGCATAGAAGAATTTGAGAGTGCTGTCGATGAGGTGGAAGCCGGAGCCGGAATCGGCGGAGGGAGTGAAGCCGAGGGAGCCGAGTCCGCCGGCGCCCTGGAGATCTTTGATGAACTCGGCGCAGTTGCCGAGGATGACGCAGACGGAGGAGGTGAGGACGGCGACGGGCCATCCGAGGCGGAGGGAGGTGGTGACGCAGATGATGATGAGGAGGATGGCTTCGCAGAGGAGGATGAGTTCGGATTTGAAGAGGTTGACGAAGAAGGGTGAGGGGGGGAGTTCGATGCGGACGGAGTTGGTGTCGAGGGCGATCCAGTGTTTGGGGGTGGCGCACTGGATCATGATGATGAGATCACTGCCGGCGAGCTTGGCGGGATCGGGGAGGAGGGAGCCGGGGAGGAGGACATCGGTGACGCGTTTTTCGATGACGCGGATGTTGTCGATGACGGTGTGGCTGGGGGCGTCGGGGGCGGCCTGGTTGTAGGCGGTGACGCGGGCGATGGTGTCGCGTTCGTTGTTGCCGGCTTTATCGACGTCGAGGCTCATGGCGAGGGCGAACTGATTTTTGGAGTTAAGGGAGATGCCTTTGAGGGAATCGGCGGTGAAGCGATAGATGGCCATTTCAGGGGCACCGCCATTGGCTTGGGGGCCGTTGATTTGTTGTTTATCGCGGCGTTCAAAGCCCAGGACGCGGGGGAATTTTTCGGGTGCGTAGACATACTGGGAGCGGTCTGGGGGGAGGCCGACGGCGATGATATTGGAGGGTTCATTGAGGGGGTCGATACTTTCCATGACGTGGAGGTAGACGCCGGGGGTGGGGCAGAGGACGGCGATTTCGAGAGGTCCGAGGTCGCCTTTTTCGGAGCCGAAGAGTTCTTCGGGTCGTTCGGGTTCCCACTGGGCGATGCCGCGGTTATCGAGGTTGAGGGTGATGCTTTGTTCGCGTTGGGGAAGGTGAAGGAGTTTGGCGATGACGGTGATCTGGGGTTGCTGCTGGGGTTGGCCGAGGATGCCGAAATTGAAGAAGAAGAAGGGGCGTTGTCCGACGGGAGCGGTGAAGAAGGCGGAGGGGGCCAAGACACCACCGGGAAAGCGGTAGATGATTTTCTGGGAGCTACCGCCCTTGATGTAGCGGGCGGGGGGATCTTTCTGGAAGTCGATAAAGCCGGCGACGGAGAAGCCGGTGCGGCGGGGGACGGTGATGTAGTTGTAGGCGTAGAGTGAGCCTTCGGCGGCGAGGCGTTTGAGTCCTTCGGAGGGAGGGGAGAGGACGATGTCCTGGACGGCCTGGGGTGATTCGCCTTGGACGACGGCTTGCTCGCGACGTTCGACGGAGCGTTTGTAGTCGGAATCGGAGAGGAGGTACTGGGCGCGTGCGTCGTCGCGGAGTTTGCGGTCGGCGAGGAGGAGGACGGACCATGTGAGGAGGCCCATGATGACGAGGAGGAAGAAGGCGACGGTGCTGAAGCCGACGATTTTTCCGAGGAACATTTCGAGTCGGGAGATGGGTTTGCTGGCGGTGGAGATGACGATTTTACGTTCACGGTCGCGGGGAAAGGAGAGGCAGGCCATGATGCCGAGCATGACGAGGAGGAGGACTTCCTGTCCGAGGAGGAGGACTTTGATGTAGAGGGGGATGCGTTCAGAGGCATCGAAGGGTCGAACGACGTTGAGGAGGATGAGGGAGATGATGAGCCAGATGAGGGGGAGGAGCCAGACGCGTGCGGCGCGGGCTTCGAGGATGGTGATGCGGGCGACGGCCCAGATGCGTGCGAGGCCGGTGCCCATATTTTTGCCGGGTGAACGGAAGAGGAGCCCGAGGTCCTTATAGGCGAGGAGGAGGAAGGCGATCAAGAGGATGCCGATGAAGGTATAGGCGGCGATATTGGAAAAGTTCCAGGTCATGGTTTACTTGCTGACCCCCATTTTTTCGGCGGCGCGTTTTTCGAGGACGAGTTTTTTGAAGAGGTCTTCGAGGCGGCTGCGTTGTGTGCCGGTATTGATTTCGGTGATGCCGTTTTTCTGGAGGAGCGCGACGAGTTGGTTTTGGACGTCGGGGGAGACGTGGCGGGCTTCGATTTTGAAGACATCCTGAACCTGGAGGAGGGAGTCGATGGTGCCTTCGACTTCGAGTTTTCCGCGGTAGAGGATGCAGACGCGGTCGCAGACGTCTTCGACGTCGGAGAGGTTGTGGGAGGAGAGGAGGACGGTTTTGCCGGCGCGTTTGAGTTCCTTGATGAGGTTTTTCATTTCGAGGGTGCCGAGGGGGTCGAGTCCGGAGGTGGGTTCATCGAGGATGACGAGGTCGGGATCATTGAGGAGGGCTTGGGCGAGTCCGACGCGGCGGGCCTGTCCTTTGGAGTAGGTGCCGAGGCGGCGGGAGCGGACGGCGGGATCGAGGCCGACGAAGTCGAGGTAGAAGTCGATGGCGCGTTTTCGTTGGGTGGAGTTCATGTTGAAGAGTCGGGCGTAGAAGTCGAGGGTTTGGCGGGCGTTGAGGAAGCGGTAGAGGTAGGTTTCTTCGGGGAGGTAGCCGATGGAGCGGCGGGTGATTTGGTCGCCGGAGGGCTGGCCGAGGACTTCGGCGTCGCCGGAGGTGGGATTGATGAGACCGAGGAGGAGTTTGATGGTGGTGGTTTTGCCGGAGCCGTTGGGACCGAGGAGGCCGAAGATTTCGCCGCGTTGGACGGTGAGATCGAGGTTTTGGAGGGCGGCGACTTTTTGGTTTTGCCAGAATCCGGGATAGATTTTGGTGAGGTTTCGGGTTTGGATGGCGGGTATAGCGGTGGCCATTTTTGCTCCAGTGGTGGAGGGACGGGTAACGGCGTAGAGGGGGTATCGGGGTGAGGGGCAGGGTGAGGGGGACGGGGGAGTCACGGGGTTGATGGAGTATGGGGGGAGAGGGGTGGTGGTGTCTAGTGGTTGCGGAGGGGTTATCGGGGCGTATTGATTTGGTTGGGGTCGAAGGTGGGTGGGTCGATGTTGATGACGGTTTTTTGGCCGGGGGCGACCCAGAAGATGCGTTTGGCTTTGGAGAGGACTTCTTGGGCGGTGTCGGCGTAGAGTCGTTGGCGGATGATGTCGGGGGCGTTTTGGTATTGGGCGAGGATTTGGGAGAAGCGTTGGGCTTCGCCGCGGGCGGCTTCGACGATCTGGTTTTTGTAGATTTCGGCATTGCGGAGACTGACGTCGCGTTCTGCGGCGGCGCGGGTTTTGATGGTGTCGCCGTAGCTGATGGCGGTGTTGATGGTGACTTGTTTTTCAGCGCGGGAATCGGCGACGGCTTTGAATTCGGCTTCGACGATGGCGGGGGGTCTTTTGACGACGATTTCGACTTGCTGGATGTTGATGCCGAGTTCGACCTGGGACTTGGTGAGAGGGTCGAGGGGGAGGGGGTTGGAGGGGTGGCCGAGTTTCATGGCCTTTTTGATTTCATCGGTGAGGATGAGGGGGAGGCGTTCGCTGCCGGCGAAGAGGATGTTATCGACCCTGGTGCGGGCGACGGTTTGGATGAGGACATGGGAGGCGATCATCTGGAAGATTTCATCGCGGTTGTCGGTTTGTCCGTCGATGCCCTGGTGAGCGACGGTGGTGAGCCAGGTTTGGGGGTTGGTGATCTGGTACTTGATGGCGAGTTCGATATGGACGATGTTTTTGTCGGCGGTGATGACGTAGGGTTCGAAGATGGCGGCGAGGAGTTCGCGTCGGACGCCTTCGCCGATGAGTTTTTGTTTGTAGTCCTGGTAGCTGTCGGGGGAGGCGTTGAAGTAGTTGAGTTTGAGGATGCGGGTTTCCTGAACGGGGACGCGATAGACTTTGTCGATGGGCCAGGGGAGGGCGTAGTGGCTGCCGGGTTCGATGATGGTGGCTTTGCCATCATTGCCGACGAATTGTCCGAGGCGTTCGACGATGGCGAGTTCATTGGCGTTGACGCGGTAGAAGCCGGAGAGGATCCAGATGAGGAGGACGGCGGCGAGGAAGAGGAGGAGGATGTGGTGAGCCTGGCCGAAGCGTCCGCCGATGGCGGGGGTGGAATCCTGGTCGTCGGCGGGGAGGCTGGGGGTGAAGGTAGTTGGGTCATTGGGAGAAGATGGTGGAAGCATGGACATGTGGGTGGTTCCGTGAAAGTGGGGAGATAAGGAAGTTGTGAGAGGACGGAGGAGCGGAAGACGGACGATCAGTTTTTAGGGACCGCCGGCAGGGTGGCGGGCTGCTGAGGAGAGGGGAGGTTTTGGGGATTGTTGAGGAGGTTGTTGAGGAGGGTGCTGTTGGTGGGGAGGACGAGGACGGTGTTGGCGGTGAAGCTGTTGCGATAGAGTTCGAGGCTTTTCCAGTAGGCGTAGAAGTTGCGGATTTCGTCATTGGTTTGAACGGAGGCGAGGATGCGGAGGGCTTCGCGGTCGCCTTCGCCGCGGAGTTTTTCGGATTTTTCAACGGCTTCGTTACGGATGCTGGCGGCGTCGGCTTCGGCTTGTCCCTTGATTTTGGCGGCTTCGGATTCGCCCTGGGTGATGAAGTCGCGGGCCTGGATTTTGCGTTCGGAGGCCATGCGGTAGTAGATGGCTTCGGCGTTGGAGGCGGGGAAGGCCATGCGGGAGAAGCCGATTTGCGCGACCTGGATGCCTTGTCCAGCGAGGCCGGTGGCGGGGGAGGTGGCGGTTGCGGGAGAGCCGGAGACGGTTTTGGCGATGGCGGCTTCGATGGCGCCGGTTTGGACTTTGGAGGTATCGGTATTGAAGAATTGGTCAAGGGGGTGGTTGCCGAGGGTGGATTTGGTGAGTCCGCTGATTTGCTGGAGGAGGAGGTCCTGGGCTTTGGAGTCGGAGCCGCCGGTGGATTTGTAGAAGAGGATGGGGTCGGAGATGCGCCAGGCGGCGAAGGTGCGGACGGCGATGGTTTCCTTGGCGCCGCCGACGGTGATTTGATCGAGGCTGCTGGTCCAGAGGTGGAGTCGGGTATCAATGCGGATGACGGAATCGAAGGGGGATTTGAGGTACCAGTTGTAGGCGATGTTGACCTGTCCGGCCTCTTCGATGACTTTGCCGAAGCGATCGAGGAGGATGCGTTCATAGGGTTTGCGGACGAAGGTGCAGAGGACGACGAAGAGGGTGAAGGCGACGATGAGGGTGAAGAGGGCGATGAGGAATTTACGCATGGGTAGAGCCTTTTTGAGGGGTGAGGGTGAGGGGTTCGGGATTAGAGTTAGGGGTTAGGAGCCGGGGCGTTGGGGTTTGTTGGAGTCGGTAGTTTGCCATATTTGGGGGGGATCAACGCCGGGGCCGACGAGGACTTTGTTGACGCGAGGAAGTATGTCTTTGAGAGTTTCGTAGAGGGCTTTTTGGCGGCGGAGCTGTTCGACATTGGGGGGAGAGATGGCGTCAATGACGCGACGGGTTTGTTCATCAGGGGAGAGGGCCTGGAAGGAAGGGAGCTTGAGGAAATCGGCGCGGATAGAATCTTCGAGGAGGGTGCGTGACTGGGAGCCGAAGATGGCGTTGAACTTGGCGGCTTCACCCTGCGCGCGGGAGATTTGATCGAGCTTATAGCGGACGGCCTGGGATTCGGCATTGGAGGCGGCGCCGTGGGACTGGTTGAGGAGGCCGACCTGATCGCGGCGGGCCTCGTTGATACGGATTTCGCGGATTTCCTGGCTGGAAATGACGAATTCGAAAGCATTGGCGGGGCCGCGGCGGACGCCATCGAGCTCTTTGGAATCGGGGACTTCATCGACACCGACGGGGGGGTGAACATCTTTTATGATGAGGCTGACGATTTCGATGCCGCTGTTAATATGGTCGCCATTGGGGAGTTTGAATATGAGTTTATCTTCGAGTATTTGCTGGCAGTGGGCGGTGACTTCGGCGCGGTTGGTAGTGAGGATGTCATCGAGTTTATGGATGGCGAAGGCTTGGGTGACAGCATAGGAAGCGGACTGCTGGATGAGGGCCTCGAAAATAGGGATAGATTTGGTGCTGCGCGAATCGCGTTCAAAGAATTCACTATGGGAGAGTGCGTTGTAGAATTGCGCGGGGTCTTTGACGCGCCACCAGATGGTGACGTAGGTTTCGAGGATTTGCGGGGCGACGGGGTCTCCGGTGACGTACTGGGTTTCGTCTTCTTCTTCGGAGACGGGTTTGGCACCGCTGTAGCGCCAGAAGCGGAAATCGATTTTCTTTTTCATGGCTTCGGAGAGGCCTGGGGGTTCGTGGAGCTCCGTACCGACGGAGGTGAACTGGAGTTTTTCATGGGGGATGTAGACGAGTTGGTCGATGGGCCAGGGCATTTGGAAATGGAGGCCGGACTCGAGGAGGGTGAGTTGGGCGTCATCGGCAGGGCCATCGCGGAGGGCGTAGCCGAGGCGTTCGACGACGGCGACTTCGCCGGGGCCGACGACGCGGAGGCAACTGACGAGGATGGCGAGGAGGACGAGGGTGAGGAGTGCGCGGGGCATCATGCGACCGACGACGCCGGTGGGGCCGTTGCGGGAGAGGCCGAAGGATTGGGCGAAGAGGATTTTGAGTCCGGAGATCCAGACGCTGGTGAGCATGGGGATGAGGGGGAGTGCGAGGAGGTCTACGACGTGTCCGTCGATTTCGTCGAGGGAGTGATAGGAGCGGAGTGAATTGGCGAGGAGTTCGAGTCCTTGGAGGAAGAGGAGGGCGGCGATGATGGAGGAGGCGATTTCGGAGGCGTAGGGGATTTTCAGATAGGCGAGGGTGATGGCGACGGCGAGGGCGGCGATGCCGGGGATGCCCATGATGAAGTTGCCACTGACGGCGTCGGCGAAGTTGAGGGTGCTGCGGCGGACGCGGGAGAGGTTGAGGAGGATGGCGTAAAGGAAGGCGGAACCGAGTCCGAGGAGGAGAGCGAGTTCATCGACGATGGTGGGGGCGGTAATGATGGCGGGGGAGTTGGTGGAAGGTGCGACAACGAGGGAGCCGGCGATGGGGAAGGGTTGATCGGGATTTTTTTGGGCCCAGAGGACGTTGTTGACGACGAGGTAGATGATGATGCCGGCGAGGACGAGGAGGGCGGCGCCGGTGAGGGCGACGAGGAGGCGTTGGAAGGAGATTTCGAGAGGGCGGGAGGTGGAGGAGGAGGTGGCGGTGGGGAGGGAGGAGTGTTCGGTGATGCTCATGCGGAAGGGGGAGGCGGGGTGGGTGGAGGGGGAGGCGAGGGTGCCGAGGGCGGGAGTGTCGCGGAGATCGTCTTGTTGTTTGGCGAGGGTGAGGCCCCACCAGGCGAGGGCGACGACGAGGGATTGGCCGAGGGTGGCGAAGGCGGCGGCCCAGAGGACTTCAAGGCGATAGTAGATAGCCCCGGCGAAGAGGAGGGCGGAGAGGAGGAGGAGGCCGAGGAGGGCGATGAGGGCTTGGTAGAGGGCTTTTTTCATTCGGGTACTCGTCAGGTGTGGGGTGTATGGTGAGGGTTAAGTGGGGGTTTTGGGTGATGGCAGTATTTTATACGGTTTGTAAAGGGGTGAGTTGGGGGGCGAGGAAGGCGGGTTCGGGGAGGGGTTTGGGGGCGGGGGGTTCATCTTCGGGGGCGACGGCGGGTTGGGGGGTGCGGGAGACGCCACCGGCGAGGCGGACGGAGTTTACGGCGATGACGACGATGCCGGCGAGGTGGACACCGGCGGCGATGGCGGGTGCCCAGCGGCCGAAGGTGTTGAGGGCCCCGGCGGCGACGAGTGCTTCGGCGACGCCGGCGAAGACGAGGGAGAAGCCGAGGTTCTGGTAGATGGCGCTGCGGGTGCGTTGGGCGAGGTAGATGAGTAGGGGGACGCGGGTGAGGTCGTCTTTGAGGAGTACGGCGTCGGCGGCCTGGATGGCGACGTCGGTGCCGCGGATGCCCATGGCGATGCCGACGGTGGCGGCGGTGAGGGAGGGGGCGTCATTGATGCCGTCGCCGACCATGGCGACGCCTTTGCCGCCGCGTTGGAGGGAGCGGATGATTTCGACTTTTTGACCGGGGAGGAGTTCGGCGAAGACTTCATCGCAGCCGACCTGGCGGGCGACGAGTTCGGCGGTGCGGCGACGGTCGCCGGTGAGCATGGCGACGCGTTTGATGCCGAGTTCGCGGAGGCGGGTGATGGTTTTGGCGGCTTCGGGGCGGATTTGGTCGGTGAGGTAGACGGCGCCGAGGAGGATGCCGTCGACGAGGACGTAGACGGGGACGACGGGGAGGGATTCGTCGGTGTGGTCGAGTTTGGAGGCGAGGGCGGCGAATTCGGCGGGGACGATTTTGGCGGAGCCGGCGAGGGCGGTTTTGCCGTCGATTTTGGCTTGGATGCCGAGGCCTTCGAGGATTTGGACGTCGGCGGCGTCACCGAGGGAGAGGCCTTTTTGTTGGGCGTGGTTGACGATGCTGCGGGCGAGGGGGTGGCTGGAGCGTTGTTCGATGGTGGCGGCGAGTTGGAGGAGCTGGTCGGCGGTGACGGAGCCGGTGGGGCGGACATCGGAGACGACGAATTTGCCGGTGGTGAGGGTGCCGGTTTTGTCGAAGACGATGGTTTGGAGGCTGGCGGAGGCTTCGACGAAGGGGCCGGCTTTGACTTGCATGCCGCTACGGCTGGCGCGGGCGAGGCTGACGACGATGGCGAGAGGGCTGGCGAGGAGCATGGCACAGGGGCAACCGACGACCCACATGGTGACCATGCGGACGGGATCTTTGGTGACGATGAGGACGATGACGGAGGCGATGAGGATGATGGGGGTGTAGAAGGCGAAGAATTTGTCAGCGGCGCGGATGATTTGGGGTTGGAAGCGTTGGGCGCGGCGGACGAGGGCGATGGTTTGGCCGAGGGCGGAGTTTTCGCCGACGCGTTGGACGAGGACTTCGATGGAGCCGGTGAGGTTGATGGTGCCGGCGAGGAGTTGGTCGCCGCCGTTGGGTCCGGCGGCTTTGTCGACGGGCAGGGATTCACCGGTGACGGAGGATTCGTCGACGGAGGTGATGCCGGCGAGGAGTTTGCCGTCGGCGGCGATGCGTTCGCCGGGCTGGACGACGAGGATGTCATTGGGGCGGAGGTCGGAGACGTTGACGACTTCATCGCGGCCGAGGCGTTTGACGCGGGCGTGTTTAGGGGCGAGTTTTTGGAGTTCGAGGACGGCTTTGTGGGCGGATTCGGTGGCGACGCCTTCGATGAGGGCGCCGATCTGGAGGATGAGGGCGACGAGTCCGGCTTCGACGTACCAGCCGAGGGAGATGGCTCCGATGATGCTGAGGGAGACGAGTTCGTTGACGTTGGTGCGACCCTGGGCGAGGCCTTTGATGGCGGACCAGATGATGGGGCCGCCGGCGATGGCGGTGGCGAAGAGGCCGAGGACGTTGGCGATGGCCTGGCTGCCGCCGGTGATTTCGAGGAGAACGCCGAGGATGAGGGTGGCGGCGGCGAGGGGGAGGAGGACGGTGAGTTGGAAGTCGAGCCCGACGCCGCTGTGGGAGTGTCCTTCCTCGCCGTGGTCGTGACCGCAGGCGCAGGCGATGCCATCGTCGTGGATGTGGGCATGGGCGCGCGTGGGGGCGAGGGAGATGGGTTGGGCGGGTCCGAGGATGGAGAAGGTGGTGGGGGGGGAGGATTTATTTTGTTCGCTCACAGCGACCTCGTAAAAAAGCTGGGGTACTGCGGAAGTGCCGAAGGGGTATTGAGAAGTGGTATCGTGCCATGAGCGGGGGCGTCTGCCAAGTGGTGGAGGGGGGATTTTGAGGAGGTCAGGGGTGAGGGGTCAGAAGGTAGATGGGGGCGCGCACGGGTGGCGATTATGGGTATGTACGATGGGGAGGGGGAAAGGTTCGGAGGAAATGTTTTGGTTCATCTCCCAATTCCGGGAGGTGAGGTCATGGAGCGGGGAGGATGAATGGCCACAGACAGACACAAACAGACACAAACAGACACTGACAGATGCACCCAAGAGTCAGAAGGGCGTAAGAATTGGTGAGAACGGTCCGCAAAATATGCGACTGATCCGGCCCTCCTTGCGAATGATGGGGGTCCGTGAGATCATGCGGGTGTGGCACCAATCGGGTTCCGCGTGACCGTTTGTTGCATGGTGAGAGGAAGGACACTTCTCTAATGAGTTACAAGGCTCGCACTTTGTTTCGGCTGATTGAGGACATCAACAAGTCTCTCTTCCTGCCGCATATTCAGTGGCCATTTGTATGAGGTGAGGAGCAGATGCGAAGGCTGTTCGACAGCCGGATGCGGGACTACCCTATCCAGACGCTGCTTTTCTGGCGTACGAAAGATGCAATTAAGGCGCGGAAGTTCATGCGTTGCATCGATCTGGACATGGACCTCCACGACCTGTATGACGAACGTATCAGCGAAGAGGGTGTCGAGAAGACCTTCGTGTTGGACGGTCAACAGCGACTCCAGACGCTCTATGCGCTCTTTTCCGGTTCGCTCAAAGCCGCTGACGGGAAGACGGACCTGCATGCGTATTTCGATATGACAAGCGGCGCGAAGGCTGACGACAGCGGCATACGTTATCAGATAAGTTTCCGATCTAGTGATCCCGGCCCTCCCCATTACCGCCTGGCCAAAATCCTTGGTGCAGACGCGCAGAAAAAAGGGTTCGTTATTGCCAAGAGCATCAATGCCACGCTTGATGGTATCACTAAAGATGATGGCGAAACGAAGACGGCACGGCAGGAACGAGTGCTGGAAAACGTGCTGCAACTGAATTCTCTACTATTGGAGGAAAAGCATTTCTGGGTGCAGGAGCTCGACGGAGTTGGCAACAAGTACCAGTACAAACAAGTATTGGAAATCTTCATTCGGGTTAATTCGGGAGGCACGAAACTTGATGCTTCCGATTTGATGTTTGCCGCGATGAAGGAAGGTTGGGACGAGATAGAGGAGCAGTGTGAGGAAGTCGTCGAACTGCTAAACGACAAGCGGCTGGAATTCGACAAGGAGTTTGTACTCAAGTGCCTAGTCGTGGTCCATGAGCGAAGGGCAGATTTGTCGCCCGCCAAATTCACATCCAAGGAGGGGGAGACGTTACTGGCAGAGATGGAGGCAAGATGGCCAATAGCAGAGGCAGCTTTTAGGGAACTCAGGGACTTCATCGCGAACGATCTGCAACTCATGTCGGCAAAGGTCGTGCGGTCCTACGGCAGTTTTATACCGCTTTTTGATTACCTGTATCACAATCCGAAGCCGGTGGAGAAGGATCGGGTTTTGATGCGAGCCTACTACTACAAATCGCAGCTAATGAACTGGTACAGAGCGCAAACGGACAACATCATCAACGCTATGCACGGCATCGTCGGAAAGAGGGTCGAGAAGTTCCCACTAGACCAGATTGAACTAGACTTTAGCCAATTGCGTAGCGCCGAAACGAAACTGACAAGGAATCACCTCTTGGACAATCGGCTACGCTTTATTTTGCTGAACTTGATTTACGTGGAACGGTTCGGAAAAAGCCCTTTTAACGTGCGGTTCAAGGGCAACGAGCCGCACATTGACCACATTTAGGACCGGCGCATCAACAACTGTCAATGATTTACTGGGGCACGGCCACATAGTTCCACTTGGGTAGCAGGTCGTCGAAGCGCAGTCGCATCGTGGCCTTGAAGTCGTCGGCCACGGTGCGTCGCGTCTCGTAGAT
>JBBRWV010000116.1:0-11612 GCA_038248985.1 Phycisphaerae bacterium
AAAAGTGGTTGGAGGACGCGTAAAAATGGTGGATAGGTACTGGTTTTTTGTTCCGGGGATGGGGGAGGTTGGGGGGGAGGTGGTACTGCCCGAGGATCAGGCGCATCATGCTTTTTCAGTTTTGCGATTGCAGAGAGGCGCGGTGGTGACGGTGTTTGATGGGGGTGGGAGGTGGGCGGAGGGGGTGCTGGAGGGAGGACATAAGCGGGGCGCGCGGGTGCGATTGAGGGGGGAGACGGGGGTGCAAGAGGGGGCGCGGGTGGGTCTGACGCTGGCGACGGCGGTGCCGAAGGGGGATCGGGGGGAATGGTTGGTGGAACAAGCAAGCCAATTGAATGTGGCGAAGGTTCAGTGGATCGATTGCGATCGGGGCGTGGTGAAGCCGCGGGAAGGGGGAGGGAAGATTGAGAAGTGGAGACGGCTGGCGGTGGAGAGCGCGAAGCAGTGTCATCGGGCGCGGGTGATGGAGGTGAGCGACCTGCGGAAGTTGGGGGAGGTGGTGAGCGAGGCGGTGAGGGAAGGGGCGCGGGTTTTGTGGTTGGAGCCGCGCGCGGGTGTGGCGGTGATGGAGGCGGTGGGAGATGCGACGAAGGTGGTGGCGCTGATTGGGCCGGAGGGCGGATGGAGTGAACGGGAGATGGAGTTGCTGAGGGCGGGAGTGGGAAGAGGCGAGGTGGTGCGTGTGAAGCTGACGGAGACGATATTGCGGATCGAGACGGCGTGTGCGGCGGTGGGGGCGATTGTGGGAACGAGAGGGTGACGGATTAATTGGTTAATTTATTTGGTGGTTTATCGGTTCAGTGCCGGGGTGCGGAATGCGGGGGCGTTTTGGGTGGGTGGGAGCGACACTGGAAGATGAGGCGTGCGGCCTGCGGGACGCGCACGGGTTTTAACGGAAGAGAGGGGGAGGGAATAAAGGGGTGGAGGTGTATAGATGAATATAAATTTGCGTCCCGTTCGCTTCCCCTGCGTCTCCGTTCGCTTCCAGTCTCCGCTCGATTCCAGTCTCCTCGGTGGCCTTGGCGAGGCACTCGGGGCCGCCCCCGTCTTATACAGCACGCAGCGACCGGCGATGAATCTTTTCGACGACAACGAGGACTGGTTCAGGATTCTCCACACCAAATCGGAGCATTGGTCGTACGAGCAGGAGTGGCGGTACGTGAGGATAGTCGAGGAGAGCGGCACGGGCATGATGACTGTGCCCCCCAATAGCATCGTCGAGGTTTGCTTGGGTCCGAGGATGACTGCCGACGACCGCAACGCCGTGATCGAAGCGGCGCGTGCATTGCCAGACCAGCCGAGTATCCTGCAGGTGGACCTCGATTGTCTGAGCTACGAGCTCAAGTTTCGGAAAGTGAGTTTGGAGTCGAACAGCCAACCTCAAACCACTGACCATTGAAAACCGACCGCTAACCCGAAAGGCAACCCCACCATGGCCAAGGCCGATTTATATCCCGTGACGGACGCCAACAAGCTCCTCTTTCTCGACAACCTCGTCACCGCCGTCGGCACGGTGGGGGCGACGGTGGGCCTCTTGCCCGCCGACATCACCGCCCTCACCACCGCCCGCACCAAACCAACTCTTCTGGGCATCGCCGTCAACGATAGGCCAAGCGAGGGCGCATGATTCCACCGTTCAATGATTCCGGTTTTCTTCCACCAGGCGTCCATCCGGCGACTGTGGCCGAGATCGCGGAGCGCTTCGGCGGACCATCGGAACTCCGCCGGGTGCAAGTTGATCGGCCGAGGCTATCCCAAGGACGAGAAGGCTGCTGCGGCGTTGGCGGATGGGCTGCCCTTTATGCAGATGGCCATCTTGAATCGCACGCCTTTCGACCGGTTGGTCCGGGAGCATTTTGCAACGGATCGATACGGACGCCCCAAGGGTGTCGTGGAGGTGATTCTGTGACCTTGAAAAACGACGATGAACTAGCCAATACGCGTGGCAAACTCGAGATGCTTGAGGAAATGTACCGGGACCCGAGCCGTGATCGGTCGGAGGATGCCCACGTTCGCGAGTTGTCCAAACAATCCATCAAACGGCTCATCAATCAACTCAAGGAAGAGATTATGCGGTACGAGGTCCATCAGACAGCCGGCAAAGCGTGAGAACGCACCGAAACAGAATCGCGAAAGGGGCCTTTCTCGCCCGCGACAGCGAATCGCCCTACGTGGACGCGCGGGCCAATTTGACCGCCGGGCCGTAATAAGACGGAATAACGGGACATGATTCGTGCCCCTCGCTGCCCCCGCTTTTTCTTAGCCCGCCTTGCCAGATTCCAGTTGACTTTTTGGCGTGCCTGCGCCGTGGCGATCAGTGTACCGGCTGGCCATCGCGGCGGTAATAGGTGTACGGTGCGCCAGGATGTTGATAGCCCGAGATCTGCCTGATCCGCGTTGGGGCTGGGGATTGAGGGGGTTCAAACGGCTGCACCCGATGGACCGAATGTGTACCCAATGCACGAACCGGGGCGAGCGGCGACTCATGTGAAACGCCCAGTCGTGTTAGGCAACGATGGGGCGCAAGTGGTGGGATAAAGAAGCGGAGAGTGAGGGATTCGAACCCTCGGTAGGGGTAAGCCTACACACGATTTCCAGTCGTGTTCCTTAAGCCGCTCGGACAACTCTCCGTAGTGCTCGAGCCGAGGCTGAGCGAGTCATGCAGTTTACGAAAATCAGGGTGGCGGGTCAATTTGGAACGATCAGGCGATTTCCTGGAGGTGGACCCAGCGTTTTTGTTCGGCGGAGAGGGCGACGGCTTCGAGGACGGCCTGGCAGGCGAGTCCGTCGTCAAAGTTGGCGTGGAATTCGGCGGTTTTTCCGGCCATATTTTGGAGGATATCGGCGGCGGTGTTGATGAAGGTTTCGGCGTATCCGATGGGGTGATCGGCGGGCCAATAGTTTCCGGCGTAGGGGTGATTTCCGGTGGTGCAGGAGATTTTGCGCCAGCCTTTTTCGGATTTGGGGAGGGTGTCGTCGAAGAATTCGAGGAAGGAGAAGTTGGGGAAATCGAAGCGGAGGGCGCCTTTTTCGCCGTTGATTTCGATGGAGTTTTTGTTGTGGTGCCCGGTGGCGAAGCGTGAGGCCTCGAAGGTGCCGATGCCGCCGCCCTGGAGTTTGCAGAGGAACCAGACGGCGTCATCGACGTCGACTTTGCCCATGGGGGCTTTTTTGGATGGGTCATTTTTGCCGGTGGTGGTGGTGGTGAGGCCTTCGAGCATGGCACCGACGGGGCGTTCTTTGATGAAGGTATTGAAGAGGCCGCAGACTTCGGTGAACTCTTCGCCGGAGATGTAGCGGAGGAGGTCAATGGAGTGGGCGCAGAGGTCGCCATGAGCGCCGGAGCCGGCGACGTCTTTGGTGAGGCGCCAGACGAGGGGGATGGTGGGGTCTTTGATCCAGTCCTGGAGGTAGAGGGCGCGGACGTGGTAGATTTTGCCGATGCGTCCTTGTTCGACGAGTTGTCGGGCGAGGGCGACGGCGGGGACGCGGCGGTAGTTGAACCAGACGTAATTTTTGACTTTGGATTTTTTGACGGCGGCGTGCATGGCCTTGGCTTCGGCGTAGGTGCGGGCGAGGGGTTTTTCGCAGGCGACGGCTTTTTTGGCTTCTGCGGCGGCGATGACGATATCGGGATGGGTGTTGTTGGGAACGCTGACATCGATGAGGTCAATGTCGGGGTGGGCGAGCATGTCGTGGAAGTTGGTTACGGAATTTTTCCAGCCCCAGCGTTGGGCGGCGGCCTGGACTTTGGAGGCGGTTCGGCCACAGAGGGTGTGCATGAGGGGAGGTTGGGGGAGGTCGAAGAAATGGGCGACGTTGGCCCAGGCGTTGGAATGGGCCTTGCCCATGAATTGATAGCCGACGAGACCAATATTGAGCGTATCGCGGGGCATGTTTTTTCTCCGAAAAAATGGGGCGTAGGCGATTTTTAGTGAGGGTGCGACTATATGAAGTCTTGAGCGGACGGGCAAGGTTCAGAGGGGAAATTTAGGCGGGAAGAGCGCGGATTTATTGCAGGAGATCAATGGCCTGGCCAAGGCGTTTGCAGAGGTGGAGTTGGAGGGAGAGTTTGGGATCGAGGCGGGATTTGGAGGCGGGGAGGATGGCGGATTTGAAGCCGAGACGGTCGGCTTCGAGGACGCGTTGTCCGAGCTGGGAGACGGAGCGGATTTCGCCGAGGAGGCCGAGTTCGCCGAGGACGAGGGTGGAAGGGGGCAGGGGGCGGTTCATGTGGGCGGAAGCGATGGCGAGGGCGATGGCAGCGTCGGCGGAGGGGTCGGAGATTTTGATACCGCCGACGATGTTGACGAAGACGTCTTTATCGACGAGGCGAAGTCCGCCGCGTTTTTCGAGGATGGCGATGATCATGGCGACGCGGGAGGAATCGCAGCCGGTGACTTTGCGTTTGGCGGAGCCGAGCATGGCGTCGGTGGTGAGGGCCTGAACTTCGACCATGAGAACGCGGGAGCCTTGGAGTGCGGCGGTGATGGCGGAGCCGGGGAGGCGGGATTCGGCGGCGTGGTCGGCTTCGAGGAGGAGTGTGGCGGCGTTTTCGACGCCTTCGAGTCCGGCGCCAGTCATGCGGAAGAGGCCGATTTCGAGGGTGTTTCCGAAGCGGTTTTTGGCGCAGCGGACGATGCGGTGATCGTGGTGGGAATCGCCTTCGAAATAGAGGACGGTGTCGACGATGTGCTCGATGAGTTTGGGGCCGGCGAGGATGCCTTCTTTGGTGACGTGGCCGACGAGGATGATGGCAGTGCCGGTGGCTTTGGCGAGGTAGACGAGTTCGGTGCAGCAATCGCGGAGTTGGGAGACGGAGCCGGGGGCGGAGGGGTTGTCGGGTTTGTAGATCATCTGGACGGAGTCAATGACGACGAGGGCGGGGCGCTGGCGGCCGATGTGGGAGGCGATTTTTTCGAGGTTGGTTTCGGCGTAGACTTTCATGGAGGAGGCGCCGTGGCCGAGGCGGCGGGCGCGGAGTTGGGTTTGTTGGGCGGATTCTTCGGAGGTGACGTAGAGGACGCCGCCGCTGGTGCCGCCGGGTGAGGTGGATGGTGCCGCCCCACCGTTCTGTGAGGAGGCGAGTTCGGCGAGGGTTTGGAGGAGGAGGGTGGACTTGCCGATGCCGGGTTCGCCGCCGAGGAGGATGGCGGAGCCGGGGACGATGCCGCCCCCGAGGACGCGGTCGAACTCGGGGATTTGCGTGGAGATGCGGGGGATGAGGAGAGGGGGGACGTCGGCGAGGGCGATGGGGACGGAGTCCTGGGTGTTGACGATGGAAGGAGTGGAGGAGGCGGCGAGGGATTTAGGTTTGTGGGGGTCGTCGGTGGCTTTGGTCATTTCTTCGAGGGAGTCCCAGGCGTTGCACTCGGGACATTTGCCCATCCATTTGGGGGACATGGCCCCGCAGTTGCGACAGAGGTAGTAGGTTTGCGGTTTTTTGGCCATGGGAAGGAGTGTAACGGGGTGGAAGGAACAGGCCAACAGGAGGGAGAGGCGGGGTTTTTCGGGGCAAGGTTGTGGGAGGCATTCGGGAGTGCCTGTGAGGGGGCGGGGCGATCTGGTAAAATTTGGGGGAGCCGGTGGGCATTTCGAGAAACAGGCGGAGTTGGATTTTGGTTCAGCCAGTGACAATTGGGAAGGTGAAACTGGCGACGAATCTGTTGCTGGCACCGATTGCGGGGTACTGCGACCTGGCGTTTCGGTTGACGGCGCGCGGATGGGGCGGGGTGGGGATGGCGTGTACGGATTTGCTGTGCCCGGAGGGGGTGCTGCGGGAGAACAAGCGGTCGATGGAATTGGCGATGACGTGCGAGGCGGATTCACCGCTGTGCATGCAGTTGTATGGAGGGGATGTGGATCGGCTGTGCGAGGCGGCGATGTGGGCGGAGGATCGGGGGGCGCATGTTGTCGATATCAATATGGGATGCCCGGTCGATAAGGTGACGAAGCGGGATGGGGGGAGCAAGCTGCTGTGCGATCCGGACAAGACGTTGCGGATGGTGGAGCGGGTGAAGGATTGCCTGCTGCGAACGCCGCTGACGTGCAAGCTGCGATTGGGGTGGGATGACAGTTGCATAGTCGCGCCGTATCTGGCGAAGCGTTTGGAGGAGGCGGGGGTGGCGCTGGTGACGATTCATGGGCGTACGACGGCGATGCGTTTTACGGGGAAGGCGCGGCTGGATGGAATTGCGGAGGTGGTGGCGGCGGTGAAGAATATTCCGGTGATTGGGAATGGGGATGTGAAGACGCCGGAGGATGCGCAACGGATGATCGAGTATACGAAGTGCGCGGGAGTGATGATTGGACGTGGGGCATTGGTGCGGCCGTGGCTTTTTCGAGACACGTGGGAGTTGTTGAACGGGCGAGCGATTCCGAGCGAGCCGACGATTGAGGAGAAGTGTGCGACGGTGCGGAAGCATTTCGATCATGTGCTGGAGTTTCGGGGGGAGCGGATCGCGGTGCTGGAGTTTCGGAAGAAGATCAGTTGGTATGCCAAGACGATGCAGCCGTGCCGGATGTTGAAGGATGGGATGCGGGTGATTGACTCAGCGGCGGACGTACACCAGGCGCTGCACGAGTTTTTGGATTGGCGAATGGCGTACGAGGAGGGGGTGGGGGCGGGGCGGATTGAGCGGATTGTGGAAGATGCGGAGGCGGCGTGAGGGGTCATCCGAAGAGGGCGGTGCCGACGCGGATCACGGTGGCGCCTTCTTCGATGGCGACCTGATAGTCTCCGGACATGCCCATGGAGAGGTGTTTGAATTTTTCGCCGGCGATTTTGCGGAAGCGGACTTCCTCGTAGATTTCGCGGAGGCGGGCGAAGTGGGGGCGGGAATTTTCAGGGTCCTGGGAATAGGGGGCCATGGTCATGAGGCCGATGAGTTGGAGTTCATCCATGGTGTCGATCTGTTCGGCGAGGTGGACGGCGGCACCGACGGCGACGCCGTGTTTGGAGGATTCTTCGGAGACATTGACTTCGAGGAGGACCTGGACGGGGCGTTTAATTTTGGTGGCTTCATCGTAGATTTCCTCGGCGAGGCGGAGGGAATCGATGCTGTGGATGAGGGAGCAGATGCTGACGACGGGTTTGACCTTGTTGCGTTGGAGGTGGCCGATCATGTGCCAGCGAAGGGAGCCGACGGCGGGGATTTTTTTTTCCGAGCGGCTGGCCATGCGATGGAGCCATTCGTCCATCTGGGCGGAGCGTTGTTGGAGTTGGGGGACGCGGCTTTCGCCGAAGTCGGAGACACCGTGTTCGACGAGTTGTTTGATTTGATCAGGTGTGGCGTTTTTGGTGACGGCGACGAGGGTGATTTCGTTGATGTTGCGACGGGCCTTGGCCGCGGCCTTGGCGATGTTGTCGCTGATTTTTTTGTAGTTGTCGAGAACACCCATGAAAACCTCGCAAGATTGCGTACAGATGATGACGTGCCGGTGGGCGGATTATCGCAGGTCCACGCGTTGCGACAAGGGGGGAGGCGCGGTTTGTCGGGGCGCGATCAGTGGGCGAAGTGACGACGTCCGGTGAGGACGAGGGCGACGTCGTGACGATTGCAGAGGTCAATAGTGTCCTGATCTTTTTTGGAGCCGCCGGGCTGGATGATGGCGCGGACGCCGGCGGCGATGAGGATTTCGGGACCGTCGGCGAAGGGGAAGAAGGCGTCGGATCCGGCGGCGGCGCCGGAGAGCTTGGCGGAATGGCCGTTTTGTTGGGCGAGTTCGAGGGAGAGGCGAGAGCTGGTGACGCGGGACATTTGGCCGGCGCCAGCGGCGAGG
This sequence comes from Phycisphaerae bacterium, assembly GCA_038248985.1. Classification (GTDB taxonomy): domain Bacteria; phylum Planctomycetota; class Phycisphaerae; order WQYP01; family WQYP01; genus JBBRWV01. The sequence goes on from JBBRWV010000116.1 coordinate 7,783, forward strand.
AGCTGGCCGGAGTGGGCGAGGGCGACGGCGTTGGATTTGATGTGCTTGGTGGTGAGCCAGATGAATTCGAGATCGAGCCATTCCCGCGGGGTGGGCTGGCGGGTGGAGGCAACGGTGAAGGCCTGGCGATCGAAGCCGGCGAGGTCACGCTGTTGAACGAGCACGCCGCCGGTGACGCTGCGGAGGTGGAGCTGGGAGAGATCGCGTGGGGAATCGAGGGGCCCAGTGGCGAGGATGCGGCAATCTTTCCAGCGGTCCTGGAGCATGGTGAGGGCGTCGGGGGTGTAGGCGGGGGCGATGAGGACTTCGAGGAAGCGTTTTCCGGAGACGATACGGGCGGCGGTGTCGGCATCGACCTGGCGGTTGAGGGCGACGATGCCTCCGAAGGCGGCGATGGGATCGCCGGCGTAGGCGGCATCGAATGCGGCGGCGAGGGTGTCGGCGACGGCGCAGCCGCACGGATTGGTGTGCTTGATAATGGCGGCGGCGGGCTGGGAGAATTCGCGGGCGAGTTCAATGGCGGCATCGGCGTCGAGGAGGTTGATGTAGCTGAGGGCCTTGCCGTGAAGTTGCTGGGCGGTGGCGACGCCGTTTTCTATGTGGCCGACGTGGGCATAGAAGGCGGCGAGTTGGTGGGGGTTTTCGCCGTAGCGGAGCGGCTGGATTTGTCGGAGGCGCGGGGTGAGGACGGGGAGGAGCCCGGCGGTTTCGGCGGCTTTTTCGGAATCTTCCTTGAAGTAGGCCTGGGCGAGGTAGGGGTAGATGGCGGCATCATACTGGGCGGTGCGGGTGTAGGCCCACATGGCGAGATCGAGGCGAAAGCGATAGGGAGTCTGGCCGGAATTGGCGCGGAGGTGCTGGAGAAGTTTGTCGTACTGGAGGACATCGGTGACGACGCAGATGGAGCGATGATTTTTGGCGGCGCTGCGGATCATGGCGGGGCCGCCGATGTCGATATTTTCGATGGCTTCAACGAAGGAGCAGTTGGGCTTGCGGATGGTTTGCTCAAAGGGGTAGAGATTGACGCAGACGAGGTCAATGGGCTGGATGTCATGTTGTTGCATGGCGGCGAGGTGTTCGGGGTTGTCGCGCAGGGCGAGGAAGCCGCCGTGGACTTTGGGGTGGAGGGTTTTGACGCGGCCATCCATCATTTCGGGGAAACCTGTGACGTCGGAGATATCGGCGACGGTGAGGCCGGCGTCACGGAGGGTTTTGGCCGTGCCGCCGGTGGAGATAAGTTCGATGTGGAATTCATTCTGGAGCGCGGAGGCAAATTCGACGATGCCGGTTTTGTCGGAGACGGAGATGAGGGCGCGTTTGATGGGGACGAGGTTGGGAGTGGAGTCTTGCGTGGGGACGTGCATGCATTTCTTTCTTGAGTAAGGCGGAACGGTGATGAGCCAATTAGAAAACCGCGGAGGGACCGCGGTCTGGGGGCTCAATGAATCGTCTGGCTAAGGAAGTTGGGGATTAGCGGTTTTGCTCGAAAGCCATGACGCGGCCATCTTTGAAGATGGTGTAAACGAGGCCATCGGCACGGTTGGTGACGGTGGAGTGTACGCCGGGCACGGAGAGGGTGGAGATGACTTCGCCGGTTTCGAGCAGGACGCCGAGAAGTTGCGAGTGGTTATCTACGACGAAGACGCGATCACCGACGATGGTGCCGATTTTGTCGATGCCGGGAAGGCTCCACTTGATGAGGCCTTTCTCGGTGGTGAGAGCGTATAGTGAGCCCTTTTCGGTGGGGCACAACAAAACGGAGGGCGTGGCGGGAACGGGGCCGAGGGAGAGGCGCCCCTCGAGGCGCGTGTCCCAAACATGAGCGCTGGTCGCCTGATCGAAAGCGTAAAGGCGGTTGTCGAGCGAAGCCACATAGAGGTGACGGCCATCGACGGCCAAGGGGGCAATGATGGGGCCGGCGACCTTGCGATCGCGCCAATCCCACTCGCCATTGACGGGCGTAATGCGCCAGAGTTTGCCTTCTTTGCCGGAGGCGATGACGAGAGCGGAGGTGCCAATCTGGGCGGGGCGTGCGATGAAGTAATCCGCGGGGGCGGAGGTGACCCACTTGCGACCACCGAAGGGATCGAGATAGAGGCCGTAGAAATAGCTGGAGCCGCCGAGGCAGAGGGTGTCGTCGATGACAAAGGGATCGGTGGTGGCAGTGAAGCCCAGGGCGGTGCGGGCCAGGACACTGCCGGTCATTTTATCGAGCGCGAGAACGTTGCCCTTGTCGGCAATGATAACGGCCTTGAGGGCGGGGACTTCGACGGGGCGGTAGATGGCGTGGGTGGAGTCGCCCATGTCGGTGGTCCAGCGACGGACGCCACTGGAGGCGTCGATGGAAACGAGGAAGCTGCGGGAGGTGGTGACGTAGATGGCGTCACCGACGCGCCAGGCTTGGGCGATCTTTTCGCCACTGGCCAGGCCGATGGTGTGGGTCCAGCGTTCTTTGAGTCCTGCGTGGAGGACTTCGAGGGGATCGACATTTTTCACAGAGGATGGGCCCCAGAACGGATTACCGTTCTGACAGGCGGGCAGGGTGCCGAGAGAAATGATGATTGCTGCGGCAGCCAGGAAAGTATTACGTAAGGCCATCAGAAAACTCCTTCTACGCCAGTGCGTGCATCTTAATAGGGATTGTGCGGTGGTCAATGGAGGAAAGGGAGGTAATTGGAAATGTTGTGCAGATTGGGGGGAAGGGGGTAGATGGGAAGGGGGAGCAAAAAAGACGAAGGCCGTCCTTTTGGGACGGCCTTCATCATAAATCTGGCACTCACCTACTCTCGCGCAGTTGGGCACTACCATCGGCCGTCAGGGCTTAACGGCGCTGTTCGGAATGGGAAGCGGTGTGACCCCTGACGTATACGCACCAGAAAACCAATTACGATCATGTCTGATCGCAACTAGAAGATTGCGTTGGGAGATATTCACTTGTCAGCCGCGAAGGGTGGGCGTGCAGCGCCTGAACCATTCGATGGCATATGAAGATTGCGTGATGGGAGCAAGACAATTCCACGGGGCAAAACTTTCAGTAGTTAAACTGATCAGTTAGGGAAGATCAGTTGTTACTGATCGTTTTGGGTATAGATGTTAAGAGCGCAATTGTTACTCGGAATGCACAACTTCGGATCATTGCTGTCTACTGTACTTTCGTAGGAAGTAGACGGTCATTGATCAAAGTGGTCAAGCCGATTGCCTGTTAGTACCGGTCAGCTGAACGTATTACTACGCTTACACTTCCGGCCTATCAACCAGCTAGTCTAGCTGGAGGCTAATGGGGAATACTCATCTTGAGGGAGGTTTCACGCTTAGATGCTTTCAGCGTTTATCCTATCCGGACATAGCTACTCTACGATGCACCGAGCGGTGCAATAGATATACCAGGGGTCCGTCCAACCTAATCCTCTCGTACTAGGGTTGAGTCCTCTTCAATATTCCTGCGCCCACGACAGATAGGGACCGACCTGGCTCACGCCGGTCTGAACCCAGCTCGCGTACCGCTTTAATTGGCGAACAGCCAAACCCTTGGGACCGCCTTCAGCCCCAGGATGCGATGGGCCGACATCGAGGTGCCAAACCGCGCCGCCGCTATGGACGCTCGGGCGCGATCAGCCTGTTATCCCCAGAGTACCTTATATCTGTTGAGCGATGACCCGTCCACTAGGAATCACCGGATCACTTGGTCCTGCTTTCGCATCTGCTTGTCATATCCGACTCGCAGTTAAGCTGGCTTATGGCCATGCCCTTACAGTGTGATTTCCAAACACACTAAGCCAACCTTAAAACTCCTCCGTTACAATTTAGGAGGAGACCGCCCCAGTCAAACT
>JBBRWV010000117.1:0-11533 GCA_038248985.1 Phycisphaerae bacterium
GCATCTACGAGACGCGACGCACCGTGGCCGACGACTTCAAGGCCACGATGCGACTGCGCTTCGACGACCTGCTACCCAAGTGGAACTATGTGGCCGTGCCCCAGTAAATCATTGACAGTTGTTGATGCGCCGGTCCTAAACTTGGGGGGGCGATGTCGTGCTCAGCCGTTGAGTTTGGCTTCGAGGGATTCCCAGCGGGCGTAGAGGGTGGCGACGGCTAGCTGGGCGGCGGTCATGTTGGAGCAGGCTTCGGTTAACTTTTTGGCGTCGGCGAGGGTGGCGGGGAGTTCCATTATTTTGTGCCACTTTTGGACTGCGCCTTCGGCGTCGAGGATGCGCTGTTCGATGGTGTCCCAGTCTTTTTGCTCCATGTAGTTGAGGCGCTTGCCGAGGGGCTTTTTGGCGGGTTCGGAAACGGTGGCGCTGGGTTTGACGGTGGCGGCGCGGGCGGTGGTTTGGCGGTCTTTGTCCTGGCGGGAGGCCCAGGATTCGTATTGTTCGTAATCGGTGAAGATGCCGTGGCCGCCGAAGCCGTCGATGCCGAGGATGTCGGTGGAGAGGCGGTCGAGCATGTAGCGATCGTGGGTGACGAGGACGAGGGCGCCGGGGAATTCTTCGAGGGAGGCTTCGAGGACTTCGAGGGAGGGGATGTCGAGATCGTTGGTGGGTTCGTCGAGGATGAGGACGTCGGCGGGGGTGAGCATGAGGCGGGCGATGAGGACGCGGGCCTGTTCGCCGCCGGAGAGTTCGCCGACGGGGCGGTCGAGTTGTTCGTAGCGGAAGAGGAAGCGGCGGGCCCAGGTGGAGATGTGGATGAGTTCGCCGTTGTAGAGGACGGAATCGGTGCCGGGACAGAGGGCGTCGCGGAGGAGTTGGCGGCGGTCGAGCTGTTGGCGTTGCTGATCGAAGTAGACGATGCGGAGGTCATTGGCGCGTTTGATGGTGCCGGCGTCGGGGTCGAGGCCGCCGAGAGCGGCACCGGAGAGGAGTTTGAGGAAGGTGGATTTGCCGGAGCCGTTGGGGCCGAGGACGCCGAGTTTCATGCCGGGGGAGAGGATGAGGTTGAGTTTATTGATGAGGAGTTTGGGGGGATCGCCGAGGGATTTAACGAGGGAGTGAGCGGCGAGGAGTTTGCGGGTTTTGCGATCGGTGGCGGAGAATTCTATTTCCATGGCTTTGTCCTGGCTGGTGCGGGAGCGCACATCGGCGAGGTCGCCAATGAGGGCGTGGGCGTCCTGGATGCGGGCTTTGCTTTTTCCACGGCGGGCTTTGGGGCCGCGGCGGAGCCAGGCGATTTCTGTTTTGACCTTGTTTTGCAGGCTTTGCTGTTCTTTTTCCTGGGCGGCGAGGACGGTTTCGCGGCGGTCGAGGAAGTCGGAGTAGTTGCCGGGGACGCTGAGGAAGCCGTCGGCATACATGCGGTTGATTTCGATGACGCGGTTGGTGACGTTTTCGAGGAAGTAGCGGTCATGGGTGACGACGACGTAGGCGAACTTGGCGGAGTTGAGGAGTGATTCGAGCCACTGGATGCCTTCGAGATCGAGATGGTTAGTGGGTTCATCGAGGAGGAGGAGGTCGGGTTCGAGGAGCATCTGGCGGGCGAGGGCGAGGCGTTTGCGCCATCCGCCGGAGAGGGCGGAGATGGGGGTGTAGGCGTCGGCGAAGCCAATGCGGGTGAGCATTTTGTCGACGCGGTTGTGTTGTTCATGTTCTTCGAGGTGGGAGTCTGAGAGGGCGGCGAGGAGTTCTTCGTAGGGAGTTTCGGCGGAGAATTTATCGGTTTGGGGGAGGAAGCCGACGCGGACGCCGCGGCGGGATTCGAGGGTGCCTTCGTCGGGTTGTTCGCGTGCGGCGAGGATTTTGAGGAGGGTAGATTTACCGGCACCGTTGGGGCCGAACATGCCGCAGCGTTCGCCTTCGTAGAGGCCGAGGGTGATGCCGGAGAAGAGGGTTTGGAGGCCGTAGGATTTGGCGATTTTTTGACAGGAGAGGAGGAGAGCCATTGAGAATTCCTGACTGGGAAACGGGGGTTGTGGGACGGGAATAGAAAAGAGGAGCAATCATAAGCGAAGGGAGGGTTGGGCACATGGGGGCGGGGTGATGTTTCGCAAATGTTTGATTTGTCCGGGCAAAAAGGGGGCGTGGCGGGGGGAGGTTCATGTTGCCGAAAATTGGCGAATCTGATATTGTTGAGGGCGATCTTGAAGGGCGATTGACGTGACCCTCGATCAGCGTCGTATGCCGGGGAACAGGACTTTTTATTGTGACGACCTTCATCCGACCACCGAATGACCTGGCGCATCCGCCGACGCTGGTTGCGAAATCCGCAGCGGCAATTCAGGGGGCGAGTTTTGATTCGACGAAGCCGTTGAATGTGGAGGGGACGCTGGAGGCGGCGCAGAAGGCGTTGCTGGCGATGCACAATCCGGAGGGGTACTGGTGTGCGGAGTTGCAGGGGGATTCGATTTTGGGGTCGGAATACATATTGCTGAAATTTATATTGGGGCAGGAGGATGATGCGGAATTGCCGCTGATTGCGAACTATTTGCGATCATTGCAGCAGCCGGATGGGGGATGGAATTTGTATCCGGGCGGAACGAATGATTTGTCGGGGACGGTGAAGGCGTATTTTTCGTTGAAGCTGCTGGGGGATGATCCGGAGGCGTCGCACATGATTGCGGCGCGGGAGATGGTGCATCGATTGGGCGGGGCGGAGAACTGCAACAGCTTTTCGAAGTTTTATTTAGCGGCGCTAGGGCAGATTTCGTACGAGGCGTGTCCGTCGATACCGCCGGAGATCGTGCTGCTGCCGCGGTTTCTGTATTTTAATTTGTATGCGGTGAGCGCGTGGTCGCGGACGATGATTTTGCCTTTGGCGATTGTGAGCACGTTGCGGCCGGTACGGAAGTTGCGAGAGTCGCAAGGGATTGGGGAATTGTATTTGGATATGCAGGCGGCGAATTCTGTGGCGGGGCGATTGAAGGGATTGCCGCGAAGCTGGCGGGAGATGTTTTTACTGCTGGATTTGTCGATCAAGCGTTATGAGAAGACGGCGGTGACGCCGTTGCGTCCGAAGGCGATACGGGAGGCGGAGAAGTGGATTTTGGAGCACATGGAGGGGTCGGAGGGATTGGGGGCGATATTTCCGCCGATGGTGTACGTGCTGATTGTGTTCAAGGCGCTGGGGTATCCGGATGACCATCCGAAGGTGGTGGAGGCGCACAAGCATCTGCGTGATTTTTTTATCCGGGAAGGGGACACGATACGGATTCAGCCGTGTTTTTCGCCGGTGTGGGATACGGGGATAGCGTTGCATGCGTTGGCGGAGGCGGGGATGAAGCCGGAGCATCCGGTGGCGCAGAAGACGAGCGCGTGGCTGTTGTCGAAGGAGTGTCGGATCGCATCGGATTGGTCGAAGGCGTGTCCGGACGTGGAGCCGAGTGGGTGGTTTTTTGAGTATTCTAATCCGCATTATCCGGATGTGGATGACACGGCGATGGTGGCGATGGCGCTCAAGCGGGCGGGTGGGCCAGGGGCGCAGCAGGCGGTGAAGCGGGGTGTAAACTGGTTGCTGGCGATGCAGAATGATGATGGGGGTTGGGCGGCGTTTGACCGGACGCGGAGCCGGCCGATCTTGGAGCATGTGCCGTTTGCGGATCACAACGCGATCCAGGATCCGAGTTGCCCGGACATTGCGGGGCGGGTGTTGGAGGGCTTGGGGCAATGCGGGGTGACGACGGCGCATCCGGCGGTGCGGAAGGCGATCGACTTTTTGAAGGAGACGCAGGAGAAGGAGGGGTGCTGGTTTGGGCGATGGGGCGTGAATTATGTTTATGGAACATGGCAGGTGCTGACGGGGTTGCGGGCGGTGGGCGAGCGGATGGATCACAAGTACATACGCAAGGCGGTGGAGTGGCTGCGGAGCGTGCAGAAGCCGGACGGATCATTTGGGGAGTCGTGCGATACGTATGACAATCCGGCTTTGAAGGGGCGTGGGGCATCGACGCCATCGCAGACGGCGTGGGGGGCGATGGGGCTGATGGCGGTGGCGGGGACGAATTCGTCGAACGATGTGCAGATTGTGAAATCGATCAGTTGGCTGATGCAGAACCAGGGGGAGGATGGAAACTGGGAGGAGTTGTGGTACACGGGGACGGGTTTTCCGCGGGTGTTTTATTTAAAGTATCATTTGTATCGTTTGTATTTTCCGATCATGGCGTTGGCGCGGTATCGGCGACTGAGTACGTGAGCGGACGGGCGCGGAGATGTGGGGGCTGGGGAACGCTTGGAACGCTGGATTTAGCGGGAATTTGACATCGCGGGACGGGGGGCCTAACTTTCAGGGTTTGGATTCTTCGAGCGTAAGGCAATTGTACGAGGCAATATGGCAACGGCATCAACGTATACAGTGGCGGAGTTGGCGGAGGCACTGGGGTGTGCGTTTTCAGGGGATGGGACGCGGGTGCTGAAATCGTGTAATACGCTGTTGGAGGCGGGCGGAGAGCAACTGTCATTTTTGGGGAACGCAAAGTATGCGAAACAGTTAGAGACGACGGGGGCGGGGTGTGTGATTGTCACGCCGGGGACGGGTGCGAGCGTGCGGCGGGAAGCGGGGCTGGGGGCGCTGGCGTTTCTGGAGGCGAAGGATATTTATTTTGCGTGGCAGCGGGCGTTGGTGTTATTGCATGGGCATCGGACGCATAAGCCGGTGGGGATATCAAAGGCAGCGCAGATAAATCCATCGGCGAAGATCGGGGAGAACGTGTCAATACATCCGGGGGTGGTGATCGCGGAGAATGTGACGATTGCGGACAATGTCTATATTTATCCGAATGTTACGATTATGCATGATTCGAGCATTGGGGCGGATACGGTGCTTTATCCATCGGTGACGATTTATGAACATTGCACGATCGGGCAGCGGTGCCTGATTAATGCGGGGACCGTGGTGGGATCGGATGGATTTTCGTATTCCTTTTCGGGCGGAATACACCATAAAATACCGCAATCGGGGACGGTGACGATTGAGGATGACGTGGAGATTGGATGCAGCAGCACGATTGAGCGGGCAGTGCTGGGTACGACGCGGATCGGGCAGGGGACGAAGATTGGTAATTGCGTGGTAGTTGGGCACAACTGCGGAATTGGGGAGGGGAATCTACTGATCTCACAAGTGGGGATTGCGGGATCGACGACGACGGGGAAGTTTGTGATCGCAGCGGGCCAGGTGGGGATTTCGGGACATTTGACGCTGGGGGACAATGTGCGCATCGCGGCGCAAGCGGGGGTGATGAGCGACATCGAATCGAACAAGGAGGTGGCGGGTAGCCCGGCAGTGGAGATGGCGACGATGCGGCGGGTGGTCGTTTACAGCATGCAGTTGCCGGAGCTTTCGAAGCGGGTGAAGGAGTTGGAGACGCGGATCAACAAGATGGCGCCACCGAGTGCGGCGGAGTAAGGCGCGTGGTGGGGATTGGAGGGAATTGCTAATTGTGGGTAACAACGGGATAATCAAGATTTGAGGCAAAGTCCGCGGCCTGTTACTACGGAAGGTGAATTCGCTATGGATCGGCGATGGAAAAAACTCCCCGCACTTGCAGCATTTCTCCTGGTCACACATTTCGTTTTCGTTTCCGACGTCCAGGCGCAGTCGCTGGAGGCGCGGATCAAGGGGCGGTTGAATACGGAGCAATTGAAGTCGGCGGCGGTGGGGATATCGGTGGTGGAGATCACGGCCAAGGGTCCGGTGGAATTATTTGCATACAATGCGGCGACGCCCCTAGGGCCGGCTTCGAATGCGAAGCTGTTGACGACGGCGGCGGCGTTTGAGCGGTATGGCGTGAAGGCGACTTTCAAGACGGTGTTGTACAAGGTCGGGGAGGATTTGCTGTTGATTGGCGGTGGAGATCCGGGGTTGGGGGACGCCAAGCTGCTGAAGGATCAGGCGGTTACTGTGCAGTTTGAGGAGATGGCGGCAACGGCCAAGGGGGTGGGCATTGGGCAAATTCGAGATATTATCCTGGACGACCGGGTGTTTGACGATCAATATGTGCATCCGAACTGGCCGGCGGATCAATGGGGGCAGTGGTATTGTGCGCCGGTGGGAGGACTTAACTTTAATGCCAATTGCCTCGATTGGGTTCCGAAGATATCTAACAACAAGCCGATTTTGGAGATCGTTCCCCATACCACGGCAGTTTCGATTACCAACAGGGCGGTGAGGGGGAAGACGACGGCGGTCAACCTGGGGCGGGGAAAATCGGGCAATGACTTCACGCTGACGGGGACGATTGCGGGCGATGGGGCGAGAGTTTTCAGCACGCCCATTCATGACCCGGGGGTGTGGACGGCGACGATTCTGCGGGATACGTTTCGCGCGGCGGGCATCCAATCGAGCGGGAGCGTGCGGCGGGTGGAGGCGGGGGAGACGTTTACAAACGCGACGCAGGTGGCAGTGGTATCGACGCCGATACTTGCGGTGATTGAGCGGGCGAATACAGACTCGCTGAACATGATGGCGGAGGCGTTGTGCAAGCGGCTGGGGCATGATGCGACGCAGAAGCCGGGGGATTGGGCGAATGGGCCGGCGGCGGTGAAGGCGTATGTGGTTTCCCTGGGGGTGGATAAGGGGTTGCTGGAGTTGGATGACGGATCGGGGCTGTCGAACAAGAACCGCATTGCGGCGCGGGCGTTTACGAGTGTGCTAGCGCATGTGGCGGCGGCGAAGGATGGGGAGCAATTTGTGCAGACACTCGCGGTTCCCGGCGAGGACGGTACACTGGAGCGTCGATTTAAGAATCTGACCGTTGGCGAGCATGTTCGGGCGAAGACAGGACATATCAAAGGCGTGTCTACTCTGTCAGGGTATATCACGGTGGCGCTGAGCAATGGAACAAGCCGGCGGTTCGCGTTTTCGATATTGTGCAATAAGTACGCAGGGAATGTGAATCCGCTGCAGGATGAGATTTGCCAGGAGATTTATGAATGGGCCGGCGGAAAGTGACGAGGGCCGGGTCATGCAAATGCGGGAGTTTTCCCGCAATTAAACGCCGTCCACATGCCGATATTCATTGAGTTTGTTTTAGTCATCTCAAGCGGAGCTATTCATGTCCGAGAACTGGCCAGCCATACAAGCCACGGCGGGGAAAGCCCTGTCGGTGAAGATACCTGGGCAGACGGAACCAGGGCGGTACACGCTGGATCGAGCGGTACGGGTAACGCGGGCGATGGAGAAGTTGGCACCTTCGATTGGGCAGAAGGTGGAACGACTGGACTTGGCGAAAGTGGCGGCGTTGTACGCGGGGGTGGCGTTGAACATCAGCGGGCCGCACAAGACGCCGGACGACTCAGCGTACGCGGATGCGGCGGAGATGCTGGCGGATCAGCTCAAGGATTTGCTGAATGCGGGGGACTTGGAGATTACGCTGCGCATACTGGCGGAGCATCGGAAGCGGAAGACAGAGATGCCGGAGGCGAAGTTGCTGGCGGATGCGTCGGCGTTGGAGGAGTTTGGGCTGATAGGGTTATGGAACCAGACGCGGATTTTTCATACGGCGGGGAAGACGCTGGAGCAGATGATCAAGTTGTGGAAGGCGCAGCATGATTACAGTGTGTGGGAGAGCCGATTGCGGGAGGGATTTCATTACGAGTCAGCGCGGCGGGTGGCGCAGGCACGGTTGGCGCGGATGCGGAACATTTATGAATCGCTGCAGCAGGAGAATCATGCCGAGGATGTAGGGGGCAGCGCTACGGGGCATTACTGAGTTTTGATTTCCCGGCAAATCATGAGTTTAAACGATTTTTTGCATTTTCTTTTTGAGAGTTTGAGATGGCCCGCACACTTTTTTATCGGTTTCCACTGCCGCGCACACATACGGGGGCACTGTTGGGCAATGGGGTGCAGGGGCTGATGGTATGGGGAGTTGAGACGCTGAACATCACGGTGGGCCGGGCGGGTTTTTGGGATCATCGCGGGGGTTCAGAGTTTGCGAGCCGGACGACTTACCAGCAATTGCGGACGCTGCTGGAGGCGGGTGATGAAGCAGGGATCAAGAAGGTTTTTGCGGCGGAGTTGAAGTCGGAGAATTTTCCTGATCGGCCATTTCAAGTGGGTTGCGGGAGAATGGAGCTGAGTTTTCCGCGGGGGCTCAAACCTTTTGAGGCGCTGCTGGATATGGACACCGCGACGTTGACGGTGGGGCTGAAGAATGCGGAGGAGGAACGGGCGTCGGTGGTGGTGCGGCAATCAATGGATACGGCATTTTCGCTGGAGCTGTCGTGGATTGAGTTGTCAGAGAAGCTGGTGGGGCAGACGGGGATTGCGGTGTTGCCGACGTGGCATCATGTGGGGAAGGAACTGGCGAGGTTGGGAGTGGCGGCACCGGAGATATTGTCGTGGGAGCATCAAGGGAGGGAGGGAGGCGGTTTCTGGCAGACGCTACCGGAAGATGATGGGCTGGGGTTGGCGTGGCAGAATCAGGGGAAGACGATCACGCTGGCGACGGCGGTGGGGCAAGCGCCGATGGCGCAGGCCCAGGCGATGGCGATTCAAACGGATATAGCGGGAATCGCGACGCGAACGCGGGCATGGTGGGAAGCGTATTGGAAGGATGTGCCGACGTTGAAACTGCCGGATCCGGTGTTGCAGCGGATTTATGATTACGGGGTGTACAAGCAGGCGGGGATGACGCATCCGCAGGGGGTGGCGGGGACGCTGCAGGGGCCGTGGCTGGAAGAGTATCAGTTGCCGCCGTGGAGCTGCGATTATCATTTCAACATCAACATCCAGATGATTTACTGGCCGGCCTTGGCGACGGGTCGTTTCGAGCATTTCAAGCCGTTGTGGAAGATGATCCAGGGGTGGATGCCGAAATTGGCGGAGAATGCCAAGGGTTTTTTTGGGGTGGAGGGTGCGTTGATGCTGCCGCATGCGGTGGATGACCGGTGCCGAGCGGTGGGGCAATTCTGGACGGGGACGATCGATCATGCGTGCACGGCGTGGATGGCGCAGATGGCGTGGCTGCATTACCGGTATTCGCTGGATGTGGCGGTGCTGAAGGAGATTGCGTGGCCGCTGCTGAGTGGCGCGTTTAACGGGTATTGGGCGATGCTGGAGGAACGGGAGCATACGGACGAGACGGGGAAAGTTACGAAGCGATTGAGCCTGCCGGTGAGCGTGAGCCCGGAATACAACGGGGATTCGATGAAGGCGTGGGGGCGTGATTCGTCGTTTCAACTGGCGGCGGTGCATAATGTGGCGAGTACGATTGCGCGGGCGGCGACGTTGTTGGGACTGCCGCAGGATGCGCGGTGGGGCCGGATCGAGCGTGAGTTGCCGAACTACAGTTTGTCGCCGCAGACGGGTGAGGGCGAGGAGTTTCGGCCGGGGCCGCGGATTGGTATGTGGGAGGGGAAGGACTTGGATACATCGCACCGGCATCCGTCGCACCTGGGAGGGATATATCCTTTCCGGACGGTGAATCCGGCCTCGCCGCGGGATGAAAAGATCGTAAAGAACAGCTTGTTTCATTGGATACGGGAGGGATCGGGGGCGTGGTCGGGGTGGGCGATTCCGTTTGTGGCGTTGATCCAGGCGCGATGCAACTACATAGAGGGGGCGATTGCGTGGCTGCACTTGTGGGATGATGTTTTTACGAACGTCGGGCATGGCACGCTGCACGATGCGGATTTTCCGGGGTTCACGGTGTTGTCGCGGCAGCCGGGTGACCAGCGGGAAATCATGCAGATGGACGCGGGCATGGGGGCGATAACAGCGATCACGGATTTGCTGGTGCAGTGCCGCGGAGTGCTGGGAGAGGAGATTCATATTTTGCCGGTGATACCGCAGAAATGGCGGGAGGCAGCGTTTGAGAATCTGCGCGCGGAGGGGGCGTTTGTGGTCGGCGCCGAGGTGGCGGAGGGCGAGGTTAGGGAGATACGCATTAAGAGCTTGGCGGGAGAACCGCTGTCAGCGCATTTTGACCTAGGCGAGAAGTGGACGCTGAATGGGGCGAGCCGCACGGGGCGGGAATTGAAGACAGCGACGCAGCGTGGTGAGATATTGGTTTTGCGGCGGGTGTAAGGGCGGCGATGTGCGAAATGTCCGCCCCCGGTTTCACCCTCCTACTTCACCCCCCTACCGGATTACCCACCGGGCGGAGCGTCATCATTTCATTTTGAAGGCGAGAAGTTTCATGCGGAGAGGATGTTGTGGGGACGGCGCGGACGGCTATTTGGGGCCGGTTTGATAGTGGCCGCGGACGGCTTCAAGGGCGGGTTCGGAATGGCCGTTGATCCAGGCGGCTTTGCGTCGGGCCATTTCGAGCCAGGGGATGTAGTTGTCGAGAGCGGGGAGATCCTTGGCGTTGCGGGCGGCGAGGACAGGTTCGGCGATGATGGCTTCGACCATGAGGTGGGGGATGGCGTCGATTTCGGCGGCGGAGAGGAGGTAGACGGAATCGTAGCCGGCCATGAAGGAGCGGAAGGTGAGAAGTTCGAGTTCGGCGGGCCACTCATCGGGGGCGACGGCTTTGTCGAAGTAGGTGCAGAACTGGACACAGGCGTTGGCGACATCGATGGCGCGTTGCTGGATGCGGGCGGAGTCGAAATCGATGACACCGACGACGGACTGATCGACGTAGAGGAGATTGGAGGGGTGCCAATCGGCGTGGGTGATCTGGCGGGGCCATTGGGAAAGGCCGAGGGAATTGGAGGTGGCTGCGGCCTCTTTATAGTAGAGGTTGAGCGCACCAAGGAGGGAGCGGAGGTCGTCGAGGTAGCTGAGAGGAACGCCGGGGGATCCACGACGGAGGATTTTTAGGCGGGATTCGATGGTGGAGAGGACGTCGGCGTTGTTATGGATGCAGCCTTGAGGGGGCGTGAAAGCGGCCTGGTATTTGGCGAGAATTTTGTGATAGAGGGCGAGAACGCGGCCGGCATCGTGGGCGGCACTGGCGGAACGGTCATAGGGTTGAGCGGGAATGTATTCGAAGATTTCGTAGATTGTGCCGTGAAGTTGAAGGATGGTGTTGTTGTTGATGGAGGTGCCTTGGAGATGCGGGAGGGGGAATTTGTGGTGACGGAGTTCGATTTGCAGTTCATGGGCGAAGGCGACCTTGAGGGGGTCGTCGCGACCGGGGGCGCGGCGTTTGAGGAGGAATTCGCCGCGATCGGTTTCGATGATGGCCTTGGGGGAGAAGGGTGAGCCGGCGCGGAACATGCGGACGGATTTGACCTTGCCGAGATCGTAGGAATCGAGGATGGATTGGATTTCCGGAGGGGTGAAGGTGGAGGATTCGAGTTGCATTTATGCGCCCCAGTGCCGATTTTAGAAGGCGAGGGGATTTTACCATGAGGAGTAGTGGAAGGCACGGGGAGAGGGGAGGTAAGAGGGAAAACTAACTGATGAGGAGACAAGAAAAAGCCCGCGTCTTTGGGACGCGGGCTTTGGTAAGGCCAGGTTTTATTTTGCGAACTTTTAGGCTTCGGAGGAAGCGGGTTCGCTGGGGGCTGGGGTGGCGGCGGCGGGGGTGAC
>JBBRWV010000118.1:0-11408 GCA_038248985.1 Phycisphaerae bacterium
GACGTGTGCTCTTCCGATCTCCTCCCAACCCCCTCGATCCCCCCCACCATCTCCACCTCTTTGCGTCCTCACCCCACCCCCAAACCCGTCGCCCAAGCCGCCCCTAAACCCGCCGATACCCGCGTCTACAACGGCAAAACCTTCCGCTACTCCCGCACCCTCCGCATGCGCGTCACCGGCTACGCCCCCGATATCCGCTGCTGCTGGCCCTTCCCCGGCACCACCACGGCCTCCGGCAAATCCGTCCGCACCAATGGCGGAAAGCTAGTTGCTGCAGACACTTCCATCATTCCCATGCACTCCCTTGTCGTCGTCCCCGGCTATGCCGGCAATGCCGCCGTCCCCGTCCTCGACCGCGGCGGTGCCATCAAAGGCCAGCGCCTCGACGTCCTCCTCCCCACCTTCGATATCGCCAAGTCCTGGGGCGTAAAGTACGTGGACGTAAAGGTTTACGAACCCGCCAAGTAATTCCCCGCTCCATCCCCGCCCCTCCTCTCCCCGCCCAATCCCCATCTCATCTTGCGTATTTTCTCCGCCAAACTCGCGTATCCCTACGTCCCAAGTAGGAATACTTGCGATATTACAACTACGGCTATAATCTATACTTACAGCCTTACGCCCTCTCCCGCAGGAGCTTTTCCCACATGATCACTTCCAACACCTCCCCTGACCCCAACTCCCCGCCTGACATCTACGACCTCACCATCATCGGCGGCGGCCCCGCCGGCCTCTTCGCCGCCTACTACGCCGGCCTCCGCCAACTCCGCACCAAAATCATCGACTCCCTCCCCGACCTCGGCGGCCAACTCGTCGCCCTCTACCCTGAAAAATTCATCTTCGACGTCCCCGGCTTCCCCAAAATCCTCGCCAAAGATCTCGCCGCCAACCTCATCGAACAAGCCTTCCAACACAACATCAAACCCACCGTCGCCCTGAGCGAATTCGTCCAAGACCTCCAAGCCGTCCCCTCTGACACCCCCGCACCGCTCTACCAAATAACCACCGATCGCACCTCCCATTTCACCCGCACCCTCCTCATCTGCGCCGGCTCCGGTGCCTTCTCACCCAAAAAACTCACCCTCCCCAACGCCGCCCAGTTTGAAAACCGCGGCATTCACTACGCCGTCAAATCCAAGGCCGTCTTCGCCGGCAAACACGTCCTCATCATCGGCGGCGGAGACTCCGCCATCGACTGGTCCCTCAACCTCCAGGACACCGCCGCCTCCATCACCCTCATCCATCGCCGCAATATTTTCCGCGCCCACGAACACGCCGTCCGCGCCCTCCAGGCCACGCCCACCAAAATCCTCACCCCTTATGAAATCGACTCCCTCCTCACCGATGGCGACCGCCTCATCGGTGCCATCCTTCATCGCACCGACAAGCACGAAAAACATCCGCTCCCCTTCGATGTCATCATCGCCCAAATCGGCTTCAACTCCTCCCTCGGCCCCATCAAAAACTGGCCCATCGGCATCGAACGCGCCTCCATCCGCGTCAACTCCCACATGGAAACGCTCCTCCCCGGAATCTTCGCCGCCGGCGATGTCACCGTCTTCGACGGCAAGCTCAAACTCATCGCCACCGGCTTCGGCGAAGCCGTCATCGCCGTCAACCACGCCAAACAACGCATCGACCCCGCCGCCAAACTCTTCCCCGGCCACTCCTCCGAAATGGTCGCCCAAGCCCCCGGCATCGAAGTCCCCACCGCCTGATCAATTCGGCAAACCTAATCCGCCACACTATTGCTCACTGCCGGGCTACTCGTCTGCCACGTCGTCCAGTTCCCCTCCACCCGCCGCGTTTTGCCATGGCCCTCAAACACCAGCAGCGTCGTGGCAATCTTGTCGATGAAAAAACGATCGTGCGAAACCGCCACCACCGCCCCCGGAAAATTCACCAGCACTCGCTCCATGATCTGGATGCTGGGCAAATCCAGGTGATTCGTCGGCTCATCCAGTATCAACACTTGCACGCCCGAAAGCAGACATCGCGCCAGCGCCACACGGGCCTTCTGTCCACCCGACAACGTGCCGATGCGCTGCTGCAACGCGCTCTCCGAAAATCCCATAAGCTCCAGAAACTTATGCACCTGCTTACGCGGCGCCTTGTACGCCAGACTGCCCTCACCGCCCACCGTGTTGACCGCATGCGTCACCGTGTCGTTCAAATTCAAATGCTCCAGCGTGTGATTGAACGAAACACACTGGCTCCCGCCCAGCCACTCCACGCTCCCCGCGTCCGGCGTCTCATCCTCCGTAAGTATTTTCAGCAGCGTCGACTTGCCGCACCCGTTCGGCCCCACCACCACCAACCGCTCCCCGCGCAGCAAATCCATCGTCACATTTTCAAAAAGCAGATGCTCGTCATACGCCTTGGTCAAACCGAAAATCGTTCCCAGCCGCTCCGAGCAACGCAGGTTCTGATACAGCCCCGTAACAATCGCGTCCACCGGTTTCGGCTCGATCGACTTTTTAATGTTCGCCAGCTTCCGCTTCAAATAGCCCGAAGGATCCTTCGCCGCATCCTTCCGATCCGCAATCGCTTCCGCCTCAAACAGCAAAAGCTCCTCCTCGTGCTGAAATTGATTCTCGATCATCTTCAGCCGCGCCTGCCGTTGCCGCACGTAATCACCAAAACTCGCCACCGGATACTCATGCGTGTGATGATTTTCAATTTCGACAATGCGCGTCACCACCTTGTCCAGAAAATGCCGGTCGTGCGAAACCAGAATCAACCCGCCCTGGTGTCGCACGAACCATTTCTCCAACCACGCAATTCCCGCCAAATCCAGAAAGTTCGTCGGCTCATCCATCAACAGCAAATCCGGCTGCTCCAACAATATCTTCGCCAACGCCGCACGATTGCGCCACCCGCCCGAAAGCTGATGGATCGGCTTGTGCCGACGCGACTCGTCAAACGACAGTTGCGACAACGCCGTCTCAATCAGGTTCTGATAGCTCCACCCATCGCGATGCTCCATCTGCTCCAGCAAAACCGCCTGCCGCTCCAGCAGCGTTTCCTGCTCCCGCGGCGTCGGCGTTTCCTTTTCAAACCTCTCGGAAATCTCCTGCAGCTCCGCCTCGATCAACCGTATGTCCGCGAACACCTGCTCCAGCACTTCCTGCACCGACTGTTCCGAATCCAACTCCGAAAACTGCGAAAAATAGCCAATCTTCACGCCATCCGTCAGCTCCACCGTCCCTTCCGAAGGTTCGTCGCGCCCCAGTATCAATTTCAGCAACGTCGTTTTCCCCGTGCCGTTCTTGCCAATAAGCCCCACCCGCTCGCCCGCGGCAATCCGAAAAAACACTTCCTTCAACACCAGCCGCAGCGGATCTTCATATTTCTTCGTAACGTTCTTCAGGCGAATGAGTGACATACAACTCCCTATGCACAATGGACGGCATCACGATGACGCCCGAATCCCCCAGCGTACCGGATCGCCCCTGCACACACACCAGGAATTGTTTCACCACGTCGCGCGCCCAACACCCCCGCTCCCGCACCGGCAGCGTGATCAACTTGATCCTTCCCTGCGCCGCCGGCAAAAACACCACCCCCACCGCCGCCGCCGCCGCCAAAACCGTCCATCGCACCCCACGCAAATTCCGTTTCATAAGCAATACTCCCAAAGAAGAAATGTCGCCCCGACCGGCCAACGGTGCCGTCTCTGCACCGTAAATGCTCTGCCCGCAGCCGCTCAAATTGTTCAGGCATCCCCTTAGTCGCAACAAACCCCCACCGGTTCCCCCAAAAATCCCGCACCCTTTCCCCCGCCTCTCTCCGACCGCAATATCCCCCCTCCCCTCACTGCGCCCAGCGGGACTCGAACCCACAACCGTCCGCTTAGAAGGCGGATGCTCTATCCAATTGAGCTATGGGCGCTTCCACGGTAATCTACCATAATGTCTGAGGATTCGAACGTCCCAATGCTCTGCACGGAGGCTTCACATGAGCACCAGCCCTTCCTTGGAACTTGAAGTCCGTAAGCACATCGCCCCCTTCTTCTCCCACAAATCCCTCGAAAACGGCCTCCGCTACGCCCGTCAAAACCGCGTCTCCGACACCTGCTACAATTACGACACCCCAGACGAAATCGAAATCACCGCCGACGTTCTCGGCTCCGATTCCCGCCCCTACCAAGTCTCCATCCTCATCTTTCTTGATGGCGAATCCATCGAAATTGATTCCGACTGCACCTGCCCCGTCGGCTCCAACTGCAAACACGGCGTCGCCGCCTTCGCCGTCGCCTGCCAGAATAAACCGGCGCTCCTCGATAACTTCAAAGACCAGTTCGAGCCCCGCCAACTCGTCACCGACATCCTCCGCCTCTCCGGACGCAACCCCCTCGCCACTTCCAAAATTCCGCCCACTTCCCCCTCCCCCACGCTCGGCTATGAACTCGAAAACTGGCTCTCCAACCTTAATAAATCCACGCATCCCCCCGCTCCACCCAAACCCATCGAACCACGGGCCCTCTTCTTCATCCTTCCACAGGATGATTATCAAGATAGAAACCACTACAACCCCGGCACCTCATTCTCCCTCAAAACCTGCAAAAAACTCAAAGGCGGAAACTGGAACTCTGGCTCCGACTTCCCGATAACAAGCAAAGCCGCCGCCACTCTCTCCGCACTCCCCGAATCCGAACTGCAACTCCTCCGCCTCCTCCACGGCAATTCCAAAATCAATAACCTGTATCTCGGTGAAACCACACTCTGCGGAAAATTCGGCACCCAATTCCTCCTCGCCGCACTCCAAATCAACCGACTCGCCCTCGACACCACCGCCAACCCCCTCACCCTCGGCCCGCCACGCAAAGGCCGCCTCGATTGGATCCTCGACGACGAAGGCGTCCAACGCGCCGGCATCTCCGTCGATCCGCCCGCCTCCCGCATCCTCCGCCTCGACCCGCCTTTCTATGTCGATGCCTCCACCTCCTCCTGCGGCCCCCTCGAAATCGACGCCTCCCCCGCCACAATCATCGCCTGGCTTGCCTCCCCCGCCATCCATCCCAGCAATTCCAAACTCGTCGCCCAGAAAATCAGCGCCCTCTCCCTCCCGCCCGTAAAACAAATCCCCCTCGTCACCCTCCCCCCCGTCGCACCCATCCCCGTCCTCCGCCTCTGGGGCTATGACCTCCCCTCCTGGCAAATCCCCCGCAAATGGTCCCGTTACACCAATTCCTCTCTCCGCATCGGCGTCGCCACACTCCAATTCGAATACGACGGCCTCCGCGTCTTCGCCAACGACCGCCTCGCCTTCCTCGAAAAATACCGCAACGGCCGCTTCGAGCGCATCCCCCGCAACCTCTCCGCCGAAACCCCTAATCTCCAGGCCATCTCCGCCATACTTACCTGCCTTGCCGACCCCAAATCCCAATTCCCCATCCAATCCTTCCAATACCCCATCGGGGCCAGCTTCATCCTCGATTCCGTCAAATCCCCCGAAGAAATGATCTCCATCTGGTCCTCCTTCGCCCGCGAAGCCATCCCCTCCCTCCAACAACGCGGCTGGAAAATCGAATACGAAGACTCCTTCGAATACCGCTACGTCCAGCCCGATGACTGGTTCTCCGACGCCTCCCCTGATTCCTCCAACAACTGGTTCGATATCGAACTCGGCGTCCTCGTCGATGGCCAACGCATCAACCTCCTCCCCCTCCTCTCCAACGTCCTCCAATCCATGGCCGATCAAAAACACCTCATCAAACCCAAAGAATCCTACTCCATCACCCTCCCCGACGGCCGACGCCTCAGCGTCAACGGCGCACGTCTCGCCCTCATCCGCGACACCCTCCGCGAACTCCTCGACCCCGACGCTCTCGACAAAAACGGCAAACTCCGCGCCTCCAAACTCCGCGCTGCCGATGCCGCCAACGTCCTCGGTGATTCCAACGCCAAATGGCTCGGCTCACCCCAACTACGCGAACTCGGCGCACGCATCCAACAATTCGATCACATCGAAACCGTCCCCACCCCCGAAGGCTTCACCACCGACCTCCGACCCTACCAACAAGACGGCCTCGCCTGGCTCCAGTTCCTCCGCAATTACAACCTCGCCGGCATCCTCGCCGACGACATGGGCCTCGGCAAAACCGTCCAGGCCCTCGCCCACCTCGCGGAAGAAAAACGCTCCGGCCGCGCCGACCTCCCCTCCCTCGTCGTCGCCCCAACCTCCCTCATGGCCAACTGGCGCCGCGAAGCCGCACGCTTCGCGCCCAACCTCCGCGTCCTCATCCTCCACGGCTCCGACCGCAAATCCCACTACGAAAAAATCCCCTCCTCCGACCTCGTCGTCACCAGCTACCCCCTCCTCGCCCGCGATGAAGAAATCCTCCTCCAGCAACCCTTCCACCTCGCCATCCTCGACGAAGCCCAATACATCAAAAATCCCTCCGCCATCTGGTCCCTCTCCGCCTCCAAACTCCACGCCCGGCACCGCCTCGCCATGACCGGCACACCCATGGAAAACCACCTCGGCGAACTCTGGTCCATCATGAACTTCCTCATGCCCGGCTACCTCGGCGATGAACGCCAGTTCCGCCGCATCTTCCGCAACCCCATCGAAAAACACCAGGACCTCCCCTCCCGCTCCGCCCTCCAACGCCGCCTCAAACCCTTCCTCCTCCGCCGCCGCAAAGAACAGGTCGCCACCGAACTCCCTCCCAAAACCGAAATCCTCCGCACCGTCGACCTCGAAGGTGCCCAACGCGATCTCTACGAAACCGTCCGCTCCACCATGCACGAAAAAATCCAACAGGAAATCGCCCACAAAGGCCTCGCCCGCTCCCACATCATCATCCTCGACGCCCTCCTCAAACTCCGCCAGGTCTGCTGCGACCCCCGCCTCCTCAAAATCGACGCCGCAAAAAAAGTCCAGGACTCCGCCAAACTCAACCTCCTCATGGACCTCCTCCCCGACCTCCTCGCCGAAGGCCGACGCATCCTCCTCTTCTCCCAATTCACCAGCATGCTCGACCTCATCCGCCTCAAACTCGACGACGAAAAAATCCCCTACGTACTCCTCACCGGCTCCACCTCCGACCGCGATACACCCGTCCAACAATTCCAAACCGGAAAAATCCCCCTCTTCCTCATCAGCCTCAAAGCCGGCGGCACAGGCCTCAACCTCACCGCCGCGGATACCGTCATCCACTACGACCCCTGGTGGAACCCCGCCGTCGAAGCCCAGGCCACCGACCGCGCACACCGCATCGGCCAGGATAAAAACGTCTTCGTCTACAAACTCACCACCGCCGGCACCGTCGAAGAAAAAATCCTCGCCCTCCAGGAAAAGAAAAAACAACTCCTCGCCGGCATCCTCGGCGAAGAAACCGCCGTCGCCAAACTCTCCGCCTCCGACCTCATCGAACTCTTCGCCCCCATCGCTTGATCCTCACCCACACCCCGCATCCCCCACGCCCCCTTACCAATGAGCCTCACATGCCCCGACTCGATCAACTCCAACAACTCCTTGCCGCCGAACCCACCGACGCCTTCCTCCGCTACGGCGTCGCGATGGAACTTGCCAAACTCGACCGCTTCGCCGAATCTCTCGACCAATTCAATCAGCTCCTCCAGCAACACCCCAACTACGTCCCCGCCTACTTCATGGCCGGACGCACCTGCGAACAAAATGCCGACATCCCCGCCGCCAAAATCTTCTACACCCGCGGCATCGCCGTCGCCAATGCCACCGGCGATTCCCACGCCGCCGGCGAAATCGCCTCCGCACTCGCCGCTATCGAATGATCCACTGATAAACCAAATAACCTACCCCCCACGCAAATCCCGCCACACTCAGCACAATAAATCCACCCACTGCCACCAACAACGGCACAAACACCCCATGCTTCCACGCCGCAACCTCCTCCTGTCACGCCGGCGTCAAATACGATAAAAATGTGTCCTTCCTCTCCTCCATTCCACACGCGCCTCCAAATCAACCACCCCCCCCCCAGCAATCCAAACCTCTTCGCCCCTTCGCCCCTTCGTGGCTATTCCTCCGTCACCGTCAGCTTCCGCACCTTAAACCGCGGATTCTTCCCGAAAAACTCCGCCGGATTGTTATGAAAAATCCGCAGCAGCGTCTCCCGCGAATGACCCCGACGCCGCGCCTCCAGCATCGTCCGATGCGTCTGCATCGGATCGCTCACACCCCAATCCGCCGCCGCATTCACCATCAACTTCTCCGCCCCCCACATCTCAAAAATATCCACCGCCCGCTGCGGCGTACACTTGCTCACCGGATAAATCGTCATCCCCGCCCAATACCCCTCATCCAGCACCATCCCCACCGTGTGCTCCTCCACATGATCAATCAATATCCGCGAATGATCCAGCTTCCCCCCAAAATCCTTCAACATATCCAATATCATCCGCGTCCCCTTCCACTTGTCCTCCAAGTGCGGCGTATGTATCAAAATCAAATGATGCCCACCCGCTAACCCCTCAAACGCATCTATCGCCATCTGCACATGCTGCTGAAAAACCTTCGCCTCATTCGCCGTATTCTTGTTCAGCCCGATCTCCCCAATCCCCAGCACCGTCGGCTTCTGCAAAAACTTCGGTATCTCCCCCAGCACCTCCTTCGCCTTCCCCAAATCTTCCGCCTCCTTCGGATTTAAACATATCCAGCAATAATGATCGATCCCAAACTGCGCCGCCCGCTTCGGCTCAAACTCCGTCAACTGCTGATAATAATCCACAAACCCCGCCGGCGAACGATCAAACCCCGCCCAAAACGCCGGCTCCGATATCGCCACCACCCCCGCCATCGCCATCGTTTCATAATCCGCCGTCGTCCGACTCACCATGTGACAGTGGGGATCAATAATGAACATACTCAACCTTCTCTGAAAATCCCGTTTACCTTAACGCATCCGCCAAGAACGCGCACCGCACTTGCCGCGCTATAATGATACCGTCACCGCAGGAGCCAATCATGTTACCCACAATCCCTTCCCCCCACTGCCCCCCTCCCGCCGAAACCGACCTCGACGACAAAGTCTGCTCCTGCTCCCCCGAACCCTACTGGCTCGAATGGCTCGAAGAACAAAAGCAAAAAGAAAAAGAAAAAAGCCCAACCCCAAATCCCACTTCAAGCCCTCCCCCGCCAGACCACGCTCCAGAACTTGCACCTCCTGCCTTCACCCCATCAGTCACTCCCCAAAAATAAAACCCAATTTCGTGTCTTTCGTGTCTTTTGTGGCCATTTACAACCCCCTCACCCCAACCCCGGCACATCCAACCACCGCCGCTCCTTCCAACTCTGAATCCCCAAATCCGCCAACTGCACCCCCTTCGCCGCCTCCAGCAAATCCCACCGAAACGCATCACCCCGAACAATATGCTTCAAATACAACTCCCACTGGATCTTAAACGCATTG
This sequence comes from Phycisphaerae bacterium, assembly GCA_038248985.1. Taxonomy (GTDB): domain Bacteria; phylum Planctomycetota; class Phycisphaerae; order WQYP01; family WQYP01; genus JBBRWV01. The sequence goes on from JBBRWV010000118.1 coordinate 9,395, forward strand.
TCATAAATCACCTGGCTCGGCACCTTCGCCCAACTGCCATAAAAATCAATCGGATTATCAATGTCCGGATTCCACACCGGCCGCGGCGTGTTGTTGTACTGCTGGCTCACGCAATCCCGCAGCCCCGCCACCGCACTCCCCTTCGTCCCATCCACCTGCAGCGTCAACAAATCATCCCGCCGCACCCGCACGCACCAACTGCTGTTAAAATGACAGATAATCCCGTTCTCCAACTCAAACGTGCTGTACGCCGAATCATCCGCCGTACACTTATACGGCTTGCCCGCCTCATCCCAACGCGTCTTCACATGCGTCGCCCCCAAACACGAGATCGCCTTCACCTTCCCAAAAACGTTGTCCACCAAATATCTCCAGTGGCACAACATATCAATAATCATGCCCCCGCCATCTTCCTTGCGATAATTCCAGCTCGGCCGTTGAATCGGCACCGTGTCCCCCTCAAACACCCAGTACCCAAACTCCCCGCGCACACTCAAAATCTCCCCAAAGAATCCCGTCGCAATCAACTGCTTCAACTTCATGATCCCCGGCAGCCACAACTTGTCCTGCACCACCCCGTTCTTCACCCCCGCCGCCTTCGCCGCCGTATACAAACTCAACGCATCCGCCGTGTTCACCGCCGTCGGCTTCTCACAATAAATATGCTTCCCCGCCGCAATCGCCTGCTTCACGCTCTCCACCCGACGATCCGTCGTCTGGCTGTCAAAATACACCGGATAATTCTTGTCCTTCAGCAGCGGCTCCAGATCCGTCGCCACCTTCAGCGTCCCCGCCGGCAACCCCGCCCCCTCCGCCACCTTCTTCAACTTCGCCTCGTTCCGCCCCACCAAAATCGCCTCCGGCATAATCACATCATTATCCGAAAGCCTCACGCCCCCCTCCTGAATGATCGCCGCTATCGAACGATACAAATGCTGATTCGTCCCCATCCGCCCCGTCACCCCATTCATAATAATCCCAACCTTATGTACCGCCATAACAACCTCAATAAAATCTAAACTCAAAAAATAACGTCATCAACATACCTAACAAACAAATAAAAGAAATCTCCTGATGCCTAAATCGTCGTCGTCGCCCGTCACAATCTCACTGGTAAAAGTCGTCGTCGTCGTCGTCATCTTCGTGTCTTTCGTGGATAGTTTCCCCCGTCATCTTCGTGCCTTCGTGGTTAAATCGCCTTCGTGGTTAAATCTTCGGTTTCTCCGTACACTGCCCCCGCGCACCCACCGGCAACCCCGGCACCCCACCCACCCCCGCCTGCGGCAAAGTCCCCTCCAATTCCTGCTTCCAATGCGCCACATCCCCCGCCGGACCATACACATAAATCATCTTCGCCACCGTCTCCCCCACATTCGTCAATTGATGAAACACCGTCGGCGGTATCGACGCCAACTGCCCGCTCTGCAAAATCACCCGCTCCGTCCCCAAGCACATCTCGCACGTCCCCTCCACAATATAGTAAACCTCCTCCTGCTCCTGGTTATGCCACGGCACCTGACCCCCGTTCGGCTCCAAAATCACAAACCCCATCGAAAAATTCTTCGCCTGCACCGGGCTCGCCCCGCCCACCAGGTTCCGCGTCCACCGCCGCGCCGGATACGTCCGCCCCGCAATCTTTTCCAAATCCGCAATGATCATCGCTTCCATCCTCAAATCGCCAAACCCTTTTCCCTCACCACCCTACCCACCGCCGTCCCCTTCACCAATGGATTTCCCGACCATCTTTTGTACAATCTATCCATCATGCCCTCTGCCGACTCCCCACCCCTCACCTTCCTCTACGGCACCCACATCCCCCGCTGCGCACACCACATTCATAAGCATTTCGACGATTACTCTACCCTCCAGTACATGCACGCCGGCGCCCTCTCGCTCACCCTCGATGACCGCCTCTATGCACTCCGCGGCCAATGGTTCTGGTCCTGCTTCCCCGGCCCCCACATCCACGTGCCCCCCCGCCGCCCCCCCCCCCCCCGGGGGCCCCCGCGCCGCC
>JBBRWV010000119.1:0-11243 GCA_038248985.1 Phycisphaerae bacterium
CCATAACCCAAACAACGACGATGGTTTACATTCATTCATCCCCGCCATATTCCCTCCCTTCTTCCCCCCTGTCAATCCGAATTCCTACCCCGCCCAATCGCCTTCCCCCACCATTCCCGCAACTCCATCTCCCAACCCCTTATCCATCAACCCTTTACGGACTAAACTCCGCCTCACCCCCTCCCCTCCACCTCGCCTCCACCAATTTTGCGTGTCTACCCCCTCATTCTCGCGATATTCCCCGATACAATATCTAGCGACCGCCACTTTATCCCCCACATTCCCCAGTATCCCGGGAGGATTTCATCATGCAAACCAAACATTTGATCCGTTCCGCCCTGTTTCTCTCCGCCCTTTTCGCCGCCACCACCGCCATTCCTGCGCAAGCCGACATAATTCTCCTGCGCGACGGCACTTCTATCTCCGGTTCCATTCGCCGCGATGGAAAATCGATGGTGATCAAAGCCGATGACGGTCGCGTACTCACCGTCAGCCCGGACGAAGTTGTGCGTATAACACTCATCAGCACGATAACTCCCGCACAAGCAGCAGAATCCGCTTGGACTTGGACTTCGGCGCAAATCAAGAAAGCGGACACGCTTGCGGACATCATCAAGTTGCACGAAGATTTTTTAACGAAGAATCCCGATGCTCCCAATTCTGGCCAGGTGCGTGCGTCGCTGGAGGAATACAAGAAGCTCCAGGCGCAGGACGGAGTGCGTTTTCGCGGAAAATGGGTTCCGCAGGCACAGGTGGAAGTGTTAATGCGCAAAGACGATGAGCAGGCGGAGCCAGCGCTCAGCCTCTATCGCGCCGGAAAAATGAAGGAAGCCTTGGAGGCCGCGCAACTGGTAGTGAAGGGAAATGCGGAAAATTCTTCGGCACTAATCGTTGGAGGGATGGCTGCGTATCGCCAGAACAACCTGGCGGTGGCGCGACAGCTTTTCACCCAATTAGCCGAAGTGGACACCGGCAATATCGTTGCCCTCAACAACATCGCCGTCATCGCGGGTCAGCAAAAACGCGAAGCCGAGGGCCTTCTGCATTTTACCAAAGCGCTGGCGGCAGTGCCGGATAACCGGCTCCTGCTCGACAACATCACCGAAGCGCTCAACAGCTATAAAGGGGATCGCAACGCAGCGATATACAAAGATCTGCTTCGCCAGTTTGACCAGGCGGAACTGCGCATGGAAGCCGCGCTGGCCAAAAAAGATCTCTATCGGTATGGCAGCACGTGGGTTTCGCAAGACCAGCTCACCAAGGCCACGGCAATGTCCAAACAAGTGAAAGACCAGATGGCAGCGCTTGACCAGCAATACCGCGACACCATGCAGGCCGCTTCCACAATCGAAAGAGACATCAAGATTTGCGCCAACGACTATGACGCCGCAATCAGCGACATCAACTACTTCAACCTGCTGATTCTGCAGGCGCAACAGCGCGGAGACGAAACAGACTACCTGATCACACGGCGCGATGTCCGGATAATGGACTTGGAAAAAATCCGCCGCAACAAGATCATTCTCGAAGAGCATTACGCAAAGATTCAACTCAGTATTCCGCTTTTCAAAGCCCAGGCGGCCAAACTCAAGTTGCAGCTCGCCTCAGTCCAAAACGCCCAATTCACCGGCATTCAACGAATCATGGATATCGGCGACGCGGACAAGGTTCCACCCCCGGCGGCATTCAATGTGCCCGAAGCGAAATTGCCCCTCATGCCCCCGCCCGGGACTACCCAGCAACCAGGCATGATCGACACGACCCTCGATGAAGTGGCCGTGACGAATTAGCGCTGCGTGAACAAGAACAGAATGTCATTGAACGTAACGAAAATGAACAGTGCCGCCAAGAGCACAACGCCCGCAGTCTGGATCGCGGACTGAAGTTTCAAACTCAGCGGCTTCCCACGAATTTTCTCCAGAATCAGCAGCAGAAATAGGCCGCCGTCGACGACGGGCAGGGGCAGGAAATTTGCGACGGCCAGATTTACGCTGACCATGGCCATCAGATAGCAAAGCCAGATGAATCCGCGATCCTGCACATCGTGGCCCACTTTGCCGATCACGATTATCCCGTGAAGGTTGGTCGGGGAAACGGTTCGGAAAATCATTCCACGTAAAGTCATGTAAACTTGCTTGACGAACTTTTCGGTGTGTTCCATTCCCATCAGCACGCCTTCCCACGAATTTTTTGCCCGCTGCAGGATCATCGCGTTTTCCATGGAAAGATTCATCAGATAGGCCGTCTCGTTTTCAAATCGCGCTGCCAGCGCCGAATCCATTACCTGAGTGTAGACGACTTCACCCCCGTCGATTTTGAAGGTCAGGGCGACGGCTTCACCGGCCTTCTTGCCATGCACGGTATTGGTTACCTCGGACCAGGATTTAACCGGCATGCCATCGATCGCCGCAATCTGAGCCGGCTTGCCGCTCAAAAACGCTTCCATGGAACCCGCCGCGATGGGGTCGCGGACGATCACCGACAGGTCATCGTCCGCAATTCCCATGGCTATCCCGATTTTTCCGCGACCATCTTTTTTCTTGTTCTCCATGGGCGTGACGATGAGCGATTCCACTTTTCCGTCGCGCAATACTTTGACCGCCAGCGGTTTCTTGGGATTTGCTTCGATAATCTCCGACAATTGCTCGAGCGACGGATCGGTTCGCGTCCCCAGGAGTGTGATCACATCGCCGGCTTTCATCTGGGCTTTGTCGGCAGGATCACCAGGCACCACCGCTTCAATCCTGGTGCGCGGGCCGATGCCGAAATAATTGGAGAGCATGGATTTTACGCCCATCCGCGGCTGCAATTCCGGGGTGATTTTCACATCCCGATCCGCAATCTGGGGGGCTTTCCTGTTTCTGACCGTCAACGTTACCGGCGCGCCGTGGCTGGCCTGGAGCACTGGATACAATTCAGAAAATGTGGTGATGGGTGTGCCGTTCACGGCGGTGATGGAATCGCCGGGTTCGAGTTTCTTGATCTCGGCCATGCGTTCGGGCGACCACTTGCGATTCTCCGCAACTTTTGCGAGTAGATCCTTGTCCACGTAAATATTGAGCGATTGCATCGGCTCAATCCCGATCCCCAGAAATCCGGTGCTTTCCTGGCGTACGGGCTTCAAATCAAATATCAGCGTGCCGGGGACGCCGGGGCGTTCCACTTCAAAGCGCACGGTTTCATCACCATCGGACAGAGCCGAGGCGATGACCACATCCGTAAATTCCATTTGCCCCAGGGGTTTCTTGCCATTGATGGCGATGATCTTGTCACCGATCCGCATCCCCTTGCCGTCCTTGTATGCCGGCGATCCAAACGCCACGTTCCCCACTTCCGCCGGCGGAAAAACCACGCCCAAGGACGGATGGAAGACGATGGAAAAAACCACCGCGGCGAAAATCAGGTTCATAATCACCCCCGCCGACACCACGCACATGCGCTGCCACACCGGCCGCATATTGAACGCCCGCGGATCCCCCGACACTTTGGTCGGGTCCATGTCGTCCTGGCCGAGCATGCGCACGTATCCACCCAGTGGCAGCATGGATACACGATAGTCGCATTCGCCCAATGAAGTCAGGTCAACATTTGTTTTTGTCTTTCCAAGAATATCGGCGGTCAAATTCTTCGTGCCCGGCTCGATACCCCTTCCCGTATCCCCGCCTTCCAATTTTGCCTTTTTTGCTTCTTCCCTGAGTTTGTCCACTGGATCATTGCCGAAGCTCAACCCAAAATTCTTGCGCCAGCCAAACAAGCGGGGACCGATGCCGATGGAGAACGCCTCGCAACGCACCGAGCAGGCCCGGGCAACCAGGAAATGGCCCAGTTCATGGACAAACACAATGGAGGAGAAGCCCAGCAACACCAGCAGGATGCGCTTGGTCGATTCGAGCATTCCACCCAGTGAGTATGCCAGCAGCATCATCGGCAGCAATGTGGAATAGAGAAAAACCTGCGATCGCTTGTAAGCGCGTCGCACGGGAGGTTTTTGGTGGATCATATTGAGAGGTTCCGAAGAAAGATTTTGAAGGCCTGGTTACCCGATACAAGGGACAATTTGACAATTACAAATCACGAACCTGGCGCCGCGCCCATGCATCGGCGGCCAGCAACTCTTTCAATGTGGGCTTTTTGATAAATCCGCTCCGTTTGTGTCGCTGCAAAACTTCCTGCACTCTCTCTACGATATGACCGAAGCGAATGTTCCCGGCACGGAACATTTCGTTGGCCGCTTCGTTGGCCGCATTGACGACCGCGCCCGAGGTACCACCCAGACGAATGACCTCAAAACCCAATTGCAACGCTGGAAAACGATCATCGGGACACTCGAACGTCATTTCCCGTATCTTCGACCAATCCAGACGAGTACTGCACCCCTCCTGGCGATTTGGATGCGTCAATGCATACTGAATGGGCGTCCGCATGTCGGCGGTTCCCAACTGGGCGATCACCGAACCATCCACGAATTCAATCATCGAGTGGACAATCGACTGAGGATGAATCAGAACCTCGATTTTCTCGGCCGGCAGATCAAAGAGCCAGTGAGCCTCGATGATTTCCAGCGCCTTGTTCATCATCGTAGCGCTGTCGATAGTGATTTTGGGACCCATTTTCCAGTTTGGATGGGCCAAGGCTTGCTCAATGGTCGCATCGTGAATTTTGCTCTTGGGCCAGGTGCGAAACGGCCCGCCGGAGGCCGTAAGGATGATTTTGCGGATTTCTTTCCCCTGGCCACTGCGAAGACTCTGAAAAATTGCGGAATGCTCAGAATCCACCGGCACAATCGTCGCCCCATGTTTTCGCGCGGTGGGCATGACGATGCTGCCAGCTACCACCAGCGATTCCTTGTTGGCCAAGGCAATTGTCTTTCCGGCCTTCGCGGCGGCAATACAGGGCGCTAATCCGGCCGCGCCCACCACCGCCGCCACCACAATGTCCACTTCCGACCGTGCCACAATCTCTTCCATGGCATGCGCGCCGGTGATCATCTCAATGGACGTACCCAGCAGGGCATCCCGCATGGCACGCAGATTTTCCGAAGGATTTTCCCATGTGCTGCTGTCATTGAGCGCCACCATGTGCGGCGTCGGTGAAATTTCCAATGCCTGCTCGGCCAGTTTCTTCCAGCTCGTGCACGCTGTCAGCGAATGAATCGCGAACCGATCCTGCATATGCCTGCAAACTTCGATGGCATTGGTTCCGATCGAGCCTGTTGCACCCAGAATGCAGACTTGCTTCCGCGCATCCCTGCCCCGCCTCGCCCCACCCTTCTGAGATTTTTTCCTAATCGTAGTTGCCAGTGCCATGCGCAATAAACCTTCCCTGAATCCACATAATTACAAGCCTTGGAATAATACGCGTGGCGGAGAAGGGCAACAAGCCGTATGCGTTACCCCCCAAACGTTGCGTATGCGCGACCCGGAACGGCCGGACACTTCGCCATCAGAAATATCCGATCCATCAACCTTGACGCGCTGGGCTAGAATTCTGTATACTTATCCCTCTTCGCCGAACCACGGGCGTTAACAGTGGGAGCTACTTTGTGCTTCGGTGCAAAGAAGCGAATCGCAAGTTGTCCAATCCCATCCTCCGCAGCGTGGCCTGAATAAGGTGCCTGCGACGGGATGCAGGACATGCGACTCGACAAGGCCTTTCCGGCTTTGAAATGCTCCCCTTGAAAACAAAACGTGGCTCTACGAAAAGCCGATTGTTTTTCCAGTCTCCCTTCGTCCTCCCTCAAGGAGTAACCATGGCTATTAAGATTCGCGGCAAGCGCTACAAAGAAGCCGCCAAGCTCATCCCGCCCAATCCGGTCACGCTGGAACAGGCTATCCCGATTCTCAAGCAGATGAAACATGCCAAGTTTGATGAATCGATCAACATCGTCATTCACCTGGGCATCGACGCCAAGCAGGCCGATCAAATGGTTCGTGGTGCGGTCTCGCTGCCCAAGGGCATCGGTAAGACCAACCGCGTCATCGCCTTTGTACAAGGCGCCAATATTGATGCCGCTCGCGCTGCCGGGGCAATTGAAGCCGGTGCCGATGAGCTGATCACTCGCATCAACGGCGGCTGGCTTGACTTTGATGTCGCCATCGCCACCCCGGACATGATGCCCAAGATTGCCCGTCTCGGTAAGGTGCTTGGACCGCAGGGCAAGATGCCTTCGCCAAAGGCCGGCACCGTCACGACCGACATCACCACCGCCGTCAAAGAATACGCCGCAGGCAAAATCGAGTTTCGCAATGATGCCGGCGGGAACATTCACGCCGTCATCGGCAAAACCTCGTTCGCCGAGACTGATCTTTCCGCCAATGCCCACGCGTTTGTGGAAACGCTTCGCAAGATGAAGCCCACCACGGCCAAAGGCGTTTACATCAAGAAGATCACCCTGCACTCGTCGATGTCCCCGGGCATCCCGATCGACCTGAGCCACCTGAACAACACCGAAGAAAACGAAAAGTAAATCAGTACCCATCACGGGCCCAAGTGGTCACTAGACCCTTCCCCTTACCCCTGAGGACTTTATGAGCAAACGCATCAAAAATCTCATCACCGCCGAACTCGAACGCAAGTTCAAAGGCGCTGATTCCGTCGTCGTGGTGGACTACATCGGTATCGATGCCAAGACCAACACGGCCGTCCGGTCTGATCTGAAAAAGAAGAACGTCAAGATGACGGTCGTCCGCAATGCGATGGCGGCCAAGGCCCTGGAGTCCATCGGACTCAAAGGAGCCAAGGATCTTCTCAAGGGCACCAGTGCCATTGTTTACGGTGGCGAATCCATCGTTGACTTGGTGAAGGAACTCGTTGAGCAGGCCAAAAAGGTCGACAAGCTCAAGATCAAAGGCTCGATCGTCGAAGGGCAGATCCTCGACAGCAAAGCCACCGCCGCCCTCTCGAAGATGCCCAACCGCAAAGAACTCCAATCCATAATCGTCGGGCAGATTCTTGGTCCCGGCCGCAAACTTGCCGGGCAACTCAAGGGTCCCGCCGGCACGATCGCCGGGCAGATCAAGGCGTATATCGAAAAGAAAGAAAAGGAAGCTCTGGCCGCTGAAGCAACCGCTGCACCCGCGGCCGATGCTCCTGCGGAACCCACCGCCACCGCATAATTCACGCTTACTTGCTTCACCAGTTGTTCAGCCTGCCTTGAGCAGTTAAAACTTGGCGCGTCGCCGGGGCTGGCAAAGGTGAACAGATTTGAAAGGTCACACTCATGGCAGACGTAAAGTCGGAAATCAAGGAACTCGGCGATAAGATCGTCGCTCTCTCGCTGCTTGACGCCCAGGCGCTCAGCACCTACCTCAAAGAGACCTATGGCATCGAAGCCGCCGCCGGTGGCGTCGCTGTTGCTGCTGGTCCGGCCGCCGGCCCCGCCGCCGTTGCCGAAGTCCAGACCACCTTCGACGTCGTCCTCAAAGCGGCCGGCGACAAGAAGATCCAGGTCATCAAGGTCGTGCGCGAAGTCACGGGCCTTGGTCTCAAGGAAGCCAAGGATCTCGTCGATGGCGCCCCGAAGGTCGTCAAGCCCGGCCTCGAAAAGGCCGAAGCCGAAGCCCTCAAGAAGAAACTCGAGACCGAAGGCGCCAGCGTCGAACTCAAGTAAATTCGACCAGCCCTCACTCGTCGTTTCAACTTGCCTGGCAAGTTCCAACGAAAAAACCGAGGCGATTCCGCAAGGGACCGCCTCGGTTCATTTTTGCACTCCCCCACCGCTGGTTCACGCCCCGCGCCGCTCTTTGGCCCGGAGAATCCAGGTGGGCGGCACAGTGGAGTCTGCACGCGTAAGCGTCTGCACTTCCTCAAACACCACATCTACCAGGTGCAACCCCTGGGCCGCGTAACTGCAATGCTCAACCACACAGAGTGCCAGTTTCCCCGGTAAATTTCGATAAGGGAGTTTGATCACGAATCGCTCCTGCACGCGCAACGGTCGCCGGCAAACGAAACTCATTCCCGCCGCCGACAAATCCCGCGCATGCACCGGAACCAAAGGCCGCGTCGGATCGCTGATGAGTTCAGCATGCAGCAGTCGATGAAACGGAACTCGATCACGATTCTTCGGCAGATTTTTTTGGGTTTCCAACACGCGGATAACGGTCAGCGCACGCGCGCAACTCAAATCACCTGCAGCATCATTCATAGGTACGACAAATCCTTCCGGGATAAATTCTGTATGGCTGGCAAATTAGTTTTTATTCGGAAAGCGCCCAAGCACTCGCCTGCCCTCGCACGCCACTTTTTTATGAAGGCCTCAGAGTATCGGTTCCGGCTATCCCCTGCTTAAGGCAGTATTGAAATTTTCCGCGCAAGAGTGCACCAAAGGTGCATTGGTGCGCTTGTACACGCGTGGTTTGTAGATTTAGCAGCTAAGGCAGAACTTCCGCGTTGCCACGCTTCGGCGCCACAAAGGTCGCCAACAATATTCCAAATTCGTAGAGGGCGATGAGTGGAATCATCAGCGTACACATAGTGAGGATATCGGGCGTGGGCGTGGCCACGGCCGCGATGATGGCGATGGCAAAATAAGCAAACTTGCGGATCTTGCGGAACGTCTTGGGCGCTACAAGCCCCACCTGCGCCAGAACCATGATGACCATCGGAGTCTCAAAGGCCACGCCGAAAACGAGCGCCATGAACGTGACAAAATCCAGATAGTCGTCCAGACGGGGGAGATTGGTAAATAACGAATCCTGCTGCGACGCCAACAGGGTATGGATGTCTTTTCCGACGCGAAACTTAATCTTCCCCTCCGTGGCATTGAAGTAAAGATAACCCTGCCCTTTGGGCGGCTCGGGCGGATCCGAGCTCACCAGCGGTATTTGCAGCGGAGTTATGTTTTCGCCGGACGGGAGAGTGGTAATGTCGATTCCCGCAGGATTATCTGAACCGAGAAAAACCTTCTCGATCTTCGTGGGCGTCGGAGGATCGCCTGCGGTTCCGGCGGTAAAGCTGACGAAAAAATTAAGGGTAATGGGCAGGCAAATGTAGTAAAAAAAACAGATCCCCAGCAGGAACAGCAAAGCGCTGGGACCGATGTATTTGTAAACGACTCTGCGCTCCCGCTCGTAAAGCCCCGCAGCCACGAAGAGCCATATCTGGTAGATAATCCAAGGACTTGCGAGAACCAGCCCGGCTTGCAGGCCGACGGAGAGGTAATTGACGATAATTTCTGCAGGTTTGGAATAGACGAACGTGTCGGAGAAACCGCGGGCGATCAGGGCGACGCGGTAGGGATGCACGAGGTAATTGACGATGTCGTTGACGTAGTACATCGCGACGCCAAACGCGACCACGGTGCCGAGGACGGCCAAAAACAGGCGTTTGCGGAGTTCTTCGATGTGGTCGCCGAACGACATGTGCGCGTGCGATTCTTCACGGTCGTCGGGAAGGCGCATTTTTTTATTGAAAAGTGCCATGGGCGGGATTGTAGCGTGTGGGGCGAAAGGTGACGAGAAAACACCGGCGACTCTTCACGGTACGATGTCGCCGATCAACATGATGCGCGAGATATAAATGTTGTGGCCGAGATATAAATCCGGTGCGGTAATGAGGTTACCTTTCTCTTTCAGGAGCGGGATCTTAGAAATTTGCTCTTTGGGGAGAGTCAGGGTGACAGTGTGAACTTCATTGCTGAGGCCGGTGGCGAGGGGGATATTGTTGATGCGTTGATAGGTGCAGTAGCCGTCGAATCGGGGGACGAGTTTGGTGGGTTCGTTGTCGATCGTCACAGTGATCTGGTTGGTGTCAGGGCCGATAATATCCAGCAAACCGACGTAGGAACCTTTGAATTTAAAGGAAATGGACTCCCCTGCGGTGGAGGCGACGAAGAGATTCTGAAGGGATTTGTTGAATTTCAGCATCGTGGGATGGGTTCCCGGCAGCTTCGTCCAGCCTTTGGAAAGGGTGACGTTGGGGGACTCGGGAGAAACAAGTTTGGCGTTCTCGTAGTTGCCGGTTTGTAGCGGTTTGGGCACTTTGTGAGGCCCGACCTTTCCGGTGTTCAAGAGCGTCGCAAGGTTGCGGAAGGCGACCTCGGCATAGAGCGCATGTCCTGTATTGGACAGGGGATATACGCCATCATAGGAAAAGATGGCACGGTGGTTGAGGGCTTTTTTTTCGGCCTCGGTGACGGGCTCTTTGGATCTGATGACGAGTTTGTTGTCGGCGATTTGCTGGGCGATTTCGGGCCCGAAGTGGATGGTCGGGATGCCGTAGTGGGCGGCGATTTTTTCGTGGAGGGAAACGGCGACGGAACATTTGCCATCTTGCAGGGCCTTGAGCGTGGACTCGGTGATGGGGTAGAGGAAAACGATGTCGGTGGTGTTGTCGGACTTCCAGATTTGCCGCACGAGGCCCTCGAGTGATTTCTCGATTTCCTGGGGGTCGACGCCCATATCGTGGATGGCGAGCTCTACTAAGACTAGATCTGGCCGGTAGTTAAGGACGGATTCCTGAACGCGAAATACGCCGAGGGTGGAGCCGGTTCCAGGGACGGCGGCGGGGATTTCCTGGAATTTGGCGTCGGGGTATTTCTGTTTGAGAAGGTCCATGAGTTGGGAGCGGTAGCCTTCGTTGGCTTGGGTAAGAGAGCCGCCGAGGAAGGCGATTTGGAGGTCGGTGTTGTGGTACTTGATGCGGGCGCCGACGTTGGGGAGGCCGGTGCGGGGGTTGAGTTCCTTGGCGTCTGCAAGTGTAATAGCAGGGGCAGTTTGCGCGCGGGCAATGGAGGTGAGCAGGAGAAGCAAAGTGAGAATGCGCGGGAGCATGAAGGTCTCCGAGGTTGGGTATGATGGGTTATATATGGAATAACGGGGTGAAGGGAAGGGGATTGTGCGGAAATTGGATATAGTTGCAAGTGTTTGCGGGAAAGGTATTTATGGATGACGGATTGGTGGTTTTGGCGGAAGGGCCGCGGACGGTGGAGGAGGTGCGGGTGGTGTGGGAGGGGGAGGCTGTGCGGCTGCCGGAGGCAGCGCAGGGGCGGGTGGAGACGCGGTGGGCGGAGTATGTGGCTGAAGCGCAGGCACGCGGTAACTCCTTATTTAATGGGGAGATAACGCGATTGGTGGGGTTGGAAGATGGAGGGAAAAATGGGGAGCTGGTGCTGCGGTTGGGGCCGGGGGACTACAAGCATTTTCTGGTGATGACGGTGCGGGACAGGGAGTGGTTTGAGGCCCATGCGCGGGGGTGCAGGGTGGCGGCATTGGGAAATAGTGCGTTTTTGACGCGGGGGGAGG
>JBBRWV010000120.1:0-11167 GCA_038248985.1 Phycisphaerae bacterium
CGTCCTTGAAACTTATTCGCCATCCTAAGGCCTCCTTGCCCGCGTCGTAATTAGTCCTTTCAATGCATCGAACCACAGGCCCCTCTGACATGATATTATTTGACATTTATTGATGCGCCGGCCCTTAGGTGGTGGGTTTGTAGGTGCGTTCGATCCAGCCGGTGTCGACTTTGGCGGTTTTGAATTGCTGGTTGGCCATGATCTGGCGGTGGAGGGGGATGGTGGTTTTGATGGGGCCGACGCGGAATTCGTCGAGGGCGCGGCGCATGGTGGCGAGGGCGTCGTCGCGGGTGGCACCGTAGGCGAGGAGCTTGGCGATCATGGAATCGTAGTTGGGCGGGACGCGATAGCCCTGGTAGCAGTGGGTTTCGATGCGGACGTTGGGGCCGCCGGGGGTGACGAATTCTTCGAGAGTGCCGGGGGAGGGGGCGAAGTTGCGGTCGGGATCTTCGGCGTTGATGCGGCATTCGATGGCGCAGCCGGTGTGTTTGATGTCGGATTGCTTGAGGGTGAGTTTTTCGCCGGCGGCGATTTTGAGCTGCCACTTGATGAGGTCGACGCCGGTGACGAGTTCAGTGACGGGGTGTTCGACCTGGATGCGGGTGTTGACTTCGAGGAAGTAGAATTTGCGGTCCTTGTCCATGATGAATTCGCAGGTGCAGGCGGAGTAGTAGTTGGCTTCCTTGGCGAGGCGGACGGCGGACATGCAGAGTTCTTCGCGGGTTTTTTGATCGATGACGGGGCAGGGGGATTCTTCGACGAGTTTCTGGTGGCGGCGTTGGAGGGTGCAGTCGCGTTCCCAGAGGTGGACGACGTTGCCGTGCTTGTCGCCGAGGATTTGGACTTCGATGTGGCGGGGTTCTTCGTGGAATTTTTCGAGGAAGATGGTGCCGTCCTTGAAGGCGGCTTCGGCTTCGGACTGGGCGGCTTTGAGCGAGGAGCGGAGGGTCATTTCATTGTGGGCGACGCGCATGCCGCGGCCGCCGCCGCCGGCGGAGGCTTTGATGATGACAGGGAAGCCGATTTTGCGGGCGATGGCGATGGCTTCGTCTTCGTTGGTGATGGCGCCGTCGGAACCGGGGGTGAGTGGGACGTGGCATTTTTTAGCGAGTTGTTTGGAGGCGAGTTTGGAGCCGAGGAGTTTCATGGCTTCGGGGGAGGGTCCGATGAATTCAATTTTGCAGTCGCGGCAGATTTCGGCGAAGTGGGCGTTTTCGGAGAGGAAGCCGAAGCCGGGGTGGATGGCCTGGACGTCGGCGATTTCGGCAGCGGAGATGATGCGGGGGATGTTGAGGTAGCTGTCGGAGGCGGGGGCGGCGCCGATGCAGATGGCCTGGTCGGCGAGTTTGAGGTAGCCGGCGCTGCGGTCGGCTTCGGAGTAGACGGCGACGGTTTCGACGCCGAGTTCTTTGCAGGCGCGGATGATGCGGAGGGCGATTTCACCACGGTTGGCTATAAGGATTCTTTGGAACATTCTTTTTTCCTCGGGACGGGGGTTTTAACCACGAAGGCACGAAGACACGAAGAGGTTTCTCAGGGGGGACTCTTTATTAACCACGAAGGCACGAAGACACGAAGAGGTTTCTCATAGGCGATGCGTTTTGCTCCATTATTCGAGTTCTAGGATGTATTTACTTTTTTCATAGGGATGGATTTTTAACCACGAAACCACGAAGGCACGGAGGCACGAAGAGGTTTGTCAGAGGATGATGCGTTTTACTCCATTTTTAAATAAGCGGACGTTAAAGTTTATTAGAATTCCTAATTGTTTGTTGGCCAGCTTTAGATACGTAAGCAACTGAGCGTCATAGAGATCGTTGTGTTTTTCGACGGCTTTTAGTTCGACGATCAACTGATCTTCGACGAGCAGATCCAGAATGAGGCCGCATTCGAGAGCAAGCCCATCGTACACGATGGGCAATTGCACTTGTCTTTGCACTTTCAGTCTGCGGCGAGTCAGTTCGTAAAACAAGCAGGCTTCGTACACGCTTTCTAGCAGACCGGGGCCGAGAGCACGGTATACCTTGTAAGCAGCATCCACGACCGCGGTAGCGATCCTTTCAAGCTCGGGTGAAGTTTTGTCGCCGATGGTGCTCATTTAAGGGGATCCTTCGTGCCTTCGTGGTTAAAAACTTTTAGGGTTTCACGAGGAAGAGGGGTTGGCCGAATTCGACGGCTTGGCCGTTGTTGACGAGGATTTTTACGACTTGGCCCTGGACTTCGGCGTGGATTTCGTTGAAGACTTTCATGGCTTCGATGATGCAGACGACGGATTTGGGGTCGACGGAGGTGCCGATGGAGATGTAGGCGTCGGTTTCGGGGTTGGCGGAGGAGTAGAAGGTGCCGACCATGGGGGATTTGATGGGGATGAGGCCGGCGGTTTCGTCGACGAGGGCGGGGGTGCTGAGTGCTGAGTGCTGAGGACTGAGTTGGGAGGCGGGCGACGGAGCGGGGGCGTAGTGTGCGATGGGGGCCTGGGTGGAGGAGGTTCCGCCGCGACGGAGGACGATTTTGGCTTTGTCTTCGACGAGTTCGATTTCAGAGAGGCCGTTGTCGGCCATGAGGGCGATGAGCGCCTTGATGCGTGCGGTATCGGTGAAGCGTGCGGGGGAGGCATCAGCGACGGGTTTGAGGAGTTTGGGTTTTTTGGACATTTGAGAGGTCTCCTGAGGGAGAAGGGTTTTCAGTTCATGGGAAAAAGGTCAATTCGTCACGTGGATTTCATAATTGTGCGGAAGCGAGGTCTTTTGGCAAGTTGCTGAGGACGCGATACCCGGATTGGGTGACGAGGATGTCGTCTTCGATGCGTACGCCGCCGAGGCCGGGGAGGTAGATTCCGGGTTCGACGGTGATGATCATACCGGGTTGGAGGGTGGTGGTGGAAAGTTTGGCGAGGGAGATGGGTTCGTGGATGTCGCGGCCGATGCCGTGGCCGGTGCCGTGGCCGAATTGTTTTCCGTAGCCGGCTTTGGTGATGAGGTCGCGTCCGACTTTATCGACGTGTTTGCCGGTTTTTCCGGGGGCGATGGCGGCGATGGAGGCGAGTTGGGCGTCGAGGACGATCTGGTAGATCTCGCGGATTTTGGGGGGGACTTGGCCGATGAAGAGGACGCGGGTGAGGTCGGAGCAGTAGCCGCGGTAGCGAGCGCCCCAATCGATGAGGAGGGGGGAGTTGTTGGTGAGTTGGATATTTTGGAGGCGGTAGTGGGGGAGCGAGCCGTTGGGGCCGATGGCGACGATGGAATCGAAGGAGGAGTTGAGGGCGCCGCGTTTGCGCATTTCATGGACGAGGAGGGAGGCGATTTCGTTTTCAGTGAGGAGGTTGCCGCCGCCGCGGAGATGGCCTTTGAGGGCGACGAAGGCACCTTCGGCGATGCGGATGGCTTCTTCGATGAGGGCGATTTCATGGGGGTCTTTGATATGGCGGAGCTTGATGACGAGATCTTTGAGGGGGAGGATTTTGGCGGGTGAACGGGCGAGGAAGAGCTGTTCTTGGAGGGTGGCTTTTTGGGCGAGGGTGAGGGATTCGGATTGCACGGCGAGCTTGTTGATTTTGAGTTTGTGGGTTTGGCGGGCGACTTCGGTCATGATGAGTTTTTGGCGCATGATGGAGCGGACCCAGGGGGCTTCGCGGGTGATTTGTTCCTGGTAGCGGGAGTCGGAGATGAGGAAGGTTTGGTCGTGGGTGATGAGGGCGTAGGAGTCGTCGCCTTCGAAGCCGGTGAGGTAGGAGACGTCAGGGAAATTGGTGACGAGGAGGCCGGCGCGGTCGGCGGGGATTTTGTTTTGGAGCATGGCGGCGCGCAGGTGGGTGAGGCGCTGGGCGAGGAAGGAGGGGGCTTTGGTGGAGGCGGCGGTGGACATTGTGAGGGGGCATCTCCTGCGAACAAAACACTCAAGAAGGCGATTCGGTGAGGCGCGCTCAATGGGAGGGCCGCGGGGAACCGGCTTTTGAGACAGGTTGTAAGTGGAGGGAGTATACGGGAAGGGAAAATCGTGGGAAAGGGAATGGGGGCAGGGATGGCGTAGCGCGGGAGCGACGAAGATGATGAGGGAGCGCGAAGTAGGACTTACCGGGTGGTGTCGAGGGTGAAGCGGGTGATTTCGGGGCGGGCTAAGAAGCGGGCTTGGCGGAGATGGCCGAGGCTGCGGTTGACGTAGAGGCGGCGGTCGGGGGCGAAGGCGGAAGCGGAGAGTTGAAGGAAACGTCGGCGGGTGAGGCGGCGTTTTTTGGGTGCGGGCATGGTGGGATTCCAGATTGGGGGAGTATAAGGAAGAGGGGGAGGATTGTACCAAGAGTGGGAAAGGTAGGCGGAGTACGCAAAGGTGGGCGAATGTCGTTAGAGTAGGCGGGACGTGGGTGGCGAAAGTTGCCGGCGTTTTTCGCGTGACGGCGGAACGGGGCGAGTATATAATATTTCAGAAGTTTCTGAAAGTACGAATATGAAAAAAAGATATGAAGATGTGAGTGAGGGGAAAGAATGTGGGGGCGCGCAGGTGCGGCATCGGGTGGGGTGTGTTTCGTTTATCAACAGCAAGCCGCTGATTGAGTCGCTGGTGGAGGAGGGGGCGTTGGCGCGGTTGGGGGTGAAGGTGGAGTTTGCGGTGCCGTCGGAGTTGCTGCCGCTGGTGGAAAGCGGGGCGGTGGAGACGGCGTTGATGAGCGTGGTGGATTTTCAGATGAGCAAGGTGCCGCTGGTGCTGGTGCCGGCGGGGGCGATTGGGTGCGATGGGCACACGCTGACGGTGCGGATATTTTCGAAGGTGCCGCCGGAGCGGATTCTGGAAGTGCATGGAGATACGGATTCGCATACGAGCGTGATTTTGGCGCAGGTGATTTTGCGGGAGCGGTATGGGGTGGGGGCGAAGGTGGTGGCGCTGACGAGGGGTGAGGGGTCAGGGGAGAGGGGTCAAAAGGGGGAGGGTGCGGAGACGGTGCTGTTGATTGGGGACAAGGTGGTGAATGCGGCGCCGAGTGAGGCGGAGTATCCGTATCAATTGGATTTGGGGGATGAGTGGAAGCAGATGACGGGGCTGCCGTTTGTGTTTGCGATGTGGATGATGCGGGCGGATGCCATTGAGAAGGATGCGGCGGGGGCGCGGGAACTGGCGGGGTTGCTGGCGTGGGCGCGGGTGGAAGGGGGGAAGATGACGGAGGTTTTGCTGGATCGGTATTGCGTGGAGAAGCGGTGGCCGCGGGATTTGGCGCGGCGGTATTTTACGGAGTTTTTGAAGTATGAGGTGACGGAGGGGAGCCGGGAGGGGTTGGCGAAGTTTTTTGAGTTGGCGGGGAAATGGAAGTTGCTGGAGGTGGAGCGGGAGATTCGGTATTGGGAAGTGGGCGCGTAGGGAGAGTGTCAGGCGGTGATGTCGAGGAGGTTGCCCATGCCGGTGGCTTGGGCGACGAGGGGGTCACCGGGGGCGACGGCAGAGCGGGAGGTTTGGGCTGCGGATTCGAGGAGGTTGAGGACGGCCTGGCCCTGGAGGTTGGTGACGTCCTGGGATTTTTGGGCGACGGCGGCGGCGATTTCGCTGCCGATGCGAGCGGGGGCGAGTTGGGCGTCGATCATTTTTTGTTGGACGGGATTGATCATGGATATTGTTATCGGTTGAGGGGGGGAGGCGACTTCATACCAAAAAGAGGGGCCTGCGGTGAGCAGGCCCTTCGGGGAGATGGCGAGGGGATGAGGGGGGTTATTTTTTGATGGCGCCGGGGAACATTTCACCGCCGTCGGGGGCGACGGGCTTGGTGGGGGTGGTGGGTTTTTTGGCGGGGGTGGTGCCGGGCTTGGGGGAACTGGGCTTGGTGGGGGTGAGGTTGGGGTGCGTCATGGGAGGGACAAGCTCGGGTTTGAGGAAGATGTAGAAGAGGCGGCCCTGGGCGTACTGGTAGCCGGCTTGCTTACCGGCGGTTTCGCCGATGCCCATGTAGATGTCGGCGCGGCCGGCGGCCTGGATGGCGCCGCCGGAGTCTTGATCGAGGAGGAACCCTTTGTAGGGGAGCATTTCGCCGGTGGGTGCGGGCTTGGCTACGTCGATGAAGGTGAGGCTGGCGCGGGGGAAGATTTTTTTATCGGTGGCGAGGGAGCGTTGCGGGGTGACTTTGAAGCCGAGGGAGCCGGAGGGCCATTCGGCGGGTTCGTACTGTTTGAGGAAGACGAAGGAGTCGCTGCGGGCGATGTATTGTTCCTGCTCGCCGGGGTGCTGGGCAAAGTATTCGATGACGGCGGGGAGGGAGAGGCGTTTTTTGTCGATCTTGCCATCTTTGACGAGTTCGGAGCCGAGGCCGTGGTAGTCGCGGCCGTTTTTGCCGGCGAAGCCGATCATGAATTCTTTGCCATCGGGGAGGATGACTTTGGCGGAGCCTTGGACTTGGATGATGTAGGCTTCGAGGGGGGTGGAGAAGTAAGCGAGTTCGGTGCCTTTGAGTTTGCCGGATTTTTCCAGCTCGGAGCGGGTAGGGTAGGGGGTGTAGGGACCGCCTGCGGGGCCTTGGCCGTAGACTGCGCCGGTGAGGGAGTCGCTTTGGAGATCGGCGGGGCGTTTGTAGACGGGGTATTGGAACTGCGCGGTGCGGGTGAGGGAGCCGTGGTAGATGGGGGTGAAGTAGCCGGTGAACCAGACGTCGCCTTTGCGGTTGTAGCCTTTGGAGGTCCAGACTTCGTAGCGGGCGAGGACTTCCTGCTGGAAGCGGTCAGGGGTGATGGAGGGATCGTGGAGCATTTTTTTGATGTCGAGGAGGGTGGCGTGGATTTGCTCGCGGGTGATGGGGTCATTGGGGCCGCTGGGGATGAAGGTGCGGACTTTTTCGAGATAGGCGATGGATTTATCGATGGCCTGTTCGAGGCCGGTGCGATCGGACCAGGCGACGCGCATGTCGGGGTAATCGGCGGGGTTGAGTTTTTCGAGGCCGAACTCGCCGGGGTCGAGTTGCTTTTCGACGTCGTCGGCGAAAGGTTCGATGATGGTGGCGGGTTTGTTGCATCCGGCGATGAGGGGGAGTGCCAGAAGCAAAACGAAGAGGAGGGAAACGCGAAGTTTCATGGGTACCATCCTTGGCAGAAAGAAGCGATCTCCGATACGCCTAAGCAAGGAATATCGGATCAATCAGGGAAATTATGAGCAAAATTGGCGGGAGGACAAGTTTTGCGCGGGTGTGGCGGCGGGGGAATCAGGGTTTTGGGCTGGGCTGGGTGGTCGATGTGGTTGGGGATTCTTGCGCTACGAGGAATTCATTAACGACGGGCGAGTTTGTCGGCAACTTTTCGTTCCAACAGAATCTTTTGGGCGGCAATCTGGGCTTGCCGGGCGTAGTCGATTGCTTCGCCGAGAATGCGGGCCGCTTCCTGGGGGGCGTGGAAGCCCATGGAATTCTCTGCGGCGACAAAATCCACACGCCACTGCGCTTTGCGATGCAATTCCGCGACGGCCTTGAGTTGCTCATTGGCATAGACGTATTTCGACCACGCATCATTGAGGGATTTGCCGGTGGCCTCTTTCACTTTGGCGGCCTGCTCGAGGGCGGGGAGCTTGGCGAACTCGGGAGTTTTGTTCAGTTCGGCCTGGGCGGCTTCTGCCATGAGGGGGCGGTTTTCGGCATCCCAAGGTGCCCGCACTTGCTTGACGACATCCATCATTTCGACCAAGGCGTTGCCGCCGCGGGTCAGGAGATCGAAGTTGGTTTTCTGGATGCGCTCGACGCGTTTTTGGATTTCACCTTCGGGCACGGCATGGCAGGGTTGACAGGCCTTTTGAATATTGAGCAGGGGTGAGCGGACCCAGTGATCGCTTACTTTCATGGCGCCCTGGCGCTCGTAGGGCATGTGGCAATCGGTGCAACTGACGCCGGATCGGGCGTGGATGCCCTGGCTGTACAGTTCGAATTCGGGATGCTGGGCTTTGAGGATTTCGGCACCGGTTTCGGCATGGGTCCAGTCGTAGAACCGGTGGCCATCACCAAACTTGTAGTTGTTGTAGAACTCTTCGATTTGTTCAACCTTGAGGCCGTTGGCCCAGGGGAAAAAGAGCGTGGTCTTGGGGCCGCAGTAATATTCCACATGTCATTGGGCACAGACGTAGGTGCGCATTTCCTGGCGGGTGGCATCGCGATTGGGATCGAAATCTTTTTTGCCAGTGGAGGCCATGTAGGCCTTGATGCCGGTGATGAAGCCGGGGCGGGTTACGCGCAGTTGCATGTTGTTGGGATCATGGCAATCGACGCAGGACACGGGATGGGCGCCATCTGCATGGGCGAAGGTGGTCTTTCCGCCGGGGACGGGCGCGGCGATGGGGTTGGTCGAACCGGTCTTGACGACTTCATCATGGGCCTTGGTGTAGCTGAGTTTTCCGAGGGCTTCGAAGCCTTGGAAAACGTCGCCATCGCCCAGGCGCCGGTAGGTGGGGATCACGGAGGCGTGGCAATGCAGGCAGGCGCCGGGTTGGGCCCGCTCGGTCACGCGCTTGGTTTGTTCCTGATCGACCAACATGTAGGCATGGCCGCGGCGGTCGCGGTAGTCAATGGCGAAGGCGTAACCGGCAAAGGCGCGGGCGAGCCACGGATCGCGTTGGGCCTTTTCATCGGGCATTGCTTCGGAGCCGCCATGGCCGCCGAAACGGGTTCGGGTCGACTCGGCGGTTTTTTTGTAGCTGTCATACTGGCGCGGCCAGTTTTTTCCCCAGACCGCGGGGTCGGTTGTTTCTTCACTTACTTCGACGTACTTGATGTAGAGATTACGGGCTTCCTGCTTACGTTCAAAAATGTTGGTGAGCATGGCGATGATGCCGAATGTGATGACGGCAGTTACCCCGATGACGAGTAGGAGACGTCCCCAGCTTAACTTGGAGGGCTGGTTGTTTTCCTGGCTCATAGGTCAACTCCTGTCTGGTTAACGCACCGGTCCATGACCGACACTTTTGTGGCAATGAATGCAACTGACGCCGCCGCCGTGGGCCTCGAAGCGGAGCAACGTGTCTTCCACGAGGGGTTCGTGGCAGCGGACACAATTGGCCTGCAAGATGCCAGCGTTGCGCGGGGTGATCCGGATCGGCTCGGGAAAATTCTGGAGGGTGAACGCCTTGCTGTGGTTCCAGCCGTTGATCGCCTTGGTCATGTATTTGCCGACAAAATCGTGGGGGGTGTGGCAATCGTTGCACACGGCGACGTGATGATGACCGGCCTTGGCCCACGAATTGTACTGGTCATTCATGATGTGACAATTCATGCAGGCCCGCGGATCGTTGGACATGTAGGAGAGGCCTTCGGCATAGCGGAAGGTGAAGAGACCCAGGCCGATGGGGATTCCCATCAGCATGGCTACCACTGTTGCTCTGCCGGGTCGAAACATGTTGCAACTCACTTCGGGCACGGGATGAATTTTTAAGACGGCGTGTTGTACCACAACGCAGTTCAGGAAATGGTGATGAGTGAATGGTAGTGTTCACGGCGGCGGCGGTCAAAGAAATAGCGGGGGGGAATTGGCGCGCGGCGCAGGGGCAGGCGCAAGACGGAAATGGATCAGACTTTGACGAGGCTCAGGAGTGCCTGCAGTTGGGCGTCGGAAGTGGGAACGACGCTGAGGCGGCCGATGCGGAGGAGGTCCCAGCCGACGAAACGCGGGTCGGATTTTACTTGATCGAGCGTGACGGGGGAGGGGAATTTGCGGTCAAACGTGAGGTCGACGACGACGAGCTTGGGATTGTTGGCGTGCGGATCGGGATAGGGGGCGGAGCTGATTTTGGCGAGGCCTGCGGCCGCTTTTTCGTCACCGGTGTGGTAGATGACGGCGGTGTCGTCTTTTTTCATGGCGCGAATGTGGATCAGGGCGAGATTGTTGGCGACGCCGTCCCAGACGGTTTTTTGGTCACGTTGCAGGTCGGTGATCGAGTAAACGGTGGGTTCAGTTTTGAGGAGCCAGATGGCCATGAGCAGGTTCCTGCTTCGAGCTGAAAGGAAGAGCGTGGGATTTAGACGATACGGGCGCGGAGGCTTTTTTCAGTGAGCGCGGCGAGCACTTTTTGGCTGTGTTCGCCCTGCAGTTCGATCGTGCGTTCCTGCACGGAGCCGCCGCAACCGAGATGGGATTTCAGCGACGTGAGAAGCGTGGCGAGATCGTTGGCGGGGTGTTCGAGACCGGAGATGACGGTCACTTCGCGGTTGCCTTTGCGTTTTTCGATGCGGATTTTGGCGATTTGATCTTTTGGCGGGGCGCTATTTTGCGGGGTCAGGGTGAGGCCGGTGGAAAGGGTGGCGGCGGTGGCGCCGGGTTTCTTTTTGGGGGGAAGGTTCATGCAGCGGCAGTCGGTTTGGGGTTTGCCGCAGCGCTCGCAGGTCGGGGGGCGGTCGAAAGAGGTGCCGGAGAAGAGGCGACTCATTTAAATTCCAAGTTTCAAGGTCCCAGTTTCAAGGGACGGTGGTTACGGCTTAAGGTGTGCGGGATTATATGCGCGAGTGGCCGTGCTTGAAACTGGGACTTGATTCTTAAGACTTTTCGCGGAGCGATCACGCGGCTTTGCGGCGTTTGACTGTTTTGGAAGGTTTGGAAGGTTTGATTTTCATTTTGGTCATTTTGGCGGCGGGCGATTTGATGAAGGATTTTTTGGCCGGGTGCAGGAGGCCTTTGAGGTAGGAAATCATTTCGCGATTTTTGCCGGCTTCGGCGAGGGCGAGGAGGGAGATGCCGTGGGGGCCGTTGTGGTGGAGGGCGGCGGGATTGTCTTTGAGGAGGGCTTTGACGAGATCAATTTTTCCGAGCATTACGGCGGCGAGGAGGTCGATGCGGCCGCCACGGGAGAGGATGAGTTCGGCGATGTCTTTGCGGCCGGAATGGGCGGCGGCGGCGAGGCCGGTTTCCCAATCGCCATTACCCCAGTCCCACGCGGCATTTACGACGGTGGGATAGGCGTTGAGCAATTCGGTGACGCGCATCATGTCATTGTGGGAGCGGCCCACGAACTCACCAACGATGGCGGGGGGAAGGGGAAGGATGCTCGCCATTGCTCATATCTCCGGTAGAGGAAGTAGGGAATGTTTGGGTAGTTTATGCGGACGGGAGGGGGTAACCAAGTGAAAACTTGGAGTTGCCTGCATATATCGCTACGTACACGCCACGGGGCGTTTTTTATTGGACGTAGGTGTGAAATAACGGGTTTTCAGGGTTCCTCGACCACC
>JBBRWV010000121.1:0-10946 GCA_038248985.1 Phycisphaerae bacterium
CGTTGGTGCTTTCCGCTGTGGTTTAGGGGGGGGGGGGGGGTGGCGCGGGGGGCGCGGGGGGGGTGGGGGCGGTGGTGAGGTGGGGTGGGGATGGTGTGCAGGATAGTTCCTCCGGTATCCAGAGCATCGAACGGATGGGGGGGGGACTTGAGGAGGAGGCGGGATAAATGACGAATGGAGGGGTGGCGGAGGGGAGGACGACGGGCAAATGGGAGATGGGCGATCACGGGGGGAGGGCGGCGCGGGGTCAGGAGGGGTGCATGGCGGCGGCGAGGGAGGAGCAGTCTTGGAGGCGGTCGGCGAGGGCGGCGATTTCGATGGGGCAATTTTGGGCGACGAAGGGGAGGACTTCGGCGTGGAAGCGGGCGCGGACTTTGGTCATCCAGGAGGGGCCGAGGTAGCGGCCGAGGGAGCCGATGACGATGCGGTCGAGGATGAGGAGGTCACCGAGGAGGGCGCAGACGCGTCCGACGGAATCGGCGGAGCGGTCAAGGACGGTGAGGGCGTCGAGGTCGCCTGCGGCGGCGAGTTGGGAGAGTAGTTCGCCGTCGGGAGGGGACTGGGCCCAGCGGTGGGGGAAGAGCCAGGCGGCGATGTTGGGGAGGCCGGAGCCGGAGCCGAAGGCTTCGATGCTGCCGGCTTTGCCGAAGCCGATGGGGCCGTGATCGTGGAGGCGTGCGTGGCCGATTTCGGGGAAGCGGCCTTGGGCGCCGGTGTAGGGGATGCCGTCGAAGATGAGGCCGACGCCGAGGCCTGTGCCGCAGGTGAGGTAGGCGAGTCGGCGGGATTTTTGGGCGTCGCCCCAGAGGTGTTCAGCGAGGGCGCAGGCGGCGGCGTCGTGGAGGACGCGGACGGGGAGATTGAGTTGGGCTTCGAGGGTGGCTTGGAGGGGGATGGCGTCCCAGCCGGGGAGGCCGGGGGGGTTGTGGATGATGCCGCGTTCGCAGTCGAGGGGTCCGCCGATGGAGACGCCGGCGCGGGAGGGGAGGGAGGGATCGGAGAGGGCGTGTTGGGCGAGGAGGGCGGCGGTGTGTTGGAAGATGTCCTGGATCATGAGGGTTGGGCCGCGGGAGGTGAGGGAGGGCCATTGGTCGCGGAGGAGGATTTGGCCGGAGGAGTTGCCGAGGGAGACGGCGGACTTGGTGCCGCCGATGTCGATGCCGAGGAGGAGGGAGGAGGGAGGCATGGGTGGCTCCGGGGAGAGGGGTATGGGGGAAGCAAGTAGACGAGGCGAGGGATGCGGGGGAGTGGGGTAGTGGTGCAAAAATGGAAAAAGACAAGAATTTTGGATCTTGTCTTTTTGGGGAGTATGCCCGGGACAGGACTCGAACCTGCAAGGAATTACCCACTAGCACCTCAAGCTAGCGCGTCTGCCAATTTCGCCACCCGGGCTGATGAGGGTGAGCAGAACATGTTACTCTTTGAGGGCGTTCTTCTCAAGCGAGGTTTTTGGGGGAATTTTGAGGAGGGGTGCGGGGATGTGGTACAATGGGAATGGAGCAGTCAGGCGATCGCTCGGGTGGAATTCGTTCTGTCCGGGAGGAAAGTCCGAACACCGCAGGGCGCGGTGGTGGCTAACGGCCACCCGTTGCCTGGGTCGCAAGGCTTGGGCGATGCGGGACAGTGCCACAGAGAACGAACCGCCGATGGCCTTTGAAAGAAGGATCAGGCAAGGGTGAAAAGGTGCGGTAAGAGCGCACCGCGATGTTGGCGACAACATTGGCAAGGCAAACCCCACCGGGTGCAAGACCAAATAGGGAACCGAAGGCGTGGCCCGCGCCGCATTCGTTTTGTCCAGGTTGCCGAGCCCCCGTCAAAACCTCGCGGCTTGGGAGTGAAACGGGTTAGTTGCTCGTGGAGTACGGAGCGCTGCAAGGCGTGAGGAAAGACGAGGGACACAGGTTCCGGGTAGGTTGCTAGAGGGCGTGTGCAAATGCGCTCCCAGATAAATGGTCGCCGCCTCATAAGAGGCACAGAATTCGGCTTATCGACCGCTCCATAAATCGGACCGCCAGGCAGGCTGCGAAGCGCTTGGTGGTCCGACCTTTTTTTGCGGGGATTTTTGGGAGGGGCAAGTGGCGGCGGGCGGGGGCGGGCGCTAGGGTATGATGGAGGAGTGGAGCGGCGATGGATATGGAACTGCCAACGTTTAAGTATCATCCGGACCCGGTGGGGACAGGGAGCGTGGTGGCGGCGCAGGTGGTGTGTGAGAGCTGCGGGAAGGCGCGGGGGTATGTGTATCTGGGGCCGGTGTATGGTTACGAGGATTTGGAGTGCGTGTGTCCGTGGTGCATTGCGGACGGGAGTGCGCATGAGAAATTGGGGGTGAGTTTTATGGATGAGGCGGGGATTGGGGGGGAGGGGGAATGGGAGGAGGTGACGGAGGGGGTGGTGGAGGAGGTGGCGTATCGAACGCCGGGGTTCACGGGGTGGCAGCAGGAGAAGTGGTGGACGCATTGCGGGGATGCGGCGGCATTTTTGGGGCGGGTGGGGGGCGAGGAGTTGCGGGCGATGGGGTCGCAGGCGGAGACAGCGATTCGGCAGTCGGCGAATTTGCCGGTGGGTATGGAGTGGGAGCATTTGCGGGCGTCGTTGCATAAGGAGGGGTCGCCGACGGCGTATCTTTTTCGATGCGTGCGGTGCGGGCAGTATGGGGGATATTACGATTTTGATTGAGGGGCGAGGGGGTGGAGGCGGGAGTCTACACATTTGGGCGTGCTTGCCTTATTGTGGCGGGGGTTAGGCGGAGGTTTCAAACCGTGAGGAATTTTTTGTGAAAAAAGATCGTGCGTTGCAGATGTTGTCGGAGTGCGGGGTGGTGGCGGTGATTCGGGCGCAATCGGACACGCAGTTGCAGGATATTGCCAAGGCGTTGATGGAGGGGGGCGTGATCGGGATCGAAGTGACGATGTCGACGCCGAAGGCGATACGGGGGATTGAGAAGTTGGTGGACACGTTTGGGGACAAGATTGTGGTGGGCGTGGGGACGGTGCTGGACGCGGGGACGGCGGCGTCGGCGATCCATGCGGGGGCGGAGTTTGTATTTTCGCCGGTGCTGGACACGCGGGTGATCGAGGTGACGAAGAAGTTGGGGAAGGTGGTGGTGCCGGGGGCGTATACGCCGACGGAGATTTTGACGGCGTGGACGGCGGGGGCGGATGTGGTGAAGGTATTTCCGGCGACGACGCTGGGGCCGGGGTATTTCAAGGATATTTTGGCGCCGATGCCGTTTTTGAAATTGACACCGACGGGCGGGGTGGATTTGAAGACGGCGGGGGAGTGGATCAAGGCGGGCGCGGTGTGCGTGGGGGCGGGATCATCGCTGGTGGGTAAGGAGGCGTTGGCGAAGGGGGACTGGGCGGGGATCGCGGCGACGGCACGGCAGTTTGTGGAGGTGGTGAAGGCAGCGCGGGGAACCTGGTGATCGATGGAGAGGCGTTGCAACAGTGTTATATTTTGGTGCGGCACCCGCATCGGGAAGTATATACAGTATGCGAAGTGAGCAATGGCAAAGACAGTAAAATCGGCAACCGCGATCAATCCCGTGATGGTGCTGGCAGGGGAGGAGCTTTTTCTGCGCAACCAGATGTTGGCGGAGATAGAGTCGGCGGTGTTTGAGGGGGAGGATCCGGGGATGGGGTTTGTGCGGCTGGATCCGACCGCGCATGGTTCGAGTGCGATGGCGGTGGCGCTGGATGAGTGCCGGATGCCTTCGATGTTCGCGCCGCGGAAGCTGGTGGTGGTGGACCCGGCGGATGCGTTGTTCAAGAAGGTGGAGGAGGTGCCGGTGGCGCGGGGAGAGCGGGCGCAGTTGACGAATCGGGAGATCTTGGAGAATTACCTGGAATCGCCGAGCGACTCGGCGGTGCTGGTGCTGGTGTGCGACAGTTGGTTGAAGACGACGCGGATTCATAAGATGCTGGACAAGGTGGGGGCGGTGCGGAAGTGCGAGGCGTACAAACCTTTTCAGGTGCCGGGGTGGATCAGCCAGCGGGCGCGGGAGGCGTATGGGAAGACGCTGGACGCGGCGGCGACGCAGCGTTTGGCGGAGTTGATCGGGCCGGATTTGCAGCGGCTGGACAACGAATTGGCGAAGCTTTCGTTGTATGAACCGGATTCGCCGTCGATAAGTATCAAAGCGGTGGACGCGTTGGTCGGATTCCAGCATGAGCAGGAGATATGGGAGATGATCAACGCATTGGCGATGCGCGACGCCCGTACGGCATTGAAGAAAATTGATGAACTTTGGTCGCTTGATCCGAATATCAAATATACGGCGACAGGCGCGGTTTTTTCGTGGCTCGGGCAGGTTTGCAAGGCTCGGGAGCTATTGGATCGTCGTATGCCCGATGGTGCGGTGATCGCGCAGTTGAAGCTGTGGCCGCAGGATCGGGCGCAGAAGATTTTGTCGTTGGCGCGAAGCTGGGGTCTTGAAGGTGCAGCTCGTTGGAGCGAAGAGATTCTGAAGATGGATCTGGCCAACAAGACGAGTCTCGGCGAGCCGCGAAGTAATTTGGAGAAGTTCGTCGTGCAGTTATGCACGGCGGAGTAACAGTCACCGCCGGCCCAGGATGGGATACCCGGCATCCATGGATGGAGTCGTTATGGCTGTACACGCCAATACCCGTTGCGAAATTCCTGAATCGCGTTTGCCGACGTCGCTGTTGAAGCGTCGGGTGAAGCAGGCGGCGGTGTCTGCGGCAGCGCTGGCGATGGGTGGCTGCGCGATGTTTGGCGGGGATGCGGTGGGGCCGAAGCCGCAGTATGTGCTGGAGCCGGATACGCGTCCGGTGACGCTGACGCCGCAGCAGAAGCAGATCGCCAAGCAAGTGGAAGAATTTGCCGCGGAGGTAGAGGCGGCCACGACGAAGCCGGCATCGACGGGGGGCGCGGTGACTCCCGTGGCAGCGACACCGGCGAGCGCAGCGACACCCCCGGTGCTTCTGGCATCGGCGAACAATACTTCGGAGGCGAGCAAGGTGGGGGAGACACCCAAGGCGTTGGGTACGGCAGTGGCATCGGCCACGCCGCGGGAGGAAAGGCCTGCGGGGAAAATTCATGGCATACCGTCGGCGACGATTACGCCGATGCCGGTTTCGACTGAAAAGGTGACGCCGGCGGCGATGAGCACGGCGGTGGCGGTGGCAGCGCCGGTGAGCGTGGGAACGGCGACGCCGGTGGCGGTGGTGGAACAGGCCGCGGAGCCGACGCTGGAGGAGGCGTTGGCGATTGTGCGGAAGAACATTTATGCGAAGCCGGGGCTGAATGCGGCGCTGGCGCTATCGTTGCTGGATGCGGCGCAGGGGAAGAGCCCGGATGCGACGCTTACGACTGGCTTGCCGGAAGCGGATCAAAAGGTATTGGCGGATTTGCTGGGGGCGCTGACGGCGATGAACAGCACGACGGGTCAGGCGGGGGTGGGCGAGCGCGTGGCGCCGCTGGTGGTTGCGGCGAAGAAGTGGGAAGGGGAATGCGATCTGCAATTGCCAAAACTTTTGCTGGCCAGCCGCGTGGATTCTTATGGTGTGTATTCGGCGATTGATGCGAAATTTGAGGCGGGCAAGCGGCATACGGTGATCATTTATTGCGAGGTGGCGAACTTTTCGAGCAAAACGGATGCGGAAGGTTGGCACCAGACACGCTTATCCCAACAGGAAACGCTCATCACGGAGGACGGTCTGCTGGTGTGGCGGCCGAACGCCGAGGAAGTCGAAGACCGCTCGATGAACCAGCGGCGGGATTTTTACCTGGTGAAGAAGCTGACGATTCCGGAGAATCTGGCGGCGGGCAAATACACGTTGCGGATGAGCGTAACGGACAAGCACAGCGGGAAAATTGCGATGGTGAACTTGCCTTTGGAGATTACGGGGCGGTAGAGGCATGGCCAGCAGAATAGGTTTGAAGGGTCGCGAGTGATCGGACCGACGACGGGTTTTCTCGCCTGTCCTTGGGAAGATCATTTGGAACTTTAAACGCTTTTACTCGACGGACGTCCGACACGTGTCACGGGCGCCCGTCGTTGTTTTTGCGGGGCGAAGGGGCAAGGGCGGGGCAATAGAAAACCCTCGGGTGGCCGAGGGTTGGTGTTTGAAATTGAGTCTGGTGATTTTGCTTTTTACTTGTGGACGTAGCTGGCGAGGCGTTCGCCGAGGACGATCTGGGGCTGGGGCGCGGGCTTGTAGGTGGGCTCGACGGAAACTTTGAGGGGACGCATGGAGCTATCGGGGATGCCGGTTTCGTCGATGATGCGTTGGATGGCCATGATGCCTTCGATGAGGGTTTCGGGGCGGGGGGGGCAGCCGGGGACGTAAACGTCGACGGGGAGGAATTGATCGATGCCCTGGACGGTGGCGTAGTTATCGAAGACGCCGCCGGTGCTGGCACAGGCACCCATGGAGATGACCCATTTGGGTTCGCACATTTGCATGTAGATGCGTTGGAGGACGGGCATCATTTTGATGCCGACGCGGCCGGCGACGATCATGAGGTCGGCCTGGCGTGGGGAAAAGGACATGCGTTCCATGCCGAAGCGGGCGAGGTCGTAGCGGCTGGAGGCGGTGGCCATGAGTTCGATGCCGCAGCAGGCGGTGGCGAAGGGCATGGGCCAGACGCTGTTGCGGCGGCACCAGTTGACGATTTTTTTGAGGTTCAGCGTGAGCACATTGTTGGGCAGCGCTGAGGGTTCAATGGGCATTTGTGACTCCGGTAATTCTCGATTTTGAGCAGGCTTTTTTCAGGCGCTGTGGAACGTGGGGGCCGGGGAATTTGCGGGGTGGGAAGGATCAGTCCCACTTGAGGACGCCCTTGCCCCACGCGTAGATGTAGGCCACCAGGATTATAGCGATGAAAGTGAGCACGGAGGCGAAGAGGACGCCGTAGCGGAGGACATCGGGGGTGAGGCCGAGGAATTCGTATTGAGAGAAGATGGTGACCCAGGGGAGGAGGAAGAGGACTTCGACATCGAACACGAGGAAGATCATGGCGATGAGGTAGAAGCGGACGTTGAAGCGTTTGTGGGTGTCGCCGACGGGATCCATGCCGGACTCGTAGGGATCATCCTTGGTTTTGCCTTTGCGGGAGGGGCCGATGACGGAGGAGAAGATGACGTTGAAGAGGGCGAAGCCGAAGGCGATGACGAAGAGGATTCCGAGGACGGCCCATTCATTGTAGAGGGCGGTCTTGACCGCCAGGGTGGGCAGCAAACTTGCGAGCATGTGCATAAGGACTCCGGCAGGGGTGGGGCTTCATCCGTGAGAGACGGTGGGATTATACGAGCGTTCACGCGTGCGGGGCAAGCAGTTGGAATCAGGCAATAGTTACTGCTGCTGTTGTTGTTGTTGCTGGGGCTTGGGTAGGGCGTCAAGGGCGATTTCGATTTGGGCGTGCAAGATGAGACCGTCGGGGGCTGGCATGCGGAAGATTTCGACGGCGTTAAAGGCCTTTTTGTAGAACTCGATGGCGGCGGCGGCATTTTGGTTGGTGAGGTAAGGGGTGACGGTGGAGTTAGGCATGAGGGAGTCCCTTTTTTTTGTGCGCGTTGGGGAACGGCGGGAAGGGCGAGGTGCTTTATATCACGGCGCGACGCAGAAGGCGCTTTCGAGGAGGCAAAAAGGAAAACGCCGATCCGGCAAGGGATCGGCGTTTGGATTGTTGCGAATGGGCCGCGGGTGAATCTCAGTTGCGGTTGACCGGTTCTACGATGGATTGGGTGCGGACGAGGACGCGGGCTTCGCCGAGGAGGTGGAAGCCTTCGATGTGGATGGCGCGGCGGTGGAACTGGGTGACGACGATGGAGAGGTATTCGGTTTGGCCGAGCTCGTTTTTCTTGTGGGAGACCATGCCGGATTGTTCTTCAGCGAGGCGGAGGAGTTCGGCGACGGAGTTATCGAAGAGGGCGTCGGTGACGTGTTCTTCATTGAGGGCGAGATAGTACATGAACTGATTGCCGAGAGGTTTTTCGTACTGTTTGTCGCCTTTACAGGGGAGGCGCTCGATGAGGCCGCGATCGGGGAGGGTTTTGGAGGGGAAGCAGGCGAGTTCGGAGACGGTTTTTCCGCCGCCGGTGACCGCTACGAGGTGACCGCCACCCACGAGGAGGGAGACATTGACATCGAGACCGCCGAGGAAGCGATTGCGTCGGAGATCGGTGGTGAAGAGTTCCGGATGGAGTCCGCGATCATAAACGAGGACCGATAACCCGGCACTTCTGGGTTTCTTAGAGTGTACACTCATACTTGTTTCCTTATTCCGTCAAAAACAACTGGAACGTCATTATACAAAAGGGAACGTTAATAATGAAGGGAAAAGTTTAGAACATTGTGATTGTAATCACGAACAATTTGTAAGTTGTTAATTTTTAACAGTTTATGAGAGTGCTGTTTTTAGGGTATGAGGAATTTTTTTTTACCGGACGCGCGTTTTATACCCATTTTGGTACTATTAACACTCTGCAATCACTAGCAGGGGAGGGGGGACGCCGGGATTGGGGCAATGGGTGGAATTAGGCTGGGAAGATAGGTGGAGGCGAGTTCTGGGGGCATTGGCTTGGCGAAGTAATAGCCTTGAACAAATTCACAATCAAGGGCATTGAGCAGCGTGAGTTGATCGGCGGTTTCGACGCCCTCGCCGACGACCGCGATGCCGAGGTTGTGCGCCAAGGTGATGATGGCCGAGACGAGGGCGACGAAGTCACGACCTTTTTCGAGGTTGGCAATAAAGGAGCGGTCGATCTTGAGCGCGTCAATGGGAAATTGATGGAGGCAGGAGAGGGACGAGTAGCCGGTACCGAAATCGTCCATATCCAATTTGACGCCTAAGGCGCGGAGTTGGTGGAGGGTGCGGCTGGCGGCGGGGAGGTCGTGCATGAGGGAGGACTCGGTGATTTCCAGGCGGACGCAGCGCGGGTCAATGCCGGTCTCTTCGAGGATCGCGGCGATGCGTTGGACGAGGTTGTGCTGGACGAGTTGATTGCGCGAGAGGTTCACGCTGATGGAGCGGGGAACGTGGTGGGGGTTTTCCTTTTGCCAGCGGACGAAGAAGGTGCAGGCTTGTTGGAGGACCCATTCACCGAGCGGAATGATGAGGCCGGTTTCTTCGGCGATGGGGATGAACTCGGCGGGGGTAATGATGCCGCGGGTGGGGTGGTTCCAGCGGACGAGGGCTTCGAAGGATTCGAGTTCGCCGTTTTGCAGATTGAGGATGGGTTGAAAATGAACGACGAATTGCTGGGCGGCGAGGGCGTGTCGGAGTTGGTTTTCGGTATTGAGGCGATGGTTGGCCTGGTCGCGCATGGAGGGGGCGAAGACCTTGTAGCGGCCCTTGCCGGCGGCCTTGGCTTCGTACATGGCGGTGTCGGCGTCACGGAGGATGTCTTCGGGGCGGGCGGCGGCCTGGGCGCGGGTGACGATGCCGATGGAGGCGGTGCAATGGAGTTCATGATTGCTGAGGACAAAAGGATCGCGGAAGGCGGTGAGGAGGCGTTCGGCGACGATGTTGGCGTCATCGGGCGAGGAGATGCCATCGAGTAGGAGGATGAATTCATCGCCGCCGAGGCGTGCGGCGGTGTGGAGGTTATGCGGGGCGGGGCCGGGGATGCACATGGAATCGAGGCCGCGGATGTGGGCGCTGAGGCATTTCCCGACTTCGATGAGCAGGAGGTCGCCGACGTCATGGCCGAGGGAATCATTGATAATTTTGAAGCGGTCGCAGTCGAGATAGAGGAGGGCGAACTGGTAGTTGGGGAGACGTTGGGCGCGTTGCATGGCCTGGCTGAGACGATCGAAGAGGAGCGCGCGGTTGGGCAGGCCGGTGAGTTTGTCGATGGAGGCGGCATTGCGGAGTTGTTCTTCGAGGCGTTTGCGGTCGGTGATGTCGTGCGCGGTGGCGAGGATGACGGGGCCGGAGGGGAGTTCGGTGCGGGCGAGGTGGACTTCGACGTCGAAGAGGCGGCCGGTGACGGGGTTTTTGTTGGGCCATTCGAAGCGGAGTTTTTCGCCGGCGTTGACGCGCCGCCAGATGTCGGGGAGAGTGTGGATGGGGGCGTGAGGTGCGGAGAATTCGTGGGGGATTTTCATGGCGAGGATTTTTTCGCGGGAGATGTCGTAAATGGTGAGGGTGGTGTCATTGACGTCGATGATGTTACCTTGGAGGTCGTGAACAAAGATGGCATCATTGATGTGGTTGAATACGCTGCGGATGTTTTGTTCCGACTCGGCGGTGCGGCGGCGGGCTTCGTCGATGTGGAGATGCACGTAGGAGAAGACGAGGGCGAGCAGGGTGAGGAAGAGGGTGACGAGGACGGGGGGGAGGCGGTCACGGGCGATGAGGGCATGCCAGCTGGAGGCGTCGATATCCTGGCCGAAGCAGGCGATGATTTTGCCTTGGGCGTCGCGGATGGGGATGAAGGCGGACAGCCACGTGCCCCACCGATCGGTGAGGGGGCCTTCCATGAGATCGAGGCCGCGATTGAGAGTGCGGTAGATGACGGGGGAGGCTTCGTCGTAGATTTGGCCGGGCGGGGAGAGGTCTTCCGCGCCTTGGAGTGCGGAGTCTGCGACGAAGAGGATTTTGCCGTCGCGGATGATCATGATGTAGGTGTACTTGCAGAGGGGAACAATGGCGCGG
The DNA here is from genome assembly GCA_038248985.1 of Phycisphaerae bacterium. Classification (GTDB taxonomy): domain Bacteria; phylum Planctomycetota; class Phycisphaerae; order WQYP01; family WQYP01; genus JBBRWV01. The sequence goes on from JBBRWV010000121.1 coordinate 10,624, forward strand.
AGATTTTGCAGTTTGCTTTTGAGGTTCAGGTAAGCGGGGGTTTTCAGGTCATTGCTGGAGACGGAGAGAGGCTGGATGTCTTCGGCGGTGACGGCGCGAGCCATGAGGCGGGTGCGGATGAGGAGATCATCGCGGAGGCTGCGGTCGGCGGCGCTGCCGAAGCTGTCTGCGCCGATCCATCCGGTAAGGACCGGCGCATCAACAACTGTCAATGATTTACTGGGGCACGGCCACATAGTTCCACTTGGGTAGCAGGTCGTCGAAGCGCAGTCGCATCGTGGCCTTGAAGTCGTCGGCCACGGTGCGTCGCGTCTCGTAGATGC
>JBBRWV010000122.1:0-10908 GCA_038248985.1 Phycisphaerae bacterium
GAAAGCCTCGCTCTACCACTGAGCTACGACGGCACTATTCCAAATACTGTACGTTTCCCCACCCCTTCCTGCAAGCCACCACCCCCATCTTCTCCACTTCTTCCTCATTTGGCTTTCGCCCCCGCCTATGGTACTATTTTTTCCCTGCTCCCAAACCCGCGGGCGTGGCGGAATTGGCAGACGCGCTAGATTCAGGTTCTAGTGATCGAAAGGTCTTGGAGGTTCGACTCCTCTCGCCCGCATAAAAAATCCCCCACATCATGCCACTCGGGCCTGAGAACGACAACCGTCGCTCCCAGGCCCGCCCCATTTCCCCCCCCGCCCCCCAAAAACCTTGTACCTTGAACCTTCGCTATCCCGTCCTGACCAAAAGTTGTCACCCCCGCTCCCCATTCCTCACCCCCTCGTCCTCCTCTCCCACTCCTCAAACACCGCCTCCGCATTCTCCAACTTCGCCCCGCGTCCCAACTCAAACTGCGCAATAAATCCCCCCTCCGACCGCCACGTGCTCGCGAAAACGCTTTGCGACGAATGATGCTGGGGCAGGACCGGCCAGCAGCGGAAGCTTTTCGGAACTTCGCCGATCCAAGTCTGTCCCAGCGCGTCCACGGCGAAGAGGAACGAACGGTCTTTGCCGTAGCCCTCGTCGAAGACCAGCCAGTCGAACTTCAGACCGCAGCCCACGGCGTGGCGTACCAAGCCCACGCGCTGGCCGTCTTTGGGCGGTATATCCCAGCGGAGAACTGCGCGATTCCGGTTAAATAAGCCCCATTGCCATCATCGCCTTCGCCACCTTCGTGAAGCCCGATATGTTCGCCCCAATGACATAATTGTCTGGCATGCCATATTCCTCCGCTGTCGCATAACAACGCGCATGGATGTCCTTCATGATCTGCGACAGCTTCCGTTCCGTAAATTCAAATGACCAGGCATCTCGTGACGCATTCTGCTGCATCTCCAATGCACTCGTCGCCACGCCTCCCGCGTTTGCCGCCTTCCCTGGACCATACGCGATCTTCGACTCCAGGAAAACGCGAACCCCTTCCGAGGTCGTCGGCATGTTCGCGCCCTCCGCGACGGCGATGCATCCGTTTTTTAACAGCGTCACCGCATCTTTGCCCGTCAACTCATTTTGCGTCGCACAGGGCAACGCGACGGCGCACGGAATCTCCCAAATGTTGCCGCCCGCTTGATAGTGTGCGTGGCGGCGCGTCTCGACATATTGCTGGATCCGCCGACGCTCCACCTCTTTAAGTCGCTTCAGCAACGGCAGGTCGATCCCTTCTTCATCCAAGATCACGCCATTCGAATCCGAGCATGCCACCACCTTCCCGCCCAATTGCTGCACCTTCTCGATGGTATAAATCGCCACATTCCCCGACCCCGACACCACGCATCGCTTGCCCATCAGTTCCTGGCCCCGCACCTTGAGCATCTCCTGGGTGAAAAACACAAGCCCGTATCCTGTCGCTTCCGGACGCACCAACGCCCCACCATAGTCCAGTCCCTTCCCCGTCAACACTCCCGATTCGTAGCGGTTCGTGATCCGCTTGTACTGCCCGAAAAGAAAACCGATTTCACGTCCGCCGACCCCGATGTCGCCCGCCGGCACGTCCGTGTATTCCCCGATGTGCCGGTACAGTTCCGTCATGAAGCTCTGGCAAAACCGCATGATTTCTGATTCGCTGCGGCCCTTCGGATCAAAATCGCTGCCGCCTTTCCCCCCGCCAATCGGCATCCCAGTCAACGCGTTCTTGAATAGCTGCTCGAACCCCAGAAACTTGATGATCGACAGGTTCACCGACGGATGAAACCGCAGCCCTCCTTTGTACGGCCCCAACGCGCTGTTGAACTCCACCCGATACCCCCGGTTAATCTGCACCTCTCCCTTGTCGTCCTGCCACGGAACCCGAAATATAATCTGCCGCTCCGGCTCGCAAATCCGCTCGATGATTTTCTGCTTCGCAAATTCCGGATGCTTCGTCAGCACCAACCCCAGCGACTCCAGCACTTCTCGCGCCGCCTGCTGAAACTCAGGCTCCCCCGGATTCCGCTTCACCACTTCTTGCATCATCACTTCTAAGTTTTCGTTCACGACTCACTGTCCTTTCAAGTGCCTGCTCGCCTCGTCCATAATCTGTCACTGCGTTTCGCACGACATGGTAGAGCATTACTCTAAAGTTATACTCGCATATCAAAGAGCCGACGAGGGCGTCGGCACGAGTGGGTCTGAGAGTGTACACGATTTGCCGGCGAAAGTCCTCGCCGGGCATACGTTCTCCGCCAGTCCAGTGTCGCTGAGCGGGGGCGCTTGATGACGCGGGGGGAAGGTGCGCCTCACGGGGGCTGAAAGGGCGTGGAGGAACACGGGGGAGGCCCGGCGGAGGCGGAACAGGGATGCACGAAGACCGTTGGGGAGGCTGAATAACTCAGATCTCCAGAGAGGAGGGGGGGGGCCGGGGGTCTCAATTATCAAATTAACCACCCTCATTCATTCCCTACGCTTCCCCTAGGAACACTGTCTAAATTCACTATCATATAACACTGCCTCCATATCTTAACAAAACCCCCGAGCAAGAATGCCACCGCTCTCTCTCTTTTTCTCGCGTCGTTTGGCACTCTCTCGTTTTTGACTCAAAAACGCCACTTTTTGAAACCCAAAGTATCCCTGCTGACTTCCTCAGCACACCCTCAACATCTTGCCTATATTATGAACCAATACTACAACCCGTATAGTTACTATGCACACAAAATAGGCACTAATCCACTTTGCCAACCCGGACCCATCCACTATAATATGCACGCCTAATTAATGTGCAAGCGGCGGAGAAAACAGCAATGAATAAATACAAGTGGCTGCATTTACAGAACTTACAGCAATCTTTCACGCCCCCCTCACCCACCAACGCCACCCATCCTCCCCAAAAAACTGTCGCCCCAATCCTCCGCACGCACGACGTTTGCACCCCTCCTGCACATACCGCGCACTTCGCGCCTATTCCTAAAGCAGACCGGGCCGCGCCATCTTCCGATGCCGCTCCCCCTCTCAACGCCTCCGACCATCACAGGCAGGAACTCATGGAACGTGCAGAACTTGAACTCAGCCTGCTCAACGAAGTCGGACGCGTCCTCGGCTCGACCCTGGACCTCCACGCCGTCTTCGACCAGACCATGCGCGTCCTCGCCGCCCGCCTCGGTATGGAACGCGGCTCCATGGTCGTCCTTGATGAAACCACCGGCAAACTCCGCACCGAAGCCGCCCTCGGACTCACCCCCGAAGAAATCTCCCGCGGCATCTACCTCGTCGGCGAGGGCATCACCGGCACCGTCGTCGCCACCGGCGAATCCATCGTCGTCCCCGATATCTCCAGCGATGAACGCTTCCTCAACCGCACCGGCTCGCGCCCCGTCGATCCCGATATCAAAACCAGCTTTATCTGCGTTCCCATCAAAACCGAAGGCCGCATCGTCGGCGCCCTCTCCGTCGACAAAACCTACCACGACGCCGACACCCTTCGCAGCGACCAGCGCCTCATGGAAATCATCGCCGCCTTCATCGCCCAGGCCATCAAGATCAACGCCATCGTCGCCGAAGAACGCGAAGAGTGGCAAGAAGAAAAACGCTCCATGGCCGCCAATCTGCGGACCAAGTACAAATTCGACAACATCATCGGCTCGGCGCCCGCCATGCTCGATGTCTTCGACACCATCGGCCAGGTCGCCGGCTCCCGCGCCACCTGCCTCCTCCTCGGCGAAACCGGCACCGGCAAAGAACTCATCGCCAAGGCCATCCACTACAACTCCACACGTACTGAAAAACCCTTCATCCGCGTCAACTGCGGTGCCCTCACCGGCACGCTCCTGGAATCCGAACTCTTCGGCCACATCAAAGGATCCTTCACCGGTGCCATCCGCGACAAAATGGGCCGCTTCGAAGCCGCCAACGGCGGTACTCTCTTCCTCGATGAAATCGGCACCATCGACACCGGCCTTCAGGTCAAACTCCTCCGCGTCCTTCAGGAACGCGAGTTTGAACGCGTCGGCGACAACCGCACCACCAAGGTTGATGTCCGCATCATCGCCGCTACCAACCTCGATTTGCAGGAGGAAGTCGGCAAAGGCCGCTTCCGCGAGGATCTCTTCTACCGTCTCAATGTTGTTACGATTTTCCTGCCCCCGCTGCGCAACCGTCGCGAAGATGTCCCGCGTCTCATCGATTTCTTCCTCGATAAATTCAACCTGGAAAACTCCAAGGCCATGCGTAAAATTTCCAAGGAAATGCTCAACGTCTTTGTCCGCTACCCTTGGCCCGGCAACGTCCGCGAACTGGAAAATGCCATGGAACGCGCAGTTGTTCTTTCTCGCGGCGACACACTCTCCGAAGACCTCCTCCCCACCGCCATCCGCGCCTTCGCCCAGCAGGGCCGCGCCAACATGGCTTCCGAAGGGATCGACGCCCTCACCCGTCGCCTCGCCGATCAAGCCATCTCCGAATTCGAACTCCGCGAAGGCCAGATCTACGACATGGTCATCCGCCAGATGGAAAAAGCCCTCATCGAAAAAGCGCTCGTCCGTTGCGCCGGTGTAAAAATCAAAGCCGCCGACTTCCTCGGCATCAACCGCAACACCCTCAACAAGAAGTTCAAGGAACTCGGCCTCGAAGCCGAAGAAAACGCCGACATCCCCGTCATCACCCCTCCCTCGCCCACCCTTACGCCCAATCCCAACCCCGCACCCCGTTGATAGCCCCGAAAACGAATCGCCGGCACGTACAAATATCGGGGCAATTCGGCCGCCAACCCTCCCAAAACTCGGGTTTTCCCCCTCCCTCTCGCTCCGTCCTTGGCGAGGCAACGATTTCTCTTCCAACTTGACCTTTCGACCACCTTTTCGTACATTAACGGGCTCGAATTTCTCAAAACAACCCCTTGAGGTGCCTGATGCTTCCATTCCATAAAACCAGCAAGTCCCGCAAGGGCACTCGCCGCGCTCACCAAGCCGTCGTGGGCAAGCAGGTCAATCGCTGCCCCAAGTGCGGTCAATCCAAACTCCCCCATCGCCTCTGCAGCAACTGCGGCTTCGTCAACAAAACCCTCTCCCTGATCGTTGCCGAAGAACAAGAGTAACGAAGCTCTTCGCTTCCCACGCCCAGCATCCTCGGGGATTCTGCGCGTGCCCGGCCTGAGCCGCGCAACTTTTTGAGGCCCATCGCAATGCGCATCGCCATCGACGCCATGGGCGGCGACAAAGCCCCCGCCGAAATCCTCAATGGTGCCGTCACCGCGCTCGAACTCCTCGGCCCCGATGACCAACTCATCCTCGTCGGCGACCAGCAAATCATCCGCCAGCACATCGCCTCCGCACTCGACCTGCATCCCTCCCGCCTCGTTATTGAACACGCCTCCCAAGTCATCACCATGGAAGACTCCCCCGTCGAAGCCATTCGTGGCAAACGGGATTCCTCCATTGTCCGCATGGTCAAACTCGGCCGCGAAGGCAAAACCGACGCCCTCATCTCCGCCGGCAACACCGGAGCCCTCGTCGCCGCCGGTGTGATGATGCTCAAAACGCTCACCGGCGTCGATCGTCCCGGCATCGCCGTGATGCTCCCCTCGAAAAAAGGCTCCGTCTTCCTCTGCGACGCCGGCGCCAACGTCTCGCCCAAACCGCAGCACCTCTACCAATATGCCGTCATGGGCGTCCACTACGTGCGGGCGCTTCGCGGTATTGAGAATCCCACCATCGCCCTGCTCAATGTTGGCACCGAAGAGGAAAAGGGCACCCCGCTGGTCAAAGAAGCCCGCGAACTCATCAAGGCCGACGCCTCCCTGAACTTCGTCGGCTACGTTGAAGGCCGCGACATTTCGCAGCACCCGTGCGACGTGCTCATCACTGACGGCTTCACCGGCAACGTTGCGCTCAAAGTCATCGAAGGCTGGTCCGAATCTCTCTTTCACTCGCTCCAGAAAGAAGCTTTGGCTGAGAGTCCCGAAGTGCTCGAAAAACTGAAGCCCCTGATGGCCCGCCTCATGAAGCGCTACGACCACGAAGAATACGGCGGAGCCCTGCTTCTGGGCGTGTCAGAAATTTTCCTGAAAGTCCATGGCAGCGGCGGTGCCCGCGCCATCAAAAACGCCGTCGCCGCCGCCAAAAACGCCGGCAAACTGTGCATCAATTCCGCAATTGAATCCCACCTCCAACCCAAGCTCTAAATATTCCGGCAACCCAGATACGCAATCTCCGGCACGATCCTGGAAATTCAGCCATGTCCACGGCCTGGGCTCTGCAGGATATGGGCGTGGATGCGAGGGACGCCTAGTGGGCGAAATGGGACGGGCGGAAGCGACGCAGGAAAATATTTTGCGATTGATGGCGGATGTGGCGGCGACGGGCGCGGACGCCGCTTGAAAGTAACGCGGAGTTGCGGAAGCGCGGCGGGCGCGGCAGAATCGTTTTCAATGACTGACGATAATCGAGGAAAAATTTCGACGCTGGGGCTGATTGCCAGCCAGGGGACGCTGCCGCTGGAGACGGCGGCGGGGATGCGTGCGGCGGGGCATCGGGTGGTGTGCGCGGCACTTTCCGGGCAGGCGCGGGTCGCGGAATTGCGGAGTGTTTGTGATGAGTTGCATGTGGTGGGGATGCTGCGGATCAACCAGTGGATACGCGTGCTGAAGCGGCGCGGGTGCAGCGAAGCGGTGATGGTGGGCCGAGTGGGTAAATCGGAGATGTATGAGCGGTTTCATTTGTTTCGGTATGTGCCGGACTGGCGGGCGGCGCGGATCTGGTTTTTTCGAATCAAGCATGACAAACGTACGCCGGTGATGCTCAGTGCGCTGGCGGATGAGTTAGAATCGGGGGGGATTCATTTGATTGATGGGAGGCCGTTTGTGCCGGAATCTTTGGCGGTTGAGGGATTGATGACGCGGACGAAGTTGAGCGCCGAACAGGCGAACGATGTGGAGTTTTCGTGGCCGCTGCTGAAGCGGGTGAATGAGTTGATGATCGGGCAGGCGCTGACGTGCAAGGATCGGGAGGTGATTGCGGTAGAGGCGGTGGAGGGGACGGATCGGCTGATCGCGCGGACGGGGGAGTTGTGCCGGCGGAAGGGCTGGGTGCTGTGCAAGGCGTCGAACCCGCTGCAGGACATGCGGTTCGATGTGCCGACAGTGGGGGTGCAGACGATCGAGGCGTTGGCGAAGGCGGGAGGCGGGGTGATAGTGCTGGAGGCGGGGCGGACGATTATTTTGGAGAAGGAGGTGGCGTTGGCGCGGGCGGAGGCGCTGGGGGTGGTGGTGGTGGGGAAGCGATGAGGGATCAGGGGACAGGAAAAGTGGCGTTTTTGAGTCAGAATTGACAGAATGCCAAAAAGAGGGGGAAAGAGAGATGAAGCTTGGCAATCTCCTCCCAATCCCGGTAGGAATTGTAGGAATTGCACGGGGTTTGGCGAACCAAAGCAGGAAAAAATGGGTTATTGAGTCAGAATTGACGGACCGCCCAAGATTTTACGCGGTGGGGAGAAGCGAGGAGTTGCTTTTATTTCGAGGGGAAAGGTCCTAGAATCGCCGTTTGAGTTTTCTGGATTGCGATGCCGCTTTTTCTTCGGGTCGCTTAGCGAGGTGTATAACGAAGATGTCGGAAACAGATGAACGGTCGCTCGCGGCACTTGAGGGGCGGGCGGTAGAGGCGGGGTCAACGACGGAGGGGTTGCCGGTGGCGGTGGGGATGGGGCCGGCGCTGGCGGCGGCGAATGTGCCGGTGCAATCGACACTGGTGGGCAAGCGGGTTTTGTATTTGTCGCTGCTGGCGATTTTGCTGGGGTTGTCGGCGGGAGTGATAGCAGTGGTGCTGCGGCATTTGATCGGGTTGTTTACGAATCTGACATTTTACGGAAGGCTGTCAACGGAGTTTGTTTCGCCTGCGGGCGCGGTTCCGCAGTTGGGGTTGTGGGTAATTGGGATACCGGTGGCGGGCGGGTTGATTGTGGGGGTGATGGCGCGGTTTGGAGCAAAGCGATTCGTGGGCATGGGATTCCGGAGGCGATGGAGCAGGTGTTGACGAATGAGTCGAAGATTCCGCCGCGGATGACGTATTTGAAGCCGTTGAGTGCGGCGGTGGCGATAGGGACGGGGGGACCGTTTGGCGCGGAGGGGCCGATCATTGCGACGGGGGGAGCGTTGGGGAGTTTTTTGAGGCAGGTGATTGCGGTGAGTTCGGACGAGCGGAAGACGTTGCTAGCGGCAGGGGCGGCGGCGGGGATGGCGGCGACGTTTGGGTCGCCGATATCGGCGGTGTTGCTGGCGGTGGAGTTGCTGCTGTTTGAGTTTCGGCCGCGGAGCTTGATACCGGTGGCGTTGGCGGCGGCGATGGCGACAGGGATTCATACGGCGGTGCATGGAGCGGGGGCGGAGTTTGCGATGCCGGACGTGGGAGTGCCGACGGGTGCGGCGTTAACGATGTACATATTGATTGGGGCAGTGATGGGGATATTTGCGATGTTAATTACGCGAGCGACGTACTGGGTGGAGGATTTGTTTGAGCATGTGCCGCTGCACTGGATGTGGTGGCCGGCGATCGGTGGAGTGGTGGTGGGATTGGTGGGTTATTTGGTGCCGCGGACGCTGGGGGTGGGGTATTCGAACATCACGGGATTGTTGTGGACGGGGACGGTGGTTGGTCCGGGGGCGAAGGGGCCGGAGCAGTTTGCGATCGGGTTTATCGCGATATTGTGCGTGGCGAAATTTTTAAGTTGGGTGATTGCTCTGGGATCGGGGACATCGGGGGGGACGCTGGCCCCGCTGTTTACCATTGGCGGTGCGCTGGGGGCGCTATTGGGTGCGGGAATCAACTGGGTTTTGCCGGGTGCGCACGTGGATGTGCGGGTAGCGGCGCTGGTGGGGATGGCGGCGTTGTTTGCGGGGGCGAGCAGGGCGTTGCTGACATCGGTGGTGTTTGCGTTTGAGACGACGCTACAGCCGATGGGTCTTTTGCCGCTGCTGGGGGGATGTACGATGAGTTACCTGGTTTCGTGCGTGTGGATGAAGCAGTCGATCATGACGGAGAAGTTGGCGCGGAGGGGTACGAGGGTGCCGGCGGAGTATTCGGCGGATTACATGGAGCAGGTGAGTGTCGGGAGCGTGGCGACGCGCGAGGTGGTGACTTTGCGGGAGGAGATGACGGTGGCCGAAGTGCGGGCGTGGATGGGGCGTGGGGAGAGGGAGTCGGGGCACCAGGGATTTCCGGTGGTGAGTTCGGAGGGGCATGTGCGCGGAGTGTTGACGCGGCGGGATCTGGTTTCGCAGACGGCGGAGGTGGGGAAGACGATGCGGGAGCTTTTGCATCACCCCCCCACCGTTTGCTACGAGGATTCGACGGTGCGGGAGGCGGCGGATCATATGGTGAACCATCAGGTGGGAAGACTGCCGGTGATATCGCGGAAAGATGGGAAGTTGGTGGGGATTGTTGCGCGGTCGGACATTTTGAAGGCGCATCGGGGGAGGTTGGCGGCTTCGACGGAGCGGTGCGTGATGATTGCGGTGCCGTTTTTGAAGGGCGGGAGAGGGAGGGTTTAGGCTGGAGGGAGCGGGCGGAGAGAGGTGAGGAGCCAGCGGGATTCCTGCAGGAGGGCGCGGGAGAGTGAATGGAGGAGGAGCGTGAAGGGGGAAGTGGCGGAGAAGGCCTGGGCGATGGCGAAGAGGGATTGGGAGGAGAAGCGGGGTTCGTTGGTGATGGCGTAGATGGATTCCCATTCTTGCGGGCAGAGTTTGGCACGGAATTTTTCGAGGCCTTCGAAGTTATAGAAGCGGCGGCCGTGAGCGCGGGCCCAGTTCATGAGGAGGCGAAGCCAAGCGGGGTTCTGGGCGATGGATGGTTGGGACTGGGTGGCGAGCGCGACGAGGCCGAGGGTGGCGTAGGTGCAGTGTTGAGCGGCGAAGGTTTGCATGGCGGAGTGGATGAGGAGTTCGGCGGTGCCGTTGGGGGCGGAGGGGTCGCGGACGATTTGTTCGATGAGGAAGCCGTTGCGTTGGGGGACGGGCGAGGCGAGGAGGAAGCCGATGATGGGGGCATCGTGGGAGGAGCCGCGGGTGGCGAGGAGTAGTTGGCGGTCTTGTATGAAACCGAGGAAGGCGCGGGGGTCTGTCATGAATCGGAGCGGGGGCATGGGGCGAGAGGCGAGCCAGCGGTTGAGGCAGAGGTGAATGCCGGGGAGTGTGCGGGCGATTTGAGGGGGGCAGGGGGTGATGTGGACATGGTGATTGCGTGCGCGGTTGATTTGGGCGCGGATGGCGGAGTTGGAGGCGACGAGGTGGGGCCAGGTGAGGGGGTTCCAGACGGGCTGAGCGCCGATGGCGACGGCGGAGTGGCGAGAGGAAGATTGGATGGCTTGGAGGAGGCGGGTGCCTGCGGCGAAGTAGCAGACGCGGCGATTGTGAGAGGCGGCGGCGGATTTAAATTGATGGGAGATGGAGGCGAGGGAATATTGATCGCAGACGGGCGCGCCGGTTGCGACCCACGCGGCGTGGCGGACGTAGCCGACGACGGCGGATTGATCGGGCGGAGCCCAGTGTTCGATGCCGGGGTTGAGGATTTGGTAGGCGGTGGAGTTCCAGCCGTGGCGCATGATGAGGCTGCGTGCGTGTTGAGGGGTGATCATGTGGGGGCTCCGTCGGATGATTGTAGGAGGGGATGGGGATGCGGAGCGGGAGTGGAGGGGGCGCGGGATGGCCGGGCTGGCGGAGACGTGGGCTCCCGGTCACTGACCGGGGGCTAAATGCAATACCGTTCAACGAGTTTTGGGAAAATCGCAGCCTCCTGCCATGATGGTGTTGTCATAAGTCCAACGTGGCAAGGAGGCTACGATGTTAAGGCTCGGCAGGGAGGCCGCCCGTATCTCGGAAGCGACGCGTC
>JBBRWV010000123.1:0-10538 GCA_038248985.1 Phycisphaerae bacterium
ACGGGAAGCGTGGCGAGCAATATCGCCACAAGACTTGGCAGGGTCATAGGGCTCCGGAAAGTCAAATGCCCACGACTCACATCGTGGGTGTTTTCGTATCGATCTATCCATCGCCCCCACCCAAACTACCTGCTGTCAATCGGCGTGTAATGCTGATCGCGCAGGCCCACATACTCCGCCCGCGGCCGAATCAGTTTGTTGTTCCCCAACTGCTCCAGAATATGCGCCACCCATCCACTCGTCCGCGAAATCGCAAATATCGGCGTAAACAAATCGCTCGCGATGTTCAAATAGTGGTACACGCTCGCCGAATAGAAATCGACGTTCGGCTTCAGTCCCTTCGCCCCCGTCACCAGTTCCTCGATCATCACCGACATCATGTACCAGTTCTCCTGGTTCGTCAGCTTCCCAAGTTGCCGCGACATCTCCCGCAAATGCTTCGCCCGCGGATCCCCATCCTTATACACTGCGTGTCCGAAACCCATGATCTTTTCTTTCGCCGCCAGCTTCGCCCGGATGAACGCATCCACCCGGTCCGTATGCCCGATCTCGTTGAGCATTTTCATCACTTGCTCGTTCGCTCCGCCGTGCAGCGGCCCCTTCAACGCACAGATCGCCGCCGTCACCGAAGAGTGCATGTCCGTCAGCGTCGCCGACGCCACCCGCGCACAAAACGTCGAAGCATTCAGTTCATGATCCGCATGCAGCGTAAATGCCTTGTCCAGCGCCCGCACCGAAAGCGGATCCGGTATGATCCCGCGCAGCATGTACAGAAAATTCGCCGCCAATGACAACTCTGGCCGTGGCGCGATCGGTTCTCGGTCATTTCGAATTCGATCATACGCCGCCACCACCGACGCCATCTGCCCCTGCAGGCGAATCGCCTTGCGCTGATTCGCCGCATCCGTCATGTCTTCCGATTCCGCATCGAACATCGCCAAGGCCGATATCGCCGTACGCAAACCTTCCATCGGGGTCGTCCGACGCGGAAACGTCTTCATCACATCGATCAAACCCTGCGGCAGCGCCGCCTGCGTCGCAATCTGCTGCCGCATGTTTTCCAGCGCCGTCGCCGTCGGCAAACGACCGTGCCACAGCAGGTAAATGACTTCCTCGAACGTGGCGCCGTCCGCCAACTCATCAATCGTGATGCCCCGATACGCCAGCACCCCGTCCTCGATCGACGTGATTGACGAGGGCAACGCGACCACATCACGCAAACCCGCATTGGCACCTGCGGCAGCATTGGACGCGGCATTGTTTGTGGCGGTGGATTCAGCCATGGAAAAAACTCCGCAGAAGTTGGTGCAAAAATATCTCCCTTGATTCTAATACACATCCCCCCTCTGAGCCAATAATCTCCCTCACGAATGTTGCCGCCGGATAATCATGTCAAAGTTCCGCACCATCGACCGGTACATCGTCCACACCAGCAGGCAGTACGCCCCCGCCGATACAAATGTCGAGATCAGCAACAAAACACGCCCCACCATCAGCGGTGCCGAATAGTTGGTGCTGCCCTCAATGAAAAACCCCTCGCTGCCAAAAGATCCCGGCGCGAACACCCACGGGTCCACCAAAACACACACCACCGTAAATGGTGAAAATGCCGAAACAACTATCCCAAACCAGCTCCCGTGTACCGCCATCGCAAATCCGCACACCCCCAGCACCGAACACGCGCCCGCCAGCACCCCCAGTGACGCCATCACCGCCACCAGCGTCCGCGACCACTTCAGCGACAACTGCAATCCCAGCATGCACGCCCACGACATCAGCACCGTTAAAATCACCGGCAGCGTCACCAGCGTCTCCGGCCACACCACCCATTCCCGCACCGTCGCTGACGCTACGCTCGCCACGATGTCGTACAAAATGATCAGCAGTATCGTCAGCGTCGGCACCGCCACAAACGGTATCATGAAACTCACCAGCCCCCGCAGTTTCCCCCAAATGTAGTACCGGCTCGTGATCGGCGTCACCAGCAGCAAATCCAGTGTCTGCGATTCCCGCTCCCGCGTCACCGCCGATGCCGATGTATTCGTCGCCACCAATAACGCTACCGAAAATTCCACCATGATCAGCGCCACCACCACCTGCCGCGTCTCACGCACCGTGAGAATCCGCGAATGATAAAGCCACAGCACCACCAGCGCCACCGCCACACCTATCAATATCATCATCCACCGCGTCAATCCCCGTCCCGAAAATCCCGCCCGGGTCGCCCCTTCCCGCCACGCCACCGGGTTGTTCCACACCGTCCGCGCCTTGCGCCCCTTCGCCTCTTTCCCCCGCATGATGATCCCCCGGAAATATTCGTAAATCCCCACCTCCGTCCGCTGCGCAATCCGCCGCAGCACAATCGCCGACGGTATCACCAGCAGAAAACTCGCCAGCGTCGTCAGCGCGATATAGCTTCGCGCCGGATACGCCAGGTACCATTTCATCAACAGAAACCGGTCCGACATCGTCTCCGGCTCCGGCGTCCGATACCCCGAGGGGTCCACGATCGAATCCAACGCCAAAAACGGATGAATCCCCGTCAACCACGTCGTCCCGCCCGTCGTCCCTCGCAGATACATGGTGTCCGCCAGGTATATCGCCACCAGGTAGATCGCATTGAAAACATAAAACCAGAATACCGTCTTCCCCGATCCCAGCCGAAACACCGCGATCGCTATCGCCAAAGACCCCGTAAAAAACGTCGTCGACAACGCAATCGCAAAACTCGTCGCTATGTTCGACGCCGTCACGCCCCCGTAAAACAGTGTGATCGCAAATACCGGCACGCCCGACAGCAGCAGCGCCACAATGTAATACAACCGTGAAAACAGCGACCCCAGCACGATCTGCGCATTCGTCAGCGGCGTCGCCAGCAAAATCATATACGTCCGCGAATCCCGCTCCTGCGTGATCGCCGCCGCGCAAAACACTGGCGCCAGCAAACAGATCATCCCCAGTTGCATATACGAAATATATTTAAAAACCTGCATCGCCGCCTTGGCCAGTTCCGAAAGGCTCTGTTGCCCCTGCGAACTCGCCAGCAGCGCCACCAGCAGCACCAGGATCAACGCCCCCAGGTAAGCCCAACGCGTAAACGCATGCCGTAACCGCCGCCCCCCCGCCGTCACCACCCGCAACAAAATCGGATTCGTCGGCCCCAACTTCAACATTTCACTCATAGTCGACATCTACAATTTCCTGTTTCTCACCAGTCGTGTCGTCGTGTCTAAAGTTTACTGCACAATCCCTTTCGTCAACCGCATAAACGCCGTCTCCAAATTAACCTCTTCCTCCCGCAGCATCGTCAACTTGTACCCGCTCGTGATCAGCTTCTCCGCGATAAACGTCCGGTCCACCACCTCCACGTTCAGCGTCACTTGCATCACATGATCCGCCCCCTCCATCGCCACCCCCGCTATCCCCGCCGTCTGCCGCAACAAATTCGCCGCATCCGCCGAACGCTCCGCCACCGCCACGTACAGCACCTGCCCCATCGACACCTTGCGCACCGCCTGGTCCACCGTCCCCGCAAATATCAGCTCCCCCCGCTCGATGATCCCCACCTTGTTACACAAATCCGCCAGCTCCGGCAAAATGTGCGAGCTGATCAAAATCGTCTTCCCCATCTTCTTCAGTTCCTTCAGCAGCTCCCGGATCTCAATCCGCGCCCGCGGATCCAACCCGCTCGCCGGCTCATCCAGTAGCAGCACCTTCGGATCATGCAACAGCACCCGCGCCAAACTCAATCGCTGCTGCATCCCCTTGCTCAGCGAATCCACCATCGCATCACGCTTGTACGCCAAATCCGTCAGATTCAGCACATCCTCCACGATCTGCTTCCGTTTCGCCCCGTTGATGTCGTACGCCGCTGCAAAAAATTCCAGGTATTCCAGCACCACCATGTCCTCGTATGCCCCGAAACTGTCCGGCACATACCCGATCAGTGGTCGTATCTTTCGGCTCTCATATCCCACCACGTAGTTGCATATCCGCGCCTCGCCCCACGTCGGTTGAAGCAGCGTCGCCAATATCTTGATCGTCGTCGACTTCCCCGCCCCGTTTGGCCCGATGAACCCAAAACAATCCCCATCCTCAATTGTCAAATTGAGATTGTTCAATGCCAGCAGCGTCTTTCCGCCCACGTTGTAACGCTTCGTTAAATTAATCGTTTGTATGCTGACGCTCACGGAGGCTCCTCTTTGTCAATCTCTTCTTTTATGGGTTGCTTCGCCCGTTCCGGTCCGTCCTTCAAACGCGGTGCCCCCATCCCGCTTGACTTGCTCACCAGCGGCATTGACCACAAAAATGTGATCTCCCCGCGCGTCTCAATCTTGTTCATGTCCACCGTCACCGGCACCGGAGACGCTACGTAATTTTTCCGGCTCACATCCCCCGCCCGCGCCACAATCACCGCACCGCTCGCCCGCAGCGATTCGCTCCGATCAAACAATCGCGCCCAGCTTCGTACCACTTCCACCCGCTGACCCGCATCTCCCCGCAGCGCTGGCGGTATGTGCGAATCCCAGAACGCCCACAAAAAATCCTCCGTTCGCCCATTCGTCAACTCCTCCTCCACCGTCGCCTTGGGAAACCCCGTTGGAACCGTCATCAACGACTTCGCCCTCTCCTGCGCCAACGCCCGAACAATCTCCTGCAAATTCGTATCCACTTTCCCCCCCTTCGTCTGTCGCTTCAACTCCACATGCAAATCCATCCGCGTCCCATTCACCCACGGCTTCGTCGGATCACCCAGCGTATACACCACCCCCGACCACGGCTTCGCACGCTCCGGCAAGTACACCAGTTCCACCCGGTCCAGATCATAACCCGACACATTCCGCAAACTCCCCGTAAAGGAATGCACCCCCGCTACCGACTCCACCGCCACCGGTATCTCCGTCGATAACCCCGGTGCCTGCCCCTCCCAACGCGCCTGCACCTTCTTCAACGTCCGCCGAAACACCATCCCCGTCTTCACCGACGATCGATCCGCATCCAAAAAATAACTCTGCGGGTCAGGAAACCCCAGCACCTTGTTCTCCATCGACGGCGTCAGCGGCACCACGTAACTGATCCCCCCTCCCTGCAACCCCGCTTCATCCTTCGGCAGTTCCACCTGCACAATGCCGCTCTTCGGCACAAAAACCCCATAAAATCCCACCACCGACACCTCATCGCTCCCCACCGTGCCCATCACAATCGTCTTGTGACGCACGTCATAACTCGTCAGTTGCAGCACCAGCACCGCCGCTCCCGCCACCCCCGCCGCCACGACCACCGTTCCCCCAAAAATCCACCAGCTCCAGTGCGTCCGATTGTAAAACCGCAACGCCAGGTACCCCAGCGGACCCGCCGCCAGCCAATACACCGCCAGAAACAACACCGCGATCACCACCCGCACCTGCGTCACATCCGACACATCCACCGCCGCCGAAATATAATCCCCCAAATGCAGCTCGCTAAATGCCGCGTTCAATATCTTCTTATCCCCATTGATCGCCTTCTGCGCCTCCTCTTCCAACTGCTTGAACTGGCTCGACGTCAACACCTCTCCCTGCCATCCCGCCACCATCTCCCACATCAACGGCCAATCGCTCTCCCCCAACTGCCGCTCATATTCCGGATTCGTCAGATCAATCGTTACCAGCGTCACCACGCCCCGCCCATACGGTATCGTCGCCGCAAATGGATGCACATCAAACGGCGCATCGATCGGCCCCAGCCTTCGCGCCCCCGCCGCCAGAACCCCCTGCAATTGCGTCACCCCCTTCATCTCCGGCGTCCCCTTTAGCCGCGAAAATCCCGGCACCCGCGCCAAGTCCCCCGCACTCAGCACCCCCGTACCCGTAGCCTTTATCGGCAGCATCCCCCCCAGCTTCGTCGTCGCATCCTGAAAATCCTGCCATTGCGCCGACACCGAAATAATCAAATGCCCTCCCGCACGCGTCCAATCCTGAATCGCCTTCAACTGAAATTCCGGTGCCAACTCATTCACCCGCAGCCGGTCCGCCTCCCAAATGATCACATCCACCCCGTCCAACCCCATCGCCTCCGTCGGCAAATCCCCCGCCGTCGACAAACGGCTGAATAGCAACCCCTCCGTCCCTCCATGCCCGTCCGCATAACTTGATATCCCCACCTGCGCCGGCCCCAACCCCACCACCCACCGGCATGACCGCTCCGCACGATCATCTTTCGGACTGATCGACCGGAACGGCAAATGCCCCGTCTGCGCCGCCCCCGCCTTCCCAGCCGGCACCCCCGCCATCCCGATCCCGTTCACTATATTGTTATCCATATCCATCACAATCACCGACTGCGTCCCCAATCGCCCCTCCATATCCGGCGAAGGCCAGTAGTACACCCACTCCTCCCGCGTCGCCACCGTCGCCGCCAAACTGATGTGCTTCCGCGACACCACCTTGTCCCCATCCAGATCATGCTGTTGCACCGCCAGGTATCCCTCAAACTCCTTCCCCGTGTGATTCTCCAGATTGACCCGCACCGGCACCCAGCTCCCCGTCCGAAACACGCTATCCTTCCCGCGCACTCCACCCAACCCCACCGACAATATCTCCCCCTTGATCGCCTCCGCTCCCCGCGCCACCGTACCCGTCCCTACCAGCACCAGCACGCACACCATCGCCGCCACCATCCGGGCGATTTTCGTCCGTATCACCGTCACCATCAGCAGCACCTTCATCCGGTTGGATCCACGCCTATTCACTATCTCTACTACGCCTCCCACTCATCCAGGTTCAACCAAACCCAAAATCAACCCAAATTCCACATCGCCCATCGTCGTCCTGCCATTACATCAATCTCCCTCAGTCGTCTTCGTGGCCCTTCATCTCTTCGCGTCTTCGTGGTTAAGGCGTCGTCGTCTTCGGCATCGTCGTCACCGCCGCCTTCGCCTCCCAGATGTTACCCGATCCCGGATGCCTCAACACCCAGAAGTCCTCATCCAAAATAATCTTCACCGGCTTGAACTGCACCGTAAACCCAAACGTCTGCTCCTTCTTGTCTATCATCTGATCCGCAAATACCTGCCGTTCCCCGCCCTCGCCGATCACCGCAATATCCAGCGGTGTCTGCAATAGATCGTCCGGCTGCGTCACCTCAAACCCAATCTTAAACGCCGATCCGCCCTTCTCGTCCGCCTCCACCACCACCTTCCCAATCGCCCACCGTGCAAAACTCGATTGGTCAAACCACTGCGCAAAAAACCAGCTCAAATCCTTCCCATGCACCGCCGACGCCATCTTCCGGAACGCATCCACCGTCGTCCCCTTGTTCCGGTTCTCCGTCACAAACTCCGCCATCAACTTGAAAAACTTCTCATCCCCCATCACCTTCCGCAGCATGTGCAGCGTGTACGCACCCTTCTCGTACACCACCGGACGGTACAACGCCCCGCCCATCGGCGTATCCCGTATTGACGCCTTCCCCTTCGTCATCATCGACGTAAATTGAAAATACAACTGACCGTACTTCTGCATGTGCCGCGCCAACGCCTTCGGCCCATCCTGCTTCTCCGTGTACAACGCATCGCAATACGTCGCAAACCCCTCCGACAACCACTGGTGATATCCATCATCCGCCAAATTGATGGGTAGCAAATTCCCAAACCATTGATGCGCCAACTCATGCGCCAGCAACGTCTCCGGTGGATCCTTCATCTTCACCATGTTCTCATGCAAAAACATCAAACTCGCCGGCCCCACCCCGCCCAAAAATGGCGGCAGCGGCACCTCCACAATCGCCAGCTTCTCATACGGAAACACTACAAACTTCCCGCTGTAAAAATCCAATATCCGCGCCGCCACCGTCACGTACGCATCATGCTTCGACACATTCTCCGGCCGGAAATACGTGTAATACATCACCTCCCCCACCTTCTTCTCCTGCACCGTGTACGGCCCGTACGCAAAATACAGCCCAAACACCGGATTGTGCGTCGTAAACACAAACTCCCCCGCTGCCCCACCCTTCACACCGGATAACCGCTTGTCCAACGCCCCGTTCCCCACCGCCTCGATTCCCCCCGGCGTGTGCATCGTCACCTTCGCATCAAACACATCCCCGATCAGTGTGATCGGATACCACGCCCCGCCTGATAGCCCGTACCCAAACTCGCCCAACGCCAACTGCGGATTATATGGATACTTCGACTTCACCAGCGCCGGCGCACTCGCCGGCGCTGTGGCTGGCCCCGTCGTCGGCCCCGTCCCGCCTTCCGTCCCCGGCGCCGTCGTCGGACTCTTCTTCGGACCAAACTTCGTCGGCATGGACGGCATCTCCGGCACCGGCTCCGCAAACTGCCCCGTGTACTCAAACGCCAGTTTCGCCGTCGCATCCTTCTTCAACATCGTCGGCACCTTGATCCTGATCACCTCCTGCCCATAGTTCACCTCCGCCACCTCCCCGTTCACCGTCAAACTCTTCACCTCAAATCCATTCGCCAGCATCAGCATGAACTCATTCTTGTCCTCCCCTCGATTCACCAGTTCCAGCGTCCCCTTCACGCTGATCCGACTCTCCCCCGGCGCCAACGTCACATCCAATTCATACTTCTGCGCATCCAGCTTCAGCTTGATGAAATCCTTGAACATCTGGCTCGGCGGTATCGGCTTGTCCCGCAACGTGTCGTACGGAATCGCCCCGCCATATCGACTCCGTCCATAATCATCCCCGTCCTTCTCCGCACCCTTCGCCTTCGACTCCCTCGCCCCGCCCTGTGCCTGCCCACTCATCGGCGACTCCGGAAACTCCTTCGCAAACTTCTCAAAATCCTTCGCCGCATCCTTCGGCTGCTCCATCTTGTCCGCCAGCAGCTTCGCCCGCGCAAACAACGCCTTCTCATACCATTCCCCCTTCGGATAATTCTCAATCAAATCCGTATACAACCGCAATGCCCGCTCATTGTCCCGCGCATACTCATACAACTGCCCCAACCGGTACATTGCCTCCGGCTTGTGATCGCTGTTCGGATAATCCTTGATCAATTGCTCAAACGTCTCGATCGCCCGCACCCGCGGATCCACAATGTCATCGTTCCAGATCCGCCCGATCTCCATCAACGCCGAATCCGCATCCTTCGACGTCTCAAACTTCTTCCGAAATTCCCCCAGCTTCTCCACCGCTTGCTTGAACTTCTCCAACGCCTCCGGCGGCAACTGATCCGCCGGCTTCCCACCCGCCAACACCTTCCCCGACTTCCGCAGCAACCGCGCCTGCTCCTGCAAACCAAACCCCGCGTTCTCCTCCTCCGGATATTCCTTAATCAACTCCTCCAACGCCCCCATCGCCTTCCCCTCATCCTTGAAAAAATCCTGCAAACTAAAGACCCGCTTCAACCCCTCCGCCTCCTTGGCGCTCTTGCCATAATCCTTCCCCACCTTCCGATACGCCTCGCACGCCGCATCGATCGCCGGTTGCAACTCCTTTGCCGTCTTCGTCAACGCATCCCCTCGCAACACCTTCTCCATCCGCTCCGCCACCGCAAACTGCGCCTCCGCCGTGTGCGGCATATTCATGTACCACATCACCCCCCCGCCAATCGCCAATACCAAAAACATCCCCACCGCTATCAAAATCAACTTCTTGGCGTTCATACCGGCTCCAATTTTTTCCACACTGTTGCCCCCTCATCATACCGTCTCTCCTCCCATTGAAAACTCACCCATTTCTCCCCCCGATTGCTGCCCCTCGCCCTTGAGCCTCTCCCCCACTCCCACTATCGTTATCCCTCCATCCTCCCGCATCCATAACAAGGATCCCCCATGCCCACTTCCCCTTCTTTCGTCGATCAACTCCGCGCCGGCCATCCCCAGCACATCGTCACCTACGGCACATCCCTCACCGAAGGCGGTGCCTGGGTCGGCCACCTCCGCCAAGCCCTCCAAGCCCAATTCCCCAACCTCGCCCGCGTCACCAACTCCGGCCAAGGCGCTCAATGCTCCACTTGGGGCCTCCAAAATCTCCAGGAACGCGTCCTCGACAAAAACCCCGACGCCGTCATCATCGAGTTCGGCATCAATGACGCCTTCCTCGAATTCCAAACCTCCCTCGCCCAGGTCCGCCTCAATATCGAATCCATGATCCAACAAATCCTCCACCAGAACACCCGCTGCCAAATCATCCTCATGACCATGAACCCACCCACCGCCATCCACCTCGAACGCCGCCCCAACTACGAATCCTACTACGACCTCTACCGCACCCTCGCCCGCGAAAACTCCCTCCTCCTCATCGACCACCACCCCAACTGGCAAGCCCTTCTCACCTCCTCCCCCGAAACCTTCCACACCTACGTCCCCGACGGCATCCACCCCAACGCCCTCGGCTATGAAAAAATCACCACCCCCACCCTCCTGAAATCCCTTGGCCTAAGCCCAATACCGTTCAACGAAGCATAACTATGGAATCTCGGAACCCTTGAGTAGGCTGCGGGTAGTGGTGGTGCACGGCGCGCTTTTTCTTCCACTTGCTCATCTTCCTTTTGATCACCCGCGGATTCATCCGATTCCTCCGGG
>JBBRWV010000124.1:0-10523 GCA_038248985.1 Phycisphaerae bacterium
GAGTGGGCGGCGGTTTCGAGTTCAAGGAGCGAGCAGTTCTCGCCGTTGGGCATAGTGGGCTTCCGTGCCATGCCCGCCACTAGAACACATTATTCGCATTCGCGCAAGTCCATATGTGAAATGTTTTTGGCAACTGCTCTATTCTCCTAGAGATAGCGATTTGGTTATTTAGAAAAGATGGGTAATGGTAAGCGTTACGAGCGTTTGGCCGTATGCGGTGGTCATGAGCGCGCTGGTGGCTCTCGCCTGGATCGTGCGCCGATTCTCCCCCTTCTTTCAACACGTGTTGCAGGCCGATGCCGCGCCACCCACACCCCGCGATCCGTCTGCCGCCGCCGCCCTGCCCCGCTACCTCGGCCTCGACGGCCTCCGCGGCTTCCTCGCCACCGGCGTCATCTTCTGCCATTCCGTCACCAACTATTACTATTTCTCCGGCAAAGCGTGGTCTTGGCCGCCGTCCCGCTTCTACACCATGATCGGTCAAGTGCCCGTGATCTTGTTTTTCATGATCACCGGGTTTCTGTTCTGGTCCAAAGCCATGAAAAAACCGCTGAACGTTCGCAGTTTTTACCGCGCCCGCTTCTTCCGCATCATGCCCTTATACGGATTACTTGTCGGCGGCGTGCTGCTGGTCGTGGCCGTCCAAAGTCATTTTTCTTTGCGTGTTCCCACGCGCCAACTCTTCGTCGAAATTTTCCAGTTACTGGTCCCCGGCCTCCGACCTTCCGCCGTCATCAACGGCGTCGATGTCAAAACCCTCCTCATGATGTCCTGGACGCTCTGGTATGAATGCGCGTTCTACCTGATCTTCCCCCTCCTGGCCCTCTGCACCGGCTGGCGAAAGTTTTCGCTCCTCTGCCTCGTCGCCGTCGTTGCCTACGCTGCAGGGATGTATGCGATGTCGCACCATCAAGCCTCCACGCTCACCAAACAGCTCAACCCCTCCGACTGCATCTTGTTCCTCCTGGGCATGATCACCGCCCAGATACTTCCTATCTTGCCCGCCGTGACCCCTTGGCGGCGACGCTTGGGCTCCCTGCTGGCGCTGGCCTGCCTCTTCGTCCTCCTGGCGACGCATTTCTCCGACGATGCCTTCGACCTCCTGCCCAGCTTGCTCGTATTTGTCGCCTTCACGTGTATCGCTTGGGGTGCCGATTTCTTCGGCCTCTTGACCACCGCCCCCGCCCGCCTTCTCGGCACGATCGGCTACAGCGTTTACCTCCTCCACATGTTCGTCCTCTACCTTGTCCTGAACTGGGTCAATACGCACACTCCTATTGCCGACCTCGGACCGAAAAAGTACTGGGCCCTCACCGGCCTCTGCGCCATGCTCATCGTTCTCTGTTCCACCGTTACCTACCGCTTCTTTGAACATCCCTTCCTGGGCCAGAAAGCCGCCCGCAAGACTCCCGCACTCCAATCCCCCTCCAGCCCCTCCGTAGCGCAGGTGCCCCCCTTGCCCGCTGTAGATGCCCAGGCGGAGTTGAGTTAATAGGCCGGGGGGGGTATTCTGTATGGTTCACGTTTTCTTGGTGGACTTTACTTTTCCCGAAAGACTAGGGATAGCGCACATGACCCAAACTATTGATAACTCGGCAATGCAGGAAACCACGCGCGATATCACGCATTCCCGTGAACTTTTCGAGACCGCCCTCAAGGCCGTCAAGAATGGCGATATCGAAACCGCCATCGATCGCCTCGATGAAGCCCACGAGCTCGATCACGAAAATGAAGAAGTCATGTTCAAGCTCGGCTACCTGCTCGATCTCCGCGGGGCTGACCAGCGCGCCATCGAAGTCTACGAGATCCTCGCCGATCGCCGCCCCGTCCGCGAAGGCGTCCTCCTCAACCTCTCCATCCTCTATGAGGATGTCGGACGCTACAACGACGCCGAAGACTGCATCGATCGCCTCCTCTCCGTCGCCCCCAACCATCCCCGCGCCCGCCTCTATTCCAAGGACATCGATTCATCCATCGGCATGAGCTTCGATGAAGACATCGAAAAACGCAATGAAAAACGCAACGCCCTCCTCGACACCCCCGTCACCGACTTCGAACTCTCCGTTCGCGCCCGTAACTGCCTCAAGAAGATGAACATCCGCACCCTCGGCGATCTCCTCAAAATCACCGAAGCCGAACTCCTCGGGTACAAAAACTTTGGCGAAACCTCCCTCGACGAAATCAAGGAAATGCTCACCAACAAGGGCCTCCGCCTCGGACAGGCCCTCGAAGAACAGCAGAGTCAGGCCCGCAAAGACCTCCTCAAAGCCGTCGCCGCCAATATCCCCGAACACATCCTCAACAAGAACGTCAACGAAATGGAACTCAGCGTCCGCAGCCGCAAAGCCCTCCAACGCCTGGGCATCAACAGCGTCGGCGAATTGGCCACACGCACCGAGGCCGAACTCCTCGGCGTGAAAAACTTCGGCCAGACCTCCCTGCTCGAAATCAAGGCCCGCCTGATCGATATGGGCCTCGACCTGCGCAAAATCGATTGATACGCCATCGCGGTGGGGGGGTGATGATTGAATCCGGCCAAGGACACAGAAAATTTTGATTTTTTGTGTCCTTGCCTTTTTACCCCGTTCCCCTTTTTTCCTTTTTCCCCCTTTTTCTTGCGTTCCGCCCCTCCCCAACCGGGTTTACTTATCGAAATCATTAGCGCATGACGAAGATGGAATGGGGAGATTTCGGGCGACCATTCACATGCATGCAAAATGAAGGCTGGGCCTATGAACAAACACGACGGGACGCTTCGTTGGACGCTTCGTTCGATGGTCGCTCTGTCGGCCCTCGCTTTGGCTACCTGCACCGACCCTCCGCTCGACCACGGACCCCTGGTGCGTCCGCCCGCCTC
This sequence comes from Phycisphaerae bacterium, assembly GCA_038248985.1. GTDB lineage: Bacteria > Planctomycetota > Phycisphaerae > WQYP01 > WQYP01 > JBBRWV01. Next base: position 2,858 of record JBBRWV010000124.1, read on the forward strand.
TCACCCCGTGAAAAAAACCGACGAGCGCCTCCCGGTCACCCCGATCAAACTGCAGAAACCCCGCATCTTGGGCCCCGTAACCCCCGCCATCGTCGTATTGCCCCAAGACTACAGCGAGCCCCTCATTCGCGTCCGCCTCACCTCCGAAATGGACAACCCCCCGGCCATCAAAAAAGGCAGCTACCGCGGCAAGGTCGAGGCCGTCCGCCTCGCCAACGGAAAATACATCGGCCTCAACACCCTTCCCCTCGACAGCTACCTCCAGGGCGTCCTGGCCAAAGAACTCTACGGGAGCTGGGATATCGAAACTTACAAAACTCAGGCCGTCGCCGCCCGCACCTACGCGGTCTATCAAATTTCCACCGATGGCGCCTCCAAGCCGTGGGATGTCACCAACGATGAATCCAGTCAGATGTACGGCGGCATCGCCGGTGAAACCGCCAAAAGCCGCCAGGCCGTCGCCGCCACCCGCGGCCAGATCATGCTCGGAAAATTCGGCGCCCAAAGCGGCGTCTTCTGCGCCTACTACTCCGCCTGCAACGGCGGCGCCACGCAAGACCCCTTCGACGCCTGGGGTGATTTTTCCCTGGACGTTTTGGCCGCCCGCAAAACCGGCAGCATCGATTCCAATTGCCCCAAATACACTTGGCCCGCGATGACCGTCACCAAAACCGCCCTCTCCCGCTGCATCCGCAACTGGGGCGCACGCAACGGCTTCAGCCATCTGCTCGCCCTCGGCCCCATCACCCGCGTCACCATCAACAAACGCAATGCCACCACCGGCCGCCCCACCGAACTCTTGCTCGCCGACGCCGCCGGTCGCTCCTCCCCCATCCGCGCCGAAGAATTCCGCCTCGCCCTCGTCTACGATCCCGCCGGCGAGACCCCCAAACCCTTCTCCAGTTGGTTTGAAATCGTCGATAGCACCGACCGCATCACCCTCACCAATGGCAAAGGCTATGGTCACGGCATCGGCATGAGCCAGTGGGGCGCCCAGGCCCTGGCGCTCCAAGGCAGTGGCTATAAACAGATATTGAACTTCTACTATCCCGGCGCGGTGGTGAAAAAAGCCTGGTGAAGCCGCACCGTCGCACCGCCCTCCGCCCGCCTGTTTTTCCTCGCCCTTGAACTACTCCTTTGGCTCGGCTTCTTCTTTGGGCAGATTCGCCTCTTCAATGATCTTCCACTTGGTATCCAGCGTGTTCTTCACCTGCGAGGCCTCCCGGTATTTCCCCGCCCGCACATCGGTCGACAACTCCTTCAGCACCACCACCATCTTCGGAAAAATTCCCATGTTGAACTGGTACTGCTGCTCTTTTTCCGGATCCACCAGACCATAGGTCTTGAGATAATCCACCTTCCACACGCTGCCATCCTTGACCAGATGGTAGGAATCCAAAAACGTATATTGATCCGTCTGCAATCCTTCCGGGCGATTCCTTTCCACGCGCAGGTAAATCGTCGCCTTCGTGCGGTCGGTGCTGTAGTCCACATTGCCTAAAACGACCCGCTTCAAATCCATCGTCAGTTGCTCATCCAGCGACCGCAGGTGTGACAGCACTGTCATCCCCTCCGCCTCCCCAAACTTCGCAATCGCCTGACGCTCCAGATAATGCGACCACAAATAATAGGTGATCGTGACGTCCGCCAGCCCCGCCTTGGTCGTGTCGCTGATCACGATTACCTTCTTGATCGTCGCCGAGTCCAGAGTCTGTTGCGCGAGGAAATAAGTCTTCAACGCCGCCTGCGGATCTTTCAAATCGATCTCAACCTTCGGCCGCGAAGCCGTCGTCGCCGCCGTCTTCTGCGCTGCGCCCCCTTCCCCCCACGCCCCCGCCGCTATCCCCAGACAGGCACACGCCGTCATCACCACTGTCATGCGTTTCATGCGTTACCTCCTCTTCATGAGAACGGGCTCCTCGGAAGCCCCAAAAAGCTATTTCCCCTCACGCGCCGCCTGCTGCAACGCCGCTTCATATGCGGCCCACGCCTCGTCGCCAGTCTTGAATTCACCCGCCTCCAAACGCCCCATCGTCCGACTGGTCGCCTTGGCCACCGCGTCCCGCTGCCCGCGCATCATTTTCAAAAGCTCCGGCGTGGCGTCCCCCGGCATGTCCCCAAACGTGCTCGCCACCACCTTCCATTTGTCCTTCACCTTCCGAAAACCCACCCCCGATAACGCCGTCTCCGCATTCGGATTGTTCGCCGCACGCTTCTCATCCACCGTCGCCGTATCTCCGTCGAAAGCAAACTCCACCTTCTCCACTTCCGCCGCCACCGTCGTGATCTGCGTCTCCAACTCCGCCACCTCCCCGATCCGCGACGCCTTCAACGCCTCCTTCCCAAACTTCCCGCGCACCGCCTTGACCACCCGCAGCGGCGCCCACAGCCGCGTAAATTCCAACTCAAACAACTCTCGCTGTGCTTCCGAATCAAACACCAGGCACGCCTGCACCGTCGCCACATCCCCCGCCAACAGCCCCGCATAAATCGTCTGTAACGCCGCCTTCGGGCTCGGCAACTCCGGCTCCACCGGCACCGTCTGCGCCGCTCGCGTATCCGCCCCGCCCCCGGCCGTCCCCGTCGTTGGCCCCCACCCATTGCCCGCGCCCCCCAGTACCACCGCTGCCATCAATGCGTATCGAAACATGCTTGCTCCACGGTCAGTTATCAACCCTCAATGATCGTCCCCCGCCTCCGCAAAGGCAAGGTTTTTCACGCCTCGCTTCATAGCCCCTGTAAAAATTCCAGCAGCGCCGCATTCACCGCCCCAGCATTCTCCAGGTTCGACATGTGCCCCGCCCCTGCAATCTCCACAAACCGTGCCCCCGCCGTCTTCGCCGCCAGTCCCCGCATCATCGCCGGCGGCGTCAGCGCATCCGCGCTCCCGCAGATAAAAAGGGTCGGCATCTTCAGCGTCGGAAACAAATCCGTCTGATCCCGCCGCTGCGCCATTGCCGCCTGGGCGCTCACCACCCTCTCCACCGCCTGCTGCCGCATGATCGTGCGCAATTGCTCCCGCACCTCTTCACTGGCTGACTTATTCAGCATCCGCCCCAACAGCGGCTCAATGACCCCCTCGGTCCCATGTGCCTGCACCTGCTCGATCATCTTCAATCGCCCCGCCCGCCCCTCGGCCCCAACCGCCTCCGCTCGCGTGTCCAGAAAAATCGCCGCCCCCACGCAGCTCGGATGCGCCCGCAGCAACGCCATCAACAAATAACCCCCCATCGACAATCCTCCCACCACCGCCCGCCCGCCCGCCTCCCGCACTATCAAGTCGCGGATCTGCCCCGCCCACGCATCCAGCGTCCGATTTCCCGCCGGCAAAACCTCCAGCGTCGGCGTCAACACCCGATGCCCCGCCGCCTCCAGCGCCCTCACCTGCGGCGCCCACATCGTGCCATCCAGCGGAAACCCATGCAGCAGTAACACCGTAGCCATCATCACTCCTTTGCCTTTCCAGCTTTCTTGATCGGATACAACGCGTCCAGCGCCTTGGTCGGCAGCTTCGAAAAATCCATCTCGTACAATGGGTTCGGCGAATTTTCTACCGCCTTCAATCCGCCGCGACGCCCCGCTACGTAATCACTTATATCGCGATTCTCATCGACCGTAAAATCCACCAGCAGATGCGTGCAGCGATAATAGCGCGCAATCGAAAAAATCTCCTCCGCCGAAGCGTACGGCACCGCCACCGCCTTGTTCCCCGGCCCGCAATAAAACAGCAACTGCCACGGAAAACGCGTCATGATGACCGCCTCCGGCAAGTTCTCCCCAATCCATTTCCCCATCGTCACCTGCTGCATTTGATCCGTGTACGGATATCCATTCCGCTTCGGCGACGGCAGCGCCAAATACTTTGCCTGCACCCGATCCAGCGCCGGCAACCAGGACGCCGCGGCCCTTCGCGCCAACACATCATCCCCATGCATATACAGCCACCCTCCCAACACCAGCGTCAGCGCCAAGTGCCAGTGCCGCAGCATTCGACTCCGCTCCAACCACTCCACCTTCCATCGCGAACGCTTCCAATAGTACGCCCCCGCCTGCCCCGCCAGACGCACCGGCAGCTCCACCACCAATGCCAGAAACGCACATCCCATCGCCGCCAATATCGGTGGAAAAATCCAGCAGAATCGCGCCTGCGGCTCCCACAAGTACGCCAGAAATGCCCCCTGCACCACGATTAAAACAGCCAGCGCCACCGGCGGCCCAATGTATTTGTACAAGCTCGATCGCCGCGCCAAAACCTTCTCCTCCGCCTCCTCCAACTCCCGCGCCTTCCGCCGTTGCCACCACGTCAACCCCAGCGCCACCGGCCGCAAACACAATGCCGCGAGCACCAGAAACAACGCCCCCACGGCCGACAGTTGCCACGCCGGCGCACTCCACTCGCTCACCGGCCACGCTTCCGCCGTCCGCTGTTTTTCCCGCAGCCCTTGCCCCTTGAACGTGTCGCTCGGCGCATACTCCCCCATCAAAACATCCCGCGCCCAATACCCCCACCTCCCATACTCCCCCCACAAACTCCGCTCACTCCCCGCACCCGTCATCGCACTCCGCGCCACCTTCTCCCGATAATCCGCCACCAGCGGCCAATAGCTCTTCCCATACTTCTCCCAGCGATCCGCCGTCCGTGGCAGCTCTCGCGCCTTGCCACTCCAGTACGGCGTATACGTCCCCTTCTCCCAGTCCACCAGTCCCATGTATCCCGAAACATAATTCTGCGTGCTATGCACGGGATTTCCATACCGCATATAATTGTCATACCACCACGGTGCCATCAGCAGCACCGCCGTCAGCATCCCCAGGTACACCCACCGCCGCCTAAAGACCCGCCCACCCTCCGCCAGCAATGCCATCACCGGATACAACCCCAGCAACATGATCTCGCTCCCCTTCGCATAATACGCCGCCGCCGCAAACACCCCCGCCACCACATGCAGCCACGGCCGCGTCCGCGCACTCAACAACGCCGCGCAAAAAGCCGTCACCAGCATCGCCGTCGCCATATCGCTCAGCGTCTTGAGGCTCTCCGTATACACCAGCGGATGCGCCAGCATCAGCATCCCCGCGATCATCGCCGCATACCCCCGCCGACACAGCGCGTACGCCAGCGCCGCCGCCGCCACCGGCAACCCCACGCTCCCGATAAATATCGCCGGCAACTTCGCCACCCACGCCGCTTTTCCCCACGCCCAAAAACACGGCGCTATCGCCGCCCCCATAAACGGCGGCCAATGATCCTCTCGCCGCACAATCTCCGGTGAATACGCCAGAAAATGCCAGCTCACATACCGCACCATCAACCCCCGCCCCTCCGCCAGGCTCTCCCCCATCGCCGCATACGCCGCCTCATCCGCATGACCGATGTATTGAATCGGCTTGACGATCGCCACCTTCTCGTCCATCACCCGCCAACCCAGATACACCAGCACTGCGATCGCCGCCCCAAAACCGACGCAACGCAAAATGCGCTCGCAATACTTCATCCATCGGGGCATCAAAAAACTCGCTCAATACGCCGCCCACACCACGAGGCTCACGCACCTCACAGTATCCCAACGATACCCCCCTCGCGGTAGTGCGCGCATAAAAAAACGCCCGTTTCCTTGCGAAAACGGGCGCTCAGTTTCACTCGTCTGCGACTCGTTACTCAGGCGTGACCCAAGCGTCCTTCAGCGCGGCCCCAAAGCAGGAAGTGCTCGTAACCGCTTTTGAAAGCTCCTGACGACACCGCCGCCTGAACATCCGCGTTCTGGCTCACATAATACACTTCATTAAACGTGGATGTGGGATTCCGATTCTCATACTGCCCCAGCACCTGGTAGTGCTGCAGTGTCGACTTGAAAAACCCGGCCGTCACCGCGTTGGCCACATCTGGGTACGTCGCACGGTAATACTCTTCGCTGAAATCATTCCCCGGGCTGCGATGATTCACTTCGCCAACCTCCAGGTAATCATCCCAGCCCGTCGCCACAAAGCCCGCCGAAATCGCCGCCGCTACACCCGGATACAACGCCAGGTACTGGGCTTCATTGAAGTAAAGATTCGGACGCAACTCCTGCCGACGGCCAAGATTCAGGAAATGCTCCAACGCACTCCCATACGTGCTGTTGTTGATCCCCGTCACCACGCTGGGATTGTCCGACTTGTACCGCGTTCCGTTGAACTCTTCGTTGCCGGATCGGCCTTCAGTCAAACCATATTGCACGTAATGATCCCACGCTGTGGCAAAAGCCTGCGCGTTCACCGCATTGACCACATCCTCGTTCCACGCACGGTAATAAGAACTGTCGTAGTAACGCGACGGTGTCCGATTCTCGAACTTCCCGTACAGCGTAAAGTGCGCGTAACCACTCCCCAGCAGACTGTTGGTCACCGCCGTGCTCACGTCCGGCTGTGTGCTCAGGTAATAACGCTCATCAAATGCCGCCGTCGGCGAATAGTAAAACACCCCGCTCAACCCCGTCGGCACAAAACTACCGCTGTTGTCCTTCACCGTGCCGGACTGCATCACCACGTTATACGCCCCGGCATCCGCCGCATCCCACGCCCCACCCGGGCCAGTCACGGAATACACTACCTCCAGCCCCTGACCGCTGTTGCTGACTTCCGAAGACACATACGTGGCCAACTGCGTGTAACTCAGCTTGTTGTTGATCACCCTCACCGTGTTGTTCTGATTGACCACCGTCGTCGCGTCAATCGACCCGCCCGTGTCCAAAAATTTCATCTTAAACGTATGCGTCGCCGCCAACGTCCCGTAGAAGTCGTCGCCGTCATAGCGCACCGTCGGCTCACCGGCCATCAACAAGCGTGGCTCCAACGTTTCCACCGCGCTTTGCATTCGCGAATGATTACGCTGCATCCGATAGTTTCTCTCACGATTTCTAATTAACTTCATTGTGCTCGATCCTTAAAAGAAAAAATGCCTGGGCATTATAGCTAAATCTAAATACCTCAAGTAGGCCAAACCGCAAATTTAATCGCATATTTTTCGTATTTGCACCATTCTCGGACCCCCGCCCCCGCCCCACGCTCCCTATCCTCTCAATACACTCTGCAAACTGCGACGAACCTCTGCCGTCTCCAAATAGGTTCGCTCCTCCACGCTCAACGGTTGTCGATTGTGGGGTAATTCTACCGATGGATACCGCCGCATCAGTCCCATAATCCCCATCCCCGCCCCCAATAACATAATCGCCGGCCCCAACCAAATCGCATCCACCGCAAAATCGCCCCACCGCGCCACCGGCGTCTTCCCGTAAATCGCCTCCAACCCCCACAACACATACCCAAATATCGCCACACCCCCCAGTAACAATCCCGCCCCCAACACCATCGCCCGACGCGCCAGCGTCTGCTGCTTCGACGCCCAACGCCAGTGCGCCAGCAACTCCGCGATCTTCCCCACCGTCACCCCCGCCCCCGCCATCTGCAACTTCCCCATCGCCCGATGCAAAACCATCGCGTCCGCATGCAACGCCAGCAAACGCTTCGCCGCCGCCTTCCCCAACGCCCCCGAAGAGCGCTCCATCCCCCGATTCGCCAGCGGCAAAACATACTCACTGAGGTACCGCACCACCTCTGTCGCACCCCGAGCCCCGTTCAATTGCCCCCCCCCCCCCCCCCGCAACACCCCAAGAGCCAAGGGGAACCC